>NZ_JBRERY010000009.1:0-126479 GCF_052907225.1 Brevundimonas sp. RM1
TCCCGTACGTGAAGCGCTGATGTACATATGAGACGACTTCACGTGGAAGCCGACCCCGCTGGTGTTGTCGAAGTTGTAGGGAGCAGTGGTCATTCGACCGCTGTACCCGTTTGCTGTCGTCATGGCGCCGAGCGCAATGCCGACCGGCCCCCACCATTCGCGCCTTCCCAGGCGCCTGCGAAGTCGCCCGTAAGCAGGTCGCCCAGAACGCTCAGGCTGTCGCCGATCAACTGGAGCCCAGCCGTGACCAGACGAACGAAGAGCGTCAGGGCCCGAATGGCGACTTCTCATATCTCCAGAGGGCATGAGGAACATCGCTGCATACAATCGAGGACCGCAATGACCGCTGACCTGTCCGCCCTCATCGCTAGGCTGGAGGCCGCCGAGGTGGGGAGCCGGGAGCTGGATGCAGAGATCGGCCAGTCTCTAGGCGTCGCGATGTGCGGCGACAAAGACGGTGCATGGGGCGCTTGGGATGCGCATTGGACGTCATCTATGGACGCCGCCCTAGCGATAGTCGAGAGGGTGTTGCCGGGGTGGCGATGGTCAGTGCAGCAGCTAGACCCGAACTATGAGGCAAGCCTGACGATTCCGAATGGGGCGTTTCTGCTGTCCTCGGACACGGAGGTTTATGCCATCAGCAAAACCCCCGCCCTCGCCCTAGTCATCGCCATCCTCCGCGCCAAACAGGGAGAGGGGGAATGACGGCGACATCGTTCGGCTGGGCCGTCCTCTACCCCGAGGATCGCGGTTTCGGTTGCCCCGGCGCTCCGGCAATCGACAGCGTGTCATTCACCCGCGAGTCGGCCATGCACAACTTCGTCGCCGGATGGCGCACCGGCCATCACGACGGCATGAGCGCCTCGAAGGTCTGGCAGCGAGCCTATCGTCGCGGCTGGCGCCTGTCGCGCGTCGCCATCACCCCCGCGTTCGGAGGGCCAGCATGACCCCCATCGTCCCGCCTGTCCGTGTTGTCGCGGCCGCGCACCGCATCCACCTGACGCCTGAACAAACTGGCGATCCGAGAGCAGTGCCGGTCATCATCAGCGCGCCGCCACCTGCTCGCCATCACAACCTGTTCGCGATCCACCCTGACGGCCCATATCCAGACGGTGAAGACAGCGGGTTTCTGCTGTCGGACGGTTCATTTGCGACACGTGAAGAGGCCGCTGTGATTGCTCGCGCATCCGGCCAACTAACGGGCCTCATGCATTGCGAAGGCAAGCTCTTTTCGGAGGACTTGTGGTGATGACCCCCATCGTCCTGATCTGCGCCAGGAGGGCGGAATGACCAAGCCCAAACGCGAACCCCGCATCGTTCGCCTGACTGAAATCGAGCGCATCCTAACCGCCTTGGCGGGCAGGGGGGTGGAGCCTGCGGCTTATGACCTCTTGCCGGGCGGCATCGTTCGCCTCCATGCTAGATCCCCCGTCAACAGCGGCGTGGACGCAGAGGCAGAGGAACGGGAGTGGGACGCAGCGCTGGGAAGATGACAGGCTTCGCCAATGTGACCTGCTTCCGCGACCGTCACGGCAAGGTCCGCTATCGGTTCCGACGCAAGGGATGCGCCACCGTCTACCTGCCGGGGAAGCCGGGTGATCCTGAGTTCGCCGAGGCCTACGCCAGCGCGACGCAGGGACTGAAGAAGATCGAGCCGGGGGCAGGGCGGACCAAGCCGGGGACGATCAACGCCCTGGCGATCGCCTTCTACGCGTCTGCGGACTGGCGTCAGCTCAAGCCGACCACCCAGAAGCACTATCGCGGCACGATCGAACGGCTCCGCGCCATGCGGGGCGAGTTCGGCGTTCGCGGCTTCCAGCCTCGCCACGTCCTCGACCTGCGGGACCGAATGGCTGACCGACCCGCAGCGGCCAACAATCTCGTCAAGGTGCTGCGCGCGCTGATGACCTTCGCCGTCTCGCGCGGCTGGCGGCCTGACGACCCCACGGCGGGCATCAAGGCGCTGAAGACCACGACGGCCGGCCACCACACCTGGAGCGAAGCCGAGATCGACGCCTTTGAGGCGAAGTGGGCTGTCGGGACGCGCGAGCGGCTGGCTTTCGACCTGATGCTCTACACGGTCCAGCGGTCAGGCGACGTGCGCCAGATGGGGCGCCAGCATATCCGGGACGGGCGGTTGGTCTTCACGCAGGAGAAGACGGACGCGCCTTTATCCCTGCCGATCCTCCCGGCCCTGAAGGCATCGCTCGACACGGTGCCGGCCAATCAGATGCTGTTCCTGCAAAGCGCGCGCGGCGTAGCCTTCACGGCCCAAGGCTTTGCAAACTGGTTCGGGGAGGCCTGCAAGGCGGCTGGAGTGCCGGGCACGGCTCACGGCCTTCGCAAGGCAGGCTGCACCCGTCTGGCCAACGCCGGGCACAGCGAAGCGGAAATCATGGCTTGGTCGGGCCACCAGACGGCGAAAGAGGTTCAGCGATATACCCGCGCCCGCGATCAAAAACGCCTTGCAGATCGCGCCTCAAAAGGGTTGAATCAGGAACAGGAAATGGCTACCCACCCCCTACAGGTTAGCCATTCGGATCGCTAAGGCATTGACGCTAAACGATCTTTTTGAGCGGGTATAGTTCAGAGGTAGAACGTCAGCTTCCCAAGCTGAATGTCGCGAGTTCGATTCTCGCTACCCGCTCCAATCATTTCAATGATTTATGGGCAGCCAGCCAAGTCGCCGCAGGCGGCAGGGTGCGGCATGCCCCGCCGTCAGAAGCTGCGCGTCAGCGACAGGGTGAAGCTGCGCGGTCTTTGGGGCGTGGCGACGGTTTCTCGGCCGACGAGGAAAGGGTTGCCGTAGCCGAAGGTGTCGCCCGAGCCGTTGAACAGATTGTCTATGCGGAGGGTGGCGTCCCAGGCGCCCATGGCGACGCTCGCGGCCACTTCGGACGTCACATAGTCTCCCATCTGGGTGGTGGCGACGGGGGACAATTGCTGGCTGAGCTTGATGCGATCACGCGGATTCCAGGTCGCTTCGCCGAACAGGGCGGCTTCCCAGGTTTTGTCCTGCTTGACGGCCCGAAACAGTTGTTGGTCAGGCTTGAGATCGCGCAGTTCGCCGGCCCGGTCATGTTCGTATTGCGAGGCGTAGACGCCGGCGATGCCTTCAAAGGGGCCGCCTGGATGGGTGGCGACGGACATCTCCAGCGCGATCGCCTCGATGCTGTCCGCCTCGTCATAGATCAGCGGCCCGTCGCTTGCGCCCAGTGGTGCGGCGGCCCTGGTCGCATCGTAGCGACGGCCGAGGTTGTGCGCCTGAAAGGCGTTGGTGATCTTCACCCGCCCCCAGCTCAAATCTCCCGTGACAGCCAGCGCCATGCCGCTGAAGTTGTTGTTGCTCGGCTCGCGTTTCGACAGGGCGCGTTCGTAGGTTCCTTGGGATTCGAAGGCGTACTGGCTGTCGTTGATCCTGATGTCCTGCCGCACCCAGCCGAGCCGCGCCTGCCACTGGGGATCAATGCGCCATAGAAACGTCATGCGCGTTCCCGAGCGCACGGTGCGGCCGGTGTCGATCAGGCCCAGATTCGTGTCGTCGATGACGCCGCCGAACCTTTCCTGATAGATGACGGTGCGCATGGCCAGGCGGTCGCGGATCAACGGCGCGTTGAAGATCACATCCGTCGAATTGCCGGAGATGGAGCCTTCGGTGAAGCTGACCCCTGCGGAGGCCTTGCCGCTGTAGGCGTCCAGTTCGGGCGGTCGGCTCACCAGCTTCAGCACCCCTCCCATGGCGCCGGCCCCATAGAGCGAAGCCTGGGGGCCGCGCAGGAGCTCGACGCGTTCCAGGTCGACCAGGCGCAGGTCCGGATCGGGCGCGTCGTAGGTCAGGCGGGTTTCGTCGAGGTACAGCCCCACCATCGCCTGCGTCTGGCCGGTCAGGGGGCTGTCGGCCAGTCCCCGCACGAACAGTTTGTTGCGGCCGGAGCCCAGGTTGGTGACGGTGAGCCCCGCCAGGCGAATGGCGAGGGCGGCGGTGTCTTGTCGCGCCGCGGCGTCAAAGACGTCTCCGTCCAGCGCGGACAGGGCGTAGGGGGCGTCGGCCAGCGCCAGATCGCGTTTCGTGGCGGTGACGATGACGTCATCGACGGCGAAAGGGACGTACTCGACCGGCGGCGCTTCGGGGGCTGTCCTCAGGGAGGGCGCAGGGCGCGGTTGGGGGCGCGGCGTGATGATGTAGGTTCGATCGTCGATGCGCCGGAAGGCGCAGGCGCTCCCCTCCGTCATCAGGCGCAAGGCCGATTGGACGTCATGAGAGCCGCGGACGGCGCGCGAACGGCCGCAGGCGGCGGCGGCTCCGGCGTTGATCGAGACCCGGGCCTGAACGCCGAGTTGCAGGACGGCCGCCGTCATCGGCTGGGCGGGGATGGACAGGCGATGTCGCTCCCCGGCCTGCGCCGTCTGGCCGCCCAGCGAGAACGCAATGCCGAACAGGATGAACCCGCGTCGCCCTCTGCAGATCATCGAGCGGCTTCGCGTGACCTGAGCTGGACGGCTCCATCCGCGCGGGATGCGGAGATGGGAAGAAAGGCCTCGAGACGACGCAAGGTCGAGGCCTGGTCGTCGAGAACCAGGGTGCCTGTGAAGCGGATATCGGCGGCGTCGCCGACGGCGCGTACGGGCGTCGGATAGGCGCGGCTGAGGTCGGCGGCGACGTCCGACAGGGGGCGGTTGTCGTAAACCAGCCGCCCGGCGCGCCAGCCGGCGGTCTCGGTCGAGCCTTGCGTCACCTCGAGGGCGTGGCTGCCGTCCACCAGGGTGACGGCCTGTCCCATGGTCAGGCGGACGTTGTGGGCGGGGTCCGCCAGTTCGGAGACCCGCACGACGCCTCTGGAGACGTTGACGGTCGTGGAGCGCCCGTCGCGACGAACGTCGAAGGCCGTGCCCAAGACCTCGATCCGGCTCTCGCCGACCGTCACGCGGAAGGGGCGCTGGGCGTCGTGCGCCACGTCGAAGGCGGCTTCGGCCGACTTCATCTCGATCAAGCGCTCCTTGCCGGACAGGCGGACCGAAAGTTCCGAGCCGCCGTTCATGGCGATGGACGAGCCGTCGCGGAGGGTGATCGTCTTCTGTTCGCCGGGCGCGGTGACATAGGTGGAGGGCCGACCGCTCAACAAAGGCAGGAGCAGAAGGCCTGCGGCCAGGGCGGCCGCCAGGCCTCCGCCGGCCCACCGCCAGCGTCGATTGGGCGAGCGTTTGCGGGGCGCGAGGGCGGATATCGTCGGCGCTGTCGCGGCGGCGGCCTGCGTCAAGGCGGCGTCCAGCGCGCCGCGATCATCGTCCAGGGCCGCCCATAGCTGCTCGGTTTCAGTCAGGGCGTGAGGATGATCGGGCGAGGCCGCCAGCCAGGCTTCAAGGTCCAGGTAGTCCGCCTCGGACATGTCGCCGCCGCCCAGCCGGACGGCCCAGGCCGAGGCCTGGTCGATAACGCTCTGGGAAAAGGGCGAGGTGTGGCGTGTCATGCGGCTTCAGCCCGTAGGACGAGGGGGCGTCCAGAGAAAGAGACGCCGCGGAGCGCGACGACCCACAATGAATAGCGGTGAAATCTTGATTTCATGGCCATCCGACCCGTTTCAACAGGTGGGCCAGGGCCGTGCTCAGGTACTTTTCGACCGAGCTGCGCGAGACGCCCATGCGTGCGGCGACCTCTGCGTGGGTCAGGCCTTCGATCCGGTGCAGACGAAGGGCGATGCGGACATTGGGAGGGAGCTCCTCGACGGCCGCCGCGACCCGATCGAACTTCAACCGCGCCCAGGCCGCATCCTCGGGAGAGGGGGAATCGGCGACCGATACGCCGTCAGAGCTTAGGCTCGACGCATCGGACCAGGCCTGATCCCTGGCCGAGGCGCGCTGTCGTCGCCGAACGCCGTCCAACATCAGATTGCCGCCGATCCGGTATAGGAAGGCGGCGGGATTGGCGATTTCGCGCGCAGAGGTTTCCGACAGGGCCTGAAGTCTAACGTAGATGTCCTGCACGATGTCTTCCGCACGATCAGGGCATCCGATCCTCGTCGCAAAGAAGCGGACGAGCGCGGGGCGACGTTCCAAGTAAACGGCCAGAAGTTCGGCTTTCGCGTTCGACGTCACGTGTGAATAGACCCCTCGATGTCAGACGTCGCCATATCCAGAAGCGGCCTTCTCCAATGCGCTGGCGTTTTCCGCAATGCGTCAAGTTGGAGTCCGGAAGAATATTTTGAATTCGATTGAGGGGGAGGCGGGGCGGCGGCGTCTCAGGTGGAGCGCCGGCATCAGGGCGCTGTGAGCCAAGACGACGACCGGAGACACCTCATGAACAGAGCGCTCATGATCGCCCCCATTCTCGCAACGGCGGGCCTTGCCGCCTGCACCACCAAGCCTGCGCCGAACTCCGGCTTTCTCAGCAGCTACGCCGACATGCAGAAGCGCGGCGGCATAAACGAGGGCGCCTCGATTCAGCAGCGCCGCGACGACGCCGCATCCGACAGCGTTGATAGCGTCTTCTTGGAAAAGGCGGTTTTCGCTCCCCGCGTCGGCGAAGGTCTGACGGAGACGGAGCGTTCGATGGTGCTGCGCGAGGTGGATCGTCAGATCTGTTTCGAAGTCAGCGAGCGTTTTGCGGTGGTGACGACGCCGACGTCGAAGACCGCGACGGTCCGCACGGCCATCGTGCGGTTTGAAGCGACGGGCCGCGTGGGGTCCGTCGTCAGCGCCGCCAGCGGCTTCGTCGTGCCTGTCGTCACTCTGCGCGTACCGGGTTCGACCGGCGGACTGGCTGTGGAATCGGAGCGCGCACCGCCCAGGTGGTGGGCATGGACACGCCTTCGCTCTCGCGCGTCGGCGACGCCTTGCAGATGGCCGAGCCGATGGGAGACGCGGTGAGAGAAGCCTTCGCTACCAAGGCCCGCAAGGAGATCAAGATTCCCTCACCGGACCCCTGCGCCGCCTACGGTCCGCGCCGGGACATCGGCCGCATGGCCGCGAGCATGGCTGTGGATTCCGTGACGGGGCTCTATTTCCCCGAAGCGGCCGGAACCGGGCCGCAGAAGGACTGATTGACCATGCGTTCTCGTTCTTGGGGGGGCATGCAGCGTGTCCTGCGGATCATGCAGACCTGGCTGGCCATGTTCTACATCCCCCTGCTGGGGGTGCATCGCCCAGACGCCGGGCGTCGGCACGCGCTGGCTTTCGCGCGTCGTCGCCGCCTTGCAGGCCGGACCGCAGGGCTGAACCGACCGGCCGGGCCTTTTCTGTCAACTTCCGCCGATTGAGATCGATCATGCTTCCCCGTTCCTGGGTCGCAGGGGCGCGCCGTCCTGGGCCGACATCCCCCGCAGCGCGGCGTTCACGCCTGTACGCGCACCTGTTCCTGTGGGTCATGCAAAGCTGGCTGGCCATGTTCTACATCGGGGCCGGATACGCCAAGCTCACTCAGAAGCATGACTTGCTGGCCCTGATGATGACGTGGCCGGCTCAGGTCGATACGGAACTGCTGCGTGTGATCGGCGGGATCGAGACGGCGCTCGCCCTGTTCATCGTCGCGCCGCTGATGTCCTGGTCGCTGTTCCGTTCGGTCATGCTGGTCGGCGCTACCGGCCTTCTGGCGGTCGCCGGCGGCATGGTCGTCTTTCACACGCTCAACGGCGACATCTTCCTGGCGGCCGTGAACTGCGTGCTCCTGCTGATGTCCTTGATCATTCTTCTCGGTCGGTGGGAGTGGCGCGACCATTCCCAGCTTCGGAACGCGACCTCATGACGACCGCCCCCAGTTCGTCGGCGAATCCGGACGCGTTCACTCTCCACGACTGGGCCGCGAAAAAGGCCGCCCGGTTGATCGCCGGGCGGCCTGTCCTGTTCGGTCGGTCTGATTAGCGGGCCGCGTCGCGCGATGCGGCCGGGCCGTAGAACAGGGCGTTGAACAGCAGGCGGCTGGAGGCGCGGGCCTGGGCGCGGTTGACCACGTCGGGGCCCAGGACGATGACCCGGCCCTGACCGTGCTCCAGATCCAGTACGGCGTCGGCGCCCGCCAGCTTGTCCGAGCCGATGGCCCAGCCGCTGGAGACGGCGACCTGCTGCGGATAGCGCACCAGGGACGCGCCGTCGCCCGCGTGGCGGAAGCCCGCATTGCGGTTGAAGAAGACGTCCATCTGACGCGGCGCGCCGAAGGTCAGGGGGCGGCTGTTGTCGACCTCGGTCTTCATCACCGCGCCGGGGATGAAGAAGTCGGTCGAGGCCAGAGGCTTGCCGTCGGCGCCCGTCAGCACGTCCTGCACCGGCGCGCCCATGGCGGCGGCCAGGCGGTGGGCCGAGCCGATGGTGACGACGCTGCCGCCGGCCCGGGCGAAGGCGTCCAGCTGGGGCACGGTCTTCTCGGCGGTGATGTGGCCCAGCCAGCTGCGGTATTCGGCGGGGATGCTGTCCGGCGCCGGTTGCGGGCGCTGGGCGGCGGCGGACAGGCCGGCCGGGATCATGTCCGAGGCGAACAGCAGGACGTCGAAATCCTTGTTCAGGTCGCCCGCGTCGAGGCGCTGCGGATAGACCACCTCGAACGGATATTCGAACTGTTCGAGCATCCACTTGGTCCAGCCCGAGGCCATGGAGCCGCCGTAACGGTCGACCAGGCCGATGCGGACGGGCTTCAGCGTGATTCGCTCGCCGCCGGGCGCGCGGGCGACGGCGTGGGCGTTCAGGCCCAGGTCGCGCACGGCCGCCTCGACGATGGGGCGGGCCTTGTCGTCGGCCGGAATCCACAGGGCGCCGGGCGCCAGGGTCGCACGGCCTGCGCGGGTCTCGCCTTCCTGCCAATAGACCGGCACGCCCGCCGCCAGCAGGCGGTTGGTCAGCAGATAGCCGTTGATCGGCGCATGATCGATCAGCCAGCCGGCGCGGCCCGTGCCTTCGATCTTGCCGGGCGGCGGGGCCATGACGTCGGCGACGCGCTCGGTCGGCGCCTCGAAGCCGTCGAGGATGCGGTCGAACTGGACCCCCATCTGCAGCGCCAGGGTGTAGCCGGTGGCGTCATAGGGCAGGGCGGGCGGGCCGCCCGGATACTGCAGGTCGTGCGGGTGGTCCTGCGGCTCGAACATGTCCAGCACATGCGGGCGATAGGCCTGGGCCGTCTTCACGACATAGGAGCCCGCCGGATAGGTCTTGCCGCCCACGGTGAAAGCGCGGACAGCGCGCTCGACGTCGACGCCGGTCTTGATCAGGCTGTTCAGGAAGGCGACGGCGGTCGGCAGGTCGGCCTGATCCGCCGGGATGACATAGCCGCGCGGGTCGCGACGGGCCGGGTCGCGCATGATGCGCTCATACAGGGCCGGATCGACGCCGCGTCGGGCGTCGGCCTGCGTTCCGGCCGCAGCGTTCAGCGCATCCACCGCTGAGGGGGTGAGGCGCCAGGTGTCGGTATTGCCCTTGTCGATGGCGTTCTGGCCCATGCGCCAGATGTTGAACAGCGTCCGGTCCTTGTTGCGCGAGGCGTAGTTCAGCACGGCGCGGTTGATCGACTGCGAATAGTCGATCGACTGGGCGAAACGCCAGGTCTGCGGCGCGACCGGCATGGGCAGGTCGTTGCGCGGCAACTGGTTGTCCGGGATCAGGCGGATCTGGCTGGGCGTCGGGTGGCCCGTGATCTCGGTCAGCAGGCCGACGGCGTTGTGGAAATAGGTGACGGAGCGCTCCATCCCGTTGTTCCACGTCGAATAGTTGGCCCCGCTGCGCATGGTCGAGCCGGGCTTGCCCTCTTCGATCAGGCGGCTGTGCATGGCGGCGCCGACCTCGGACAGGGTGCTCATGACCAGGGGGTCGTAGTTGTAGTTGAAGGGGTCGCGGAAGGGCGGCATGAAGACCACGGTCCCCGCCGGCGCCGTCTGGTGGTGGTTGTAGATGATCTGCGGGAACCACTCGCGGAAGAACTGCCGGTTGACGTTGGTCGTCTCGGCCATGGCCGACAGGTAGTAGTCGCGGTTGTTATCGTGGCCGACGTACTTTTGGTACAGCACCGGGATGCTGTCGTACTCGCGCTTCAGCGGGTCTTCATTGCGCATGTACCAGGTGGAGACCAGCTCCCACCCGTCCGGGTTCAGCGGCGCGAACAGGATGACCACATCGTCCAGGATTCGCTTCGCCTCGGCGTCCTCGGCGGTCAGCCATTCATAGAGGGCGGCGATCAGGGCCTGGGGCGGCACCGTCTCAGTCGAATGCAGGCCGCCGTCGATCCACACCACGGCCTTGCCCTCGGCGGCCAGGGCGCGGGCCTCCTCCTCGCTGACGCCCTCGGCCTTGGCCAGGCGGCGCGCGATCTCCTGATAGCGGTCGATATTGGCCAGGTTCTGCGGCGAGGAGACGACCGAGAGGTATTGCGTCCGCCCTTCCGACGACCGGCCGATCTCCAGCAGCTTCATCCGGTCCGACTGCCCGGCTAGGGTGTGCAGATAGCGCTCGAACTGGGTGTAGGTGATCAGGCGATAATCCGCGCCGACCTCATGGCCGAACGCTTCCATCGGCGTGGTCAGGGCGCGGGCGGGCGCAGCGGCCGCCGCGGCAGGGGCGGGAGAGATGGAGGCCGCCGCCTCCAGCGCCAGGGCGCTGGTCGACGAGAGGGCCAGGACAGCCAGTCCGGCGGCCAACCGGCGTGCAGAACCAAGGATGGGGCGGGACATGCGGACTCCTGATGCGTTCACTCGATCAGCCTTCTGCGAGGCTTGAGCGCAGCTTGGCGTCTTCCAGGCGTGAACGCAATTTGCATCGATCCGGTCGTCGCTGTCTCAAGAGAGTAATTTTCCTGCGCTGTCTCGGACAATTCGGGAGAGATCGCCCCTTTCCGGAATATGTTTCAGACATGAACGAATTTTCGGACTTCAGGCCGGAAAATATTCGTTTCTAGGCCGAAATTCGGCGGCCGATCCATGTCTCCCCCGCCTGGGCCTCGAGGAGTTCGTTGGAGCTCAGAGGATTTTCGTTTATTCGCTGCCTCTTCCTTCTGGGCGGGTGGGGATCCTCCATCGGTTTGTAACTGCGGTCCGGCGACGTCGGGCCTGCAAAGCTGGACGACTTTTTGTATGAAACGCTTGTTCGCCTATTTCATCGTCGGAGCCATGATATTGGGGGTTCTCACAGGGTGGGGCCTCAATCATTTCCTGACGGCGGATCAGGCCTCGGCCGCAGCGTCGAACCTGAATCTGATCACCGACGTCTTCCTGCGTCTGATCAAGATGATCATCGCGCCGCTGGTGTTCACGACCCTGGTGGCGGGCATCGCGCACATGGAGGACGCCGCTTCGGTGGGGCGGATCGGCGTCAAGACCATGACCTGGTTCATCGGCGCCTCGATCGTGTCGCTGGTGCTGGGTCTGGTGATGGTTCAACTGCTGCAGCCGGGCGCGAACATGCATCTGCCTGAAGCCGTGGCGGCCAGCGCGCCGGCGGCTTCGACGGACGCCTTCTCGCTGCATGGTTTCATCACCCATCTGGTGCCGACCTCGATCTTCGACGCCATGGCCAAGAACGAGATCCTGCAGATCGTCGTCTTCTCGGTCTTCGTCGGCACGGCGGTCGCCGCCCTGGACGACAAGGCTCCGGCGGTGCTGCACCTGGTCGAACAGGCCGCCTCCATCATGCTGAAGGTGACCGAGTTCGTGATGAAGCTGGCGCCCTTCGCCATCTTCGCCGCCCTGGCCTCGACCATCGCCACCCAGGGTCTCGAGATGCTGGGCACCTACGCCAAGTTCGTGCTGGGCTTTTACGGCTCCATGGGCGTGCTGTGGGGACTGCTGTTCCTGGCCGGCGCCGTGGTGCTGGGCAAGCGGGTGATCCCGCTGTTCCGCGAGATCCGCACCCCGACCCTGCTGGCCTTCTCGACGGCTAGCTCGGAAGCGGCCTATCCGCGCATCCTGGAGGCCCTGCCCAAGGTCGGCGTGCGCCGTCGCATCGTCAGCTTCGTCCTGCCGCTGGGCTATTCGTTCAACCTGGACGGGTCGATGCTCTACTGCACCTTCGGCACCATGTTCATCATGCAGGCTCACGGCGTGCAGCTGAGCGTGTCGCAACAGATCTTCATGCTGCTGCTGCTGATGGTGACGTCCAAGGGCATCGCCGGCATTCCGCGCGCATCGCTGGTGGTGATCATGGCGACCCTGACCTACTTCGGCCTGCCCGAGGCGTGGATCGCCATCGTCCTGGGCGTCGACCACCTGCTCGACATGGGCCGCTCGGCCACCAACGTCGTCGGAAACTCGGTCGCCGCTGCGGTGGTCGCCAAGTGGGAAGGCGAACTGGACGACATGCCTGTGGGCGACGGGCCTGTGGACGGGGCTGACGGGGCGGAGCGCCCGGCGACAGCCTGACGGTCATTCAGACGATCAAGCGAGAGCGGCGGCCCTGCGAAGGGCCGCCGTTTTCAATTTGCGCTTCGGGCGACGCGCTGCGGTCGCCTACAGTGAGCGGTCAGATGGGTCGCGAATCTGTCAATTGCAGCGACGCTTTGCCTTGAAATGTGAAATTCAAGACTCAAAAAGCAATAAGCGTGCGTCTTCTGTGGATATGCGTTAAGGTATCGTTAGTGCTCAGGCGTTGCTTACGTTGAAGATGCCGCCGGTTTCGAGCGAGGCCGTGCGCCAGTCCTGGAGCGTTGGCGTTGGAACAAGCTGTGTGGGAGGCCGGTCGGGCAGGATGCCGGGCCGCAGAGGGGGCGTGGTTCGCCCCGGACAGACGATCAAACCCGGATCGCCGTCGACGGCCATTGACGGCGGCCGCCGACGATGTCGAAGGGCAGTGCAATCGCGCCCTGGCCGCCTGGATCGATCACGAGATGCGCGCGCGCCTGCTGGTCACGCGGATGCTGGAGGTGGTGTGGCTGAATGAGGCCGCGCGCGCGCTCCAGGAAGACGGCGACCTGTTCGGGGTCGAAGGGGGGCGGCTGTCCCTGCGGTCGCGCGCCCTGCCGCGTCTGATGGCGCAGGCGCGATCAGATGAAACGCGGTGTCTGGCGACGCCGGGGTCTGACGGACGGACCTGGGTGATCTGGGCGCGCGAGGTGGCGTCGGCCCCGACCTGCCTGATCGGCCTGACCCTGCAGTGCGTCGGCGGCGAAACGCGCTTCCAGGCCCTGATCGAGACCCACCTCTTGTCGCCGTCCGAAGGGCGGATTGTTGAGATGTTGCTGGCGGGGAACGAGACCGGCCGCATCGCCCAGATCATGGACGTCTCGCTGGAGACGGTCCGGTCCCACCTCAAGCGCGCCTATCAGAAGATGGGCGTGCGCAGCCGCGGCGAACTGTTCGCCCAGGCTCTGGCTTTCGTGGTCCCTTGAGCGAAGGCGTTTAGCGCGCGCTCGGCGTCGTCAGCGGCGCGACCGCCGTCGGCGTGGCTTCGACGGCCTTGTCGATCAGCAGAGGCCCCATGGCGAAGGCGGCCACGGCGGCGCCGGCCGACAGGGCCAGCACGGCCACCACCCCATAGGCGATCAGCGAGCGCGACCGGCGACGGCGAAACCCGCCCGGCCGCACGTTTCGCACCAGCACATAGGGGCGGTTGGTGAAGGCTTCTGAGCCGATGATGTTGTGCTGGGACAAAGAAGACGCTCCCGACTTTTCCTTGAACGGAACGCCTCAGAGAGCGGCTTCTTGGGGCCAAAGGATGGCGAACGCCGGTCAAACGACGACGGCCGCGCAGAGGCGCGGCCGTCGAAAAACTGCTCAGCTAACGGCCTAGTTTACGGCCCAGCTAACGGCTCAGCTGAGGGGCTCAGCCCCCCAGGGTGACGTTGACGGCGCGGCCGCCGCGCGTCTGCACCCGGCGCATCAGCACCATGACGCTGTCGCCGGCCTTGACCGGGGCGATCAGGAACCAGCTTCCGTCCGGCAGGCCGGAGAAGCGGAAGCCGCCGTCGGCGCAGGGCTCGGCCCGTTCATAGGAGCGATAGTCGGCTCCCTGCTCGCCGGCCGATCGGGCGCGCACCACGGCGGCCGGGACGGCGGCGCGATCGGCGGCGCCGTACAGGCGGTCGATGCGGGCGCGGGTGTAGCGGGTGTCGGGGATCAGGCCGACGTTGCCGGCGCACTGAAAGACGCGACCGTCCTGAGCGAAGGCCACGCGGCCCTCGATCGAGGCCTGCCCCGCGCGGGTCGACCAGGCGAAATCATCGGCGTTGAAGACGGCGGGGCCGACGGCGCTGCCCCCCATCGGGGTCGTGGCGCAGGCGGAAAGAGCCAGACCGCCGATCACGAGGGCGGCCAGCCCCTTGAGGCGGGCGGGCGAGCGCGAGAAGGTGGTCATGGTGGCGGCTCCCGGTTTCAGTTCAGGCGTCGGCCCGGCATGACCTTGCAGGGCAGGGCGAGTCAAGGTTGCTCGCCGTCGCGCCCTGTTCCAAAAGGGGGCCGTAGACCGGACGAAAGAGGCCGGCCGTAAACAAAATCAGGGAATTCATGACCGTCACCATCGACGACATCCGCGAGGCGCAAAAACGCATCGCCGGTCAGGTCGACCGCACGCCCGTCCGCTATTCGCGCCGCCTGTCGCAACTGACCGGCGCCGAGATCTGGATCAAGTTCGACAATCTGCACTTCACCGGCAGCTTCAAGGAGCGCGGCGCCCTGAACCGGCTGCTGCAGCTGACGCCGGACGAGAAAAAGCGCGGCGTCGTCGCCGCCTCGGCGGGCAACCACGCCCAGGCCCTGGCCTATCACGGCGGCCGTCTGGGCGTGCCCGTGACCATCGTCATGCCCGAGGGCACCCCCTTCGTGAAGGTGGACGGCACCCGCGCCCACGGCGCCAATGTGGTCATCCACGGCCTCGACTTCTCCGGTTCGACCGAGGAGGCCAAGCGCCTTCAGGCCGAGCACGGCTATGTCTTCGTCTCGGCCTTCGACGACGAGGGCATCGTCGCGGGGCAAGGCGTCTGCGGCCTGGAGTTTCTGGAGGACGCGCCGGACCTGGACGCCCTGATCATCCCCATCGGCGGCGGCGGCCTGATCGCGGGCAGCGCCATCGCCGCCAAGGCGATGAAGCCGGGTATTAAAATCTTCGGCGTCGAGGCCGCCCGCTATCCATCCTTCACCGCGCGGCGTCGCGGCGAACCGGCCAAGTGCAGCGGACAAACGATCGCCGAGGGCATCGCCATCAAGGCCGTGGGGGAAATCCCCTTCGCCCTGGCCGACGGCCTGATCGACGAGGTCTTCGTCTGCGAGGAGGCCGACTTCGAAAAGGGCGTGGCCCTGCTGGCGACCTTGGAGAAGACGGTGGCCGAGGGCGCCGGGGCCGGCGGCCTGGCCGCCATCCTAGCCAATCCGGAACGCTTCAAGGGCATGAAGGTCGGCGTCGAGCTGACTGGCGGCAACATCGACGCCCGCATGCTGGCCGTGGTGCTGAACCGTGAAATGGTCCGCGAGAAGCGGCTGATCGTCTATCGCATCCTGGGCGACGACCGCCCCGGCATGCTGTCGGCCATGGCCGCCGTGATCGGCGGGCGGGGCGGCAACATCATCGACGTGGTGCACAACCGGCTGGCGCTGGACGTGCCCGCCAAAGGGGCCGAGTTCGACATCATGGTCGAGACCCGCGATTCCCGTCATGCCGAGGAAATCGGCGCCGCCTTGAAGGACCAGGGTTATGAACTTCGCATGGGCTAGGCGCCCCCTCGGCGCCGCCATGGCCGCGACGGCTCTTCTGGCCCTCTCCGCTTGCAGCCGACCGTCCGGCGCGCCTGAAGACCTGGCCAAGAACGCGGCTGAATCCGCCGCCTTCATGAAGCAGAACGCCTCGGAAGAGGGCGTGCAGACCCTGCCGTCCGGCCTGCAGTACAAGGTCGTGGCCTCCGGTCCGGCGGGCGGCGTCAGCCCCGATCGCAACGACCTGGTCAGGGTCGACTATGAAGGCACGCTGACGGACGGCACGGTGTTCGACAGCTCGTTCAAGCGCGGCGCCCCGGCGGTCTTCTCGCCCGAGGGCGTGGTGCCCGGCTGGACCGAGGCCCTGCAACTGATGAAGCCCGGCGACGAGTGGATTCTCTTCCTGCCGCCCGAGCTGGGCTACGGCGAGATGGGCGGCCCGCCGATGATCCCCGGCAATGCGGTGCTGGTGTTCCGCCTCAAGCTGCTGGACGTGGCCCCCGTGCCCGGCGGGGGGCGCGGCGTGGGCCAGGCGATGGGCTGATCTTCCTTCTCCCCTTGAGGGAGAAGGTGGCAGGCGGAGCCTGACGGATGAGGGGTTTCTCCACGGGGGAAGCCCCTTTTTGCTAGGTCTGAGGGCGGCGAGACCCCTCATCCGACCCGCTGCGCGGGCCACCTTCTCCCGCAAGGGGAGAAGGACGCCATTCCTGCTTCACAGCTTCATCTGTCTCGCTTGCCCGCCGCGTCTCGCGCAGCTCGGCGAACCGCTCCGGGGATAGCTGCGACAACGCCCACACCGCCGCACCGCGCACCACGGGCGCCTGATCGTCCAGCAGCCGCTCGACCGCCCCGATCAACGTCGCCTCGCCCGAGTTCCCCGCCGCATAGAGCGCATTGCGAATGAAGCGATCGCGGCCGATGCGCTTGACCGGGCTCTTGGTGAACAGGGCGCGGAAGGCGGGGTCGTCCAGCGCCAGCAGGTCCGCCAGCGGCGGCGACTTCAGCGCATCGCGGGCCTGCAGCCGCGCCTCCGACGCTTCCTGCGCGAACTTGTTCCACGGACAGGCGGCCAGGCAGTCGTCGCAGCCGTAGATGCGGTTGCCCGTTGCGATGCGGAACTCGCGCGGCCAGGCACCGGCATATTCGATGGTCAGGTAGGAGAGGCAGCGTCGGGCGTCGATCTGGAACGGCGCCGGAAAGGCCTGGGTCGGGCAGGCGTCCAGACAGGCGGTGCAGCGGCCGCAATGCTCGACCTCGGCCTCGTCCGCCTCGATCTCGGCGGCGGTCAGTATGGTCCCCAGGAATAGCCAGTTGCCGTGGGTGCGGCTGAGCAGATTGGTGTGCTTGCCCTGCCAGCCCAGGCCCGCCCGCTGGGCCAGCGGCTTCTCCATCAGGGGGGCGGTGTCGACGAAGACCTTGACCTCCTGACCCAGTCGCGCGGCGATCTGGCCGGCCAGGATCTTCAGCCGCCCCTTGATGACCTCATGATAGTCGTCGCCGCGCGCATAGACGGAGATATAGCCCGCCGACGCCTCCTCCAGCTCGGGCCGGGGGTCTTCGTCGGGGCCGTAGTTCATGCCCAGGACGATGGCCGTCTTCGCCCCGTCCCACATGGCGGTGGGATGGGCGCGGCGCTCCAGCGTCGTCTCCATCCAGCCCATGTCGCCGTGACGGCCCGCGTCGACGAAATGGGCCAGCTTCTCGCCCGCGCTCCACGGATCGCTGGCCGAGGCGAAGCGGCACACGCCGAAGCCCAGTTCGGCGGCGCGCTGTCGGATGAAGATGCGGGGATCGGCCGCCATGAGGGCGCTTTAGCCCTGAGGGGCCTCAGAAGTCGAGGTCGGCGTACCAGGGCGCCGGGTGCACGCCGGGGAAGCGGTCGCCCAGCAGCGGCCGGAAACAGGGGCGCGACTTCAGCTTGGAGTACCACAGCTTCAGCGACGGCCAGGACGCCCAGGCGATCTCGCCGAAATAGTCCAGCACCGACAGATGGCCCGCCGCGATCAGGTCGGCCTGGCTGAGACGGCGTCCGGCCAGCCACTCGCGTCCCGCCGCCAGCGGCTCCAGCACCGTCAGATGGCTTTTCAGCGCTTCGCGGCCTTCACGCAGCATCCGCGCGTCGGGCGGGCCGAGCCGCAGCAGGGGCTTCTCCATCCGCTCATGCAGCAGGACGGCGTCCACCTCGTCGGAGAAGCGACGGCTGAACCAGGTCGCCAGACGGCGCGCCTCGGCCCGCTCGGCCGGATCGGCGGGCAGCAGGAAGTCGCCCTTGGAGCGGTCTTCCAGCCAGCCCAGGATGGCGTCCAGCTCGCACAGAGTCAGGGACCGGTTCTTTTCCGTCGTCGTCAGCACCGGCGGCATGCCCGAAGGGTTCATCTCGAACAGGGGGCAGTCGTCCTCCCACGGGCGGACGGCTTCCTCGCTATAGTCGACCTTGGCCTCGCCCAGCGCCAGCCGCGCCGTGCGCGAAGCCGGGTGATAGGCGAAATGATAGAGGACGGCGGGCGTGGACATCGTCCGCCTTCATGCGCCCGCGCGCGTTAAGGCTCCGTTTACGCTGTCACTTTAACGCGCGCGCTCAAAGCCTTGCGTGGCGGGCTGGTGTCCGACTTTGCGGGGGTGTTTCCGACTTTTCGGAAGTCGGACGTCCGACTTCCGATCCCGTTCCGTTCTGATCAGGCCGAGAGGGCGAGGCCTTCGCGCTCGGCCCAGGCGGAGAGTTTGGCGGCGTCTTCGGCCGCGCCCGCCTCGCGCAGGCTGACGTAGTGTTCGCGCAGGATGTTCTCGGCCGCGCTGGAGGCATGGCCGGTCCAGGCGGTGATCCGCGTCAGGCTAACGTCGGCGTCGAACAGTCGAGTGATGCAGGTGTCGCGCGTGTCCTGCAGGCGCTTTTCGGCGAAGGCGGGTGGCAAGGCCTTGGCCTTGATCGAGGCGGCGCGGGCTTCGCGGAACCGGCGGCTGATCGTCTCTGAGGTGTGGCGGCGCGCGGTCGTCGGGTTCCACAGGAAGGGGGTTTCGCCCAGACGGCTCAGTCCCTCGGCCTCGACCTCCGCGCGGCGACGTTCGACCCGCCGCTTGATGGGTGGCAACAGGCCGGGGAGAGCTTCCAGCCCCTTGCGCTGGGTCTTGATGGGGACATAGCGCCAGGCGGCGCCAGACAGCCCTTCGATCGAGGCGGCGGCCACGTCGATCTGACGCGCGCCGGTCCACAGGCACACGGTCGCGGCGTCGGCCACGTCGGCGTAGCCGTTGGCGTCGCACCAGGCGACGAAGGCGGTTTCTTCGTCCAGCGTCCAGAAGACGCGGCGACCGGGCGCGGCGGCCAGGCGCAGCCGCGCGACGGGCGAGGCGATCAGCCACGGCGGATCCTGCATGGCCGCCCATTGGAATATGGCACCGGCCGCGCCGACGGCGAGATTGGCGCTGGCGGGGGATAGGCCGTCGCGCTGGGTCATGTCCTCATGCCAGGCGCGGATCTGGCTGGGCGTCACCTCGTCCGCACGGCGCGCGCCGAAGCGGGCGATCAGCCGCTTGGACATGGCGCGATAGACCTTTTGCGTGCCGCGCGCGATGCGGCGCATGGCGGCCGCGTCGGCGAAGTAGCCGTCGACCATTGCCTGAACCGATCGCGGAGCGCGCATCAGGGCGTCCGTCACGCCCGGCTCGCGATCCTCCAGTACGGCGCGGGCGCGTTCGATCAGGTCGGCCACAAGTTCGCGCTGGCGGCGGGCCACGGGTTCGGTCGGCATGGGCGGCAGGCGGTCGAGAGCCGAACGCAGCATGGTGCGCGCCTTGCCGCCCTGATCGTCGTCGCGCATGGCATCGCGGACAAAGCGCGCCCACAGGGTGCGCGCGTCGGCCGCCGTAGTGGCGGCGCCCCGGTCCATCCACGCCCCGGCGTGGTCGCGAAGATCTACCCCGGCGAAGCCGCATGCGCGGTTGGCGGGCGACGGCTCCCAGCGCGGGCGGCCGTCACGCCATTTCAGGCCGTTGCGAAGGCCGGTCGGTGGGGCGGGCTTTCTGGACATGATTGGAGTGTTAACCGGCGTTAGATGGGCGCGCCAGTCGTCCGGGCACCAGCTGGGATGTGTTCGAGGCGGTCGCCCTTTCGGCTGGCGACGGCTCCACCTTCTCGCGCGGGCTCATGGTCTCAGGCATCGGGGCGGTCATGGGCGAAAGTCCTTTGCAGCGTCGATGGCGTCAGCAGCGGCGCGAAGGCAGGCAGCAGCCCCTTCGGACCTGACGTGTTCAAACAGCGCGAGCGGCGGATTGTTGTTGATCCTGACCGCGTAGTCGTGCGGCAGGTGATCGGGCCTGTCATCGGGCGTGATGTTCTGAATCCAAAGTGCCATCACTTCGCCCCCTGTTCGGCTTGCAGGGCGTCTTCCAGGACATAGGTTTTGGCGCTCACGTCGTATCGAACGTGCGCCGGATCAGAGGCGAGGAAGGTCGCAATGTCCGCGCTTGCCAGTTGCTGCGAGATGCCGAACTCCCGCATCAGGTCAGCGCGACGGACTTGTCCGAACTGGCGAAGCGTCGCGGCGATGAACTCCTGCCGACGATCCTTAAACCACGCGCTCATGACGCACCGCCTTTCTGTTCGGCTTGCAGGGCGGCGAGGGCAGAAGCGACGGCGTCATCAGCACCCTGCTCGCCTGCCGGGATCACCCAGACCATTCCGTTTTGACCCTGAACGGGCTTCGTGAACCACGACACAAGATCGGCCAGAGCGGTCCATGCCGCCGCGTCCTCCCGCAGCGCGTCGGTGGCGGGGTGGGTGTCATACAGCGCGCGGATAGGTCCGAAGAACGCTTCTTCAGCCATGAGGCCAGCGAAGAAGTCTTCAATCAGGTCGCGCTCAAACGGGGTCGGTTCATAGTCAGCACCATCAGTGCTTAGGACATAATCCGCGCGGTAGGCATGGAACGCCTGATACATGGCGTGGCCGATACCGCCCTGATCGAACGGTGCTGGTTTCTCCACCGGCTGCGCTTCCTCGCGGGCTTGGGGCTGGGCGCGGAGGGCGGCCATCTCGTTCGTTTCAGGGTCACGCAGCCCGGCGTCGACCAGGATCGTATGGATTTCCGCGCCAACGTCGCCCTCGACGCTCTCCGACCCGTCACCTTGCGTCCACGTCTTGAGGCCCAGCGCTTCGCCCCACTGACGCATCGTCCAGGCGATGCCCGCCTGCACCTTGTCATCGTAGAGGTCGATCTCCCCCGCCTCTGCCAGGGCTTCTACCTTGCCGATCCCGTCGCAGTCGGGGCAGTCAGCCGTCGCGTGGTCGGCTGGCGCACCCTTCGGCGGCGAAAGGTATTCGTCCCAATCCGTGACGATCTCGCCGTTCCCGGCGCACGTCTTGCAATCGGTCGTTTCAGCCGGGGCTTCCTCGCGGGTGGCGAGGGCGGGCTCTGAAGTCGGGGCGGTGATGAACGGTTCGGCACCGTATGACAGGATGGCCTCAACCTCGGACCGATAGTTTCGGTCGATCTCCAAGACCCCTTTCAGACGGCGGATGATCTCGCCCTGAGCGTTTAGAACGTCGGAAGGCCCATCGTCATCGTTGGTCCGGTTCTGTTCGTCGATGGCGATATTACAGGCGACCGTCATGGCGCATCGCCACACCGTTTCCACCGCCCCGCCTTCCTCGCGCACAGGGGCGGCGGTGAGCATGGCGAACACCCGATCCGCCAAGCGGGCCGCGTCTTCGTCGTTTTCCAGATGGCGGTCAGGGTCGATGACCAGGACGGTTTCGCCAGTCGCGTCGACGATGGCGGCATCGCCCTCGCGGCGGAGCGGTAGGGCGTAGGGGGCCAAGGCGTCCGTGGTCACAGGATGCGCTCCTTGCGGCAGAGGAAGAGGAAGGCGCGGTGCGCCAGATGGAGGAGGCGGCCGGCCATCGGGCGGCCGGGCCATCAGCCGCCGGCGGCCGCGACGAGCGCGGCGGCGGGATCGGCCAGGGGGGCGGGAACGGCGTCGTTCGCGACGGGGCGGGCGGCCGAGGGGGCGACGGGCGCCGCCTCATGGGCGGCCCAGCGGCGGCCGTTGATGAAGTCGGTGACGGCGCGCAGGGCCCAGCGCGGGCGCTGGCCCTTCCCCCCACCCAGAAAGGGCGGAGGGAAGCCGTCGAGGGTGCGCCAGTTGGACTGGAGCCAGTGGTAGCCGACGCCCAGACGGTCGGCCACGCCGCGCAGGTCAAGAACGTCGGGAGGGAGCATCAGGCGCCGTCCTCGCCCGCCGCGCCGATCGTGCCGGGGGCGTCGTGGCCCAGCGTCAGCTGGCCCAGGTGGCGGCGCGCCTCATGCGTGGGTTTGATGCCGCCGCAGATCCCGGCGGTGGGCACGTCTTCGGCCAGGCCCGCCTGGATCCAGCCGTCCACCGTCGCCTGATCGACATAGGGGGCGCCGTAGGTGGCGCTGTAACCCTCGGCCGACTTGTAGAGGCGGCGGCTTTCGACCAGCAGGCGCAGCTCGCGCGCGCGGACGGCGATCGGGGCCGTCTCGGTTTCGACCTGAACCAGCGGATCGTTCGACGGGATCTCGGTCGCGACCTCGGCCGCCGTGACGGCGCCCTCGCCCTCAGCCTGGATCACCGGCGTCTGACCGGCGGCGATCTCCTCGGCCGTGAAGGTGTCGGACGGCTCCGGTTCCGCGCTTGCGCGGGCGGCGGCGTTGGCCTCGTCTACTTCGCGCTCGATGGCTTCCAGCTTTTCGGGGCTGTCGCCGGGGGTGGTGCGGGCGTCGGCTAGGTCGTCCAGCGGCAAGCTGGCCGCCTCGTCGACGCTGACGACGTCGACTTGGGCGCCAGCAAAGGGCGCCGTCTGGTTGCCGGTCAGGGAGCCGCCGTCGCGGCCGTCGCCGTCACGATCGAGAGGGCGGGTGCGGTGGGGGTTGCGGGTCAATGGACCTGCTCCTTTTGCTGGGAGGGCTCGTCGCCCGAGACGACCACGACCACGGTCATGCCGTGCGGGCCGAAGGCTTGCGTCAGTTCCTGGGCGAACAGCTGCAGCGTCGGCCTGGTCATGCTGGGCGGGAGGTTGCGGAGCGAAAAGCCGATGAACTCGCCCAGGAAGGCGCAGACGTAGGAGATGGTCTCCATCTTGGCGGCCGTGTCCGGCAGGCGATCGACGCCCGCGAGGGCGCAGCGCCTGATCGCGCCCATGATGGCGGAGGTGGCGGCCTCGCCGGCTGTGCCGGGGTGCGCCAGATCGTCGTGGACGAGCTGAACCAGACGACGCGCGGCGTCCATCTGTTGCTGGATCTTGGCGGGCTGGTTCAATGCAGGGTTCCTTTCGCGGCTTCGAGGGCGCGCGCGAAGGCGTCGGCCTCGTCGGTGCCGTGGCGGACGACGCTGCGCCCCTTGCCCGTCACGGGGTTGTAGTCGGGGCTGGTCAGGACGCAGACCTTGCGTCCGTTGACTTCTGGATGGGCGCGGACGGCGGCCTTCCAGCCGGTCAGGCCCGCGTCGCGCACGGCGGCGGTGTGCTGATCGTCGCTCATGACAGGGCGCTCAGGATCTGGCTGAGGGCGAAGGCCCCGACGAAGACGAGGATGGTCGCGCGCGTCAGCTGCATGGCGCGGCTGGGACGGCGATGGCGCGGCTGCCAGGCCACGACCGGCAGGGCCGGTTCGCCCAGGCGGTGATACTCGACCGGGGGCATGGCCTCCGGGTCGGGCGCATAGGCGCCGACGTAGGGCGGCGGGGTGATGCCGCGAAAGTCGAACGTCGCGCCGCTCGTTGAAAGCGTGTCGGCCATCTGGCCCTCCCGTTGGCTGAGGAGGGTAGATAGGGGCGCTTCGGTTTCCCGTGTCAACCGTTTTATACGAAAATGATACGACTAAAGCCGTATAAGGATGCTCCACTCCGTCGGTCGAAATTGTTGTCGGCGTCGCTAAAGGTGGGGAATGAAATCAATCCTACTGATTAGCGCTCTCGTGCAGGTGGCGTCGCTGAGCCCGCAGGCTGACCAGGACGCCTTCCTCGCATCTGTCCAGGCTGATTTGGTGCGGGCCGCCGGCGCGGCTGGCGGTGTGGGTGATTTTGAAGCCGAACGGAGCATGGATCCTGCTGCCGAGGCGGCGCGGCTGGCTGACTGGTCAGCTCAGGGGCTGGAGGTCTGTTCGGGTATCGCGGCAGGCGCCGCTGAGCTGCGGCTGGCTCATAATCAAGCGTTTGTTGACTTGGGGGCGGCTGCCGCCGTGATCGACGCTTTGCCTCTATTCGAGGGGGCTACCGATCGGGACAAGAGGGGTTTAGCTGAGGTGAGACGTCAGGCGATCGACAGTGCCCAGAGAGATGCTGAAACCGTTTCGGCTATTGGTCGCGTTGCGAAGGCTTTGGATCATCTTGTGGAGGCCCACTGCCGATCGCAGCGCTAATCGCCGCGCAGACCGATCGCGTAGACACCTTCCACTAGGTCCAGGTCGATCTTAAGTTCCCGCTCTTCCGGGTAGAGCTCGGTCACGATCAGCTGGCCGTCAGCCATCCGCTCGAAACGCTTCACCTGATAGCTGCCGTCCTTCATCTGGATTACGGCGCCTTGGCCGCGTCGTGCGGGGCGGCGGGGGTTGTAGGTGACGAAGCCGCCGGGTTCGGCGTAGGGCACCATCGACATGCCGCCCAGCCGCAGGACGCGCGTGCCGGGCGCGAAGAAGTCGGCGAAGTCCACGATTTCGGGTTCTTCGACCAGATCATACATGGCGGGTCTCGCTGCGCCGCCGAACGCATAGCCGCCGACCGGCAGCTGCAGCACGCGGCCGCGTTCCTCCAGACCTGTGGCGAAGGATCGCTCCGGCACTAGGCCGCCGGGCAGGCGCGCCATTTCCAGGGCGTGTTCCTCGATCGTGGAATTCACGGCCGTGACCATGCGCGCGAGCGTCGGAGCGTCCATTAGGCGCTTGCCGTTCTCGTAGTTGCGCCAAGTCTGGGGGTGAACGCCTGCCTCGTTGGCCGCCGCTTCGCCGCTGAGCCCTGCGCGCCTGCGCAGAATCTTCAGGGCCGCGCCAGCGCGCGCCTTGTCGTCGTCCAATAGGTCGTTTGGTCCGGGCATGAGCCGGACTTTCCACGCCTCTGGGGGATGTGCGAGCGACAGCATTGCTACGCTCTAAACAGTCAAGCCGTGTCAATGTCCACATATTTGATACGAAATTGAGTTGACCGAGGAAACCAAATCACCCTCCTTATCCCCGTCGGTTGGTAATCTGCCCAAGGGGACGCGAGAGCGTGACCGACACACATACGTTAACGAATGCGACAGTTCCGGGCGTAAGGCCTCGTCCCGCTCTCGATCGCTGGATGCGCGATCGGGACATGGACGACATGGCGGGCGCCAAGCTGTTCGGCTGCACCAAACAGATGGTCAACGCGATGCGCCGGCCGTTCGATGATCCGCGCCGGAAGCGGCCGGGGCCAGATCTACTGACGCGGATCGTTCGGCGCACTGACGGCGGCGTCCGGCCTGAGGATTTCAGCCCGCCGGTCGCGGACATTCTGCGGGGGCTGGCGGCATGATGCCTCTGTCTGTGAGACTTGGCGACGGCGCGCGCGGTGTGATCGCTCGGCAGTTGGTGGCGGCTGACGCACTCGCGCGGCGGTGCCGCACCAAGATAGATTTGGGCTCGGACTTTGCGGCGTCGGTGGACAGCTCGCTCGGTGAATGGGCGTGTTGGCCGTGGGCCGGGAGTAGAACCCCGCACGGCTATAGCTCTATCCGCGTTTGGCATCAGGGCTTGGGCGTAGCGGCCAACGCCCACCGGGCCGCCTACTACCGGGCAACGGGCTTCTGGCATTGGGGCCAGTCAGGCTATGTGATCCGACACCTGTGCCATAACCCGGCCTGCTGCAACCCCCGTCATCTGCTGGTCGGCACCCGAGGCGAGAACGCCTGGGACGATTACATGCGTCAGATGGGCGTCGATCTGGTCGCCATCCGGCGCGAACTGGAGCGCGGGCCGTTCCAGGCGCGGGCGGGGGTGGCGCAATGACCCCCGTCGATCTGAACCTCCAACGCTGGTTCCGCCTGATCGCCGAGGCGCACATGGCCGTGGAGAGCGGCGACGTGCGGTCGCTGGAGAAGCGGGCGACGGCGATGCGCGAGGCTCCGTCGCCCGCCGTCGGTGCGGGGCGGGCGGCGTGCAACACCTTCCGCTGGGCCTGTCTGTGGTTCGTCCATGCCGATGCGAGCCATCGGGCGGGGCTGGCCCCGACCCTGTTGACCATCGCCGCCCAGGTCGAGCGCGAGCTGACGCCGCCCGAGCCGGATCCCGTCGCCGTCGCGGCGGCGTGCGCGCAGGCGGTCGGCCATGGCGAGCCGGATCTGTTCGACCCGGCGTGGTTGCGGCGCGCGGACATCGGGGGCTGAACCATGGGGGCGTTTGAGCGCGAGGCCGGGATGCAGGCGGCCATCGACGCGGCGGGCGGGGTGCGTCCGCTGGCGCGCAAGCTGGGGGTTCACGCCAGCAGCATTTCGCGGATGCGGCGGGCGCCGCGCGACAGTCTGTTCGCCGTGGCGCGGGCCGCTGGGGTCGAGCCCGAGACGGTGCGGCCGGATCTGGCCGACTGGATCGAGGCGGAGCGGCGGCGCGGCTGGATGGAGCGTGCGCGGGCGCGGTTCGCGATCAGCAGCGGGCTGGACGGGGCGTCGGCCAGGGTCAGCCGGAAGAGCGGCGAGGCGGCGGTGATGGACCTGCTTGACCTCGGCCTGGTGGTCGCGGCCGTGCGGTTCGCGGCGGGCGAGCGCGGGCTCACGCCGGCGGCGGTGATGACCGCGCCGCGCGGCGGGGCGGGCGGCGCCCCGACCCCGGAACAGTCGGCCCGGTCGCTGGCCATGGGGCTGGCCGTCGCGGTCGGCCGGGTGTCGTCGGAGACGGCGGCGCAGATCCTGGGCGTGACGCGCCAAGCCGTGGACAACGCGGCCGAGCGATACCTGCGCGCGCGCGACGGTGACGACGACGCCGAGGACGGCCGGGTGATCGAACGCGGCCGTCTGCGCAAGGCCAAGGCGGCGGACGACAGTCTGTGGGACGCGCAGCGCCGGTTCGCGGCGCAGCTGGCGGGGGAGGGCGCATGATGAAGCTGTCCCTGACCAAGGTGGAACGCCGTCAGGTGCAGATCGTGCGCGAGGAGCTGGCGCCCTGGGGCCTGACGACGGCGGTTGAGATGGGCGGAAAGCATCTGTCGGTGCGGGTCTTCGCCCGTGACGGCGGGGTCTATCGCATCACCCTGAGCTGCACGCCGCGCTGCGGCGACAGCGCCGTGAACATGACGCGGCAGAAGGTCCGTCGACTGCTGCGCCTGATCAACGGGAGGGCGGGGTATTGATGAGCCGTCTGGAAAAGCTGGGTTTCGACGTGGCGGCCGGTCAGTGGCTGGAGCTGCATCGGGGCCACGGGCGGCTGCTGCGGCTGCTGGTCGAGGCCGAGGGCGCCATCGTCACCTATGACGAGCTGTTGCGGGACGATTATCGCCATTCGCGGGTGGAGCCGAGCCGGGAGGGCCTGAAGGTGCGTCTGTGTCGTCTGCGTCAGGCGCTGGAAGACATCGGCGTGTCCGGCGCGGTGCAGTGCGTCTGGGGCCTGGGCTATCAACTGGGCGTCGATCCCGAACCGATCCGCCGGGCGGTGGAGAAGGCGGCATGAATAGCGACTTCCGGCCGAACGTCGGCCGTCCGCCCGAGATCACCGTGCGCGAGATCTCGACCATGCTGGCGGATCGCATCGACAGCGTGTGCCGGGCGTTGGGGCTGACCGGCGCCATCGTCCAGGGCGCGCTGTTGCCGCGCAATCCGACGCGAAACGACCGGAACCCCGGATCGTTCGTGATCCAGCTGTCGGGCCAGCGTCAGGGGCGATGGGATGAGTACGCCACGGGCGACTGGGGCGATGCGCTGGATCTGGTGGCCTATATCCAGTTCGGCCGGGTGGACCGGGCGTCGAAGCGCGAGGCGCTGACGTGGGCCAAGCGGTTCCTGGGCGTCGGCGACGCCAGCCATATGGATCCGGCGCATTCGGCCAAGCTGCGCGCCGCGCGCGAGGAAATGGAGCGCAACACCGAACGGGCGCAGGCGCTGGCCCTGACCAATATGGCCAAGGATCGGCGGCGGGCGCAGGCGATGTTCCTGGAGGCCAAGCCGCTGGAGCCCGGCCTGCCGGGGTGGACCTATCTGACCGAGGCGCGGGGGATCGACCTGACCCGGTTGGAGCGGTTGCCGTGGGCGGTGCGGTCGCACCACGCCATGCGCCATGTCGAGACGGACCGGACCGTGCCGTGCCTGATTTCGGCGCTGCTGTTCCCCGACGGGTCGTTCGGCGGGGTGCATCGGGTCTTTCTGGAGCCGGACGGTTCGTCGAAGCTGAAGGCGGATCCCGGCGTGGCGGTCAAGAAGATCTGGCCGCGCGGGTGGCACGGCGCCTTCATCCCGATCAGCCGCGGGGCGACGAAGCTGTCGCCGCGCGAGGCGGTGAAGAAGGGGCTGACCGACGAATGCGCATATGCCGAGGGGGTGGAAGACGCCTTCACGGTGGCGCTGCTGACGCCGGAATGGCGGGTGTCGGCCGTGGGCGCCAGCGCCAACTTCGCCCATGTGGATCCGGCCGACAGCGCCAGGACGGTGATCGCCATCCGCGACCGGGATCCCGGCCGCAGGGTGCGCGACGGGGTGACGCGCAAGGTGGACGAGCTGAGGGCCAAGGCCGAGGCGCGCGATCTGCCGTTCTTCGAGAGTTGGCCCGCGCGCGGGTTCAAGGACTTCAACGACATGCTGCGGGGGGTGCGGTCATGAGGCCTGCTATTCCCGGCCGGAACTGGGGGAGCGGCGGAAATCCTTTCACCTGGGCGGAATATGATCGGCTTCCAGCGGCCGTGCGGCGGGTGATGATGTTCGCGCCCTGCTGCCTGGGCTCTCGCCGGGCCCGCAACAATCTGCTGCGTGGTCGCACGGTGGCTGAGGTCTGCGCGATCGAGCGCGGCGTGGCCGCCGGCATCACGCGCCGCGAAATTCTGGAGGCCTATGGGCCTGACCACCCCTATCTGAGTAAACAGGCATGACGCCCGATCAAAGGAAGGCGGCGCGTAAGGCCGCCCAGGCCGAGGCTGAGCGGAAGCGGAAGCGCGCGCTGGACCGGCTGGATGGCGTAGAGCCGGAAAAGCCGGAGCCGCTGGACCCCGAACCCGATGCGGAGGTGGATCCCGAGGCGGCCGAAGAGGCGTTCGCGCATGGGTCCATCGCGCCGGTGACGTCAGAAGAGGCGTTCGCCGAAGCGCGCGCGGCCCTGCTGGACGTGTCGGCGCCCAAGGATCGGTCGGAGAAGGCCAAGAGGGCCGAGGCGGCGGCGCGTCTGGTGCAGGGCTTCAGCTGGGCGCCCGACGAGCTGGGCCTGCCGCCGCACATGCCGGTGCGGCCGCTGGGGAAGCGCAAGTCGCATATGTATTTCCTCGACCCGAACGACGAGTTCGTGGAGCTGTCGGCCGGAAAGCTGAACCAGCAGGGCGAGATCGACAATCTGTTCGGCCCGGCGATCGGCTATCTGTGGTCCTTCTATGGGAAGCAGTCGTCGAACGGCGAGCTGCGCATCAAATACGAGGACGTGCGGCGACACCTGACGGGGGCGTGCGGGCGGCTGGTGGCGCGGACGGGGCTGTTCGATCCGATGCGCAAGGTGCGCGGGCGCGGGGCGTGGCGGACGGATCAGGGGGTGCTGGTGCTGCACCTGGGGTCGCGGCTGTGGATCGGCGGGGTCGAGCAGGATCTCGGCGAGGTAGAGGGCCACGTCTATGCGCGAGACATCGACCTGTCGCCGCCGGCGACGGCCGCCATGTCGGACGAGCTGGCCAGTCTGTTCTTTGAGGCGGGGCTGTTGGAAGGCGACGACAGGTCGAAGGCGCCGGGGCGGTGGCTGATGAAGGCGATGCGGACGTGGAACTGGAAGCGGCCTGAGCTGGATCCGCGCCTGGTGCTGGGATACGTCGTCTGCGTCTTCCTGGGAGCGGCGCTGAAGTGGCGGCCCGCCATCTATCCGATCGGGGACAAGGCGTCGGGTAAGTCGTCGCTGCTGGCGCTGGTCAAGGCGGTGCTGGGCGATCGGTTGATGGATCTGGCCGACCCGTCGGGGCCGGGCATCTATCAGTCGCTGGGGCTGGCGGCCATCGGCGTCTGGGCCGACGAGTTCGAGCAGGAGGGCGAGAGCGCCAGCGACGCCCGCGCGGCGGCTGTGATGCGGCTGGCGCGCTATGCCTCGGACGGCAAGAACGTGGTGCGCGGCGGGGCCGAGGGCGTGCCGACCAACTATCAGGCGCGCGGGACGTTCGGGTTCACCGGTATCAACCCGCCGCCCATGAAACCGGCCGAGCTGAGCCGGATCGCCATGCCGATGCTGTCGCAGTTGACGGACGCCAGCGCCTCGGCGCCCGAGCTGTCGGCGGCGCTGGGCGACGAGCTGGGGCGGCACATGCTGAGGCGGATCGTCGATCGCTGGCATGAGTGGCCGGACGTGCTGACGGCGTGGCGCGGCGTTCTGCTGAGCCATGGACATGACAGCCGGGCGGCCGACACCTTCGGCACCCTGCTGGCGGCGTCGCATCTGGTGCTGGACGACGGCGTGCCGCTGGCCGCCCAGATCGACCCGCTGGCCAAGCATCTGCCGCGCGCCACCATGAATGAAACGCAGGATGATCGGGCGAACTGGGAGAAGTGCATCGACCGCCTGTTGCAGGCTCAGCCGGACGCCTGGCGCCAGAACAAATATCGCTCGGTCGGGGAGTTCCTGACCGCCGTTCTAGACGATCGGCCCAAGGACGACGCGTTGGAGACGACGCCGATGGCCGCGCGCGATCGGCTGGCGACGGCCGGGCTGGGGTTGTGCACGCCCACAGGCGGGTCGCTGCAGGGGCGGTTGTGTCTGGCCGTGCCGTCGAACCACGTCGAGGTCGCCAAGCTGTTCGAGCGGTCCCTGTGGGCCATGGGCGTGGGCGCCGTTCAGGGCGGCTGGGCTACGGCGCTAAAGTTCGCGCCTGAGGACGTGGTGGATCATCGGAAACAGCGCGTGGACGGTCGTTCGGTGCAGTGTTCGCTGCTGGCGCTGGACAAGGTGATCGACGCGGCCGGGGACGGCGAGGCCCAGACCCAGGTGGCGAGGGCGGCCTAGTCAGGCTCCAAGCATGAAAAGGAGGGGCTCGCCAGCGATCAGCTGGCGGGCCTCGACCCGTGCGGCCGACCAGGCCGCACACCCTTTGACCTTCCCTAAGCTGCCGAGCGCAGCGCGCCGCAGGCGCGCGGTGCGCGCTCGGCCCCGATACCCCTGACCCTTGCATCAGGCTCGACGGCGGCCGCGTGGAGCGCGGGCAGCGGCCCTATCCACCCCACCCACCCACACCCCGACCCCTTGGGGAGAAGAAGAGTGGAGCGGGAGGCGTCGAGTTAAGAATAACTCGCAAAGCTTAATCCCGAGGCGCGGGCTTGACTTGCCCAGGGGTGCGGGGGGAATGTCGTCGGACTGGCGAGGGTGCTTCGCCTGTTCCGGGTGTTCCGGCTGTTCCGGTCGATGGCGGAACAAGAAAAACGCCATATTCCAACAACTTAGCTTGCTGTTCCGGCTGTTCCGGCTGTTCCGGGGCGGTTTCTATACACGCGCGCATATTCACGTGACGCCTTCGCGTGTGCGCGCGCGCGATGACGATTTTGACGGAACACCCGGAACAGGTGGAACAGACTGCTTTAAGAGGCGCTGTGCTTGGCTTTTGGCGTGTTCCGGCCATGCGCCGAGGCGTCGGAACAGCCGGAACAGGGCGGCGTTGCGCCTCTCGGCCCTGGCTGATGCTGCACCCGAATAAACAACGAGGGTGATATGTCAGGCGGCGTTCGGGCGGCTCTGGATCAGGCGGTGGAGGGCGAGGCGGGCATGGGCGAGGTCGTCCAGGCCGGTCTGTTCGAGGAGCTGGAGCCGTGCGAGACCGGCGCCCTCGACGCGCCGTCGCCTCTGTCGGCCGCCCTGCCGTCGGCTGGGCGTAGGCCGGGACGGCCGAAGGGATCAAAGAACAGGCGGACGGAGGCGGTGACGGCCTGGTTGCTGCAGCAGCACCGGCACCCGCTCGCGGTCATGATGGAAGCCTACTCCATGGCCCCGGCCGACTTCGCCCGTTCGATCGGGATCAAACAGCCCGACGCTGACACCCTGCTGGACATCGTGAAGCTGCAGCTGCGCATGGCGGAGGCCGTCGCGCCCTACGTCGCGCAGAAACTGCCCCAGGCGGTGAAGGTCGAGGGCGGCGCGGCCCTGACGCTGAACTTCGGCGGCGTCCACCTGGGCGCTGGAGGGGTCTCCAGTCCCGCGCGCGCGGGGGCTTCGGAGATTTCCGTGGGCGGCGGGATGGCCGTTCGGCTGGGGCAAGTCGGACGGGATAAGTCGGACGGCGATCTAGGCGACTGATTTCAAACAGGTTTGCCGGTAACGGGACGTTAGCGGAGCGCCCCCTCCAGAGGAGGCCTCCCCCCAAACCCGGCGCGGCAACCCCTTATGTGGGTGCGTTCCCGCACTATTCGGCGTTGCCGATTTGGAGGGCCGTCGAACCTGCAACCTGTCCCAAGGGTCGGGGTGCGGGTTCGGAGAGAGGGCGTGTTCGACGCCAGGACATACATTCCCGGCGGGGCGAAGCTTCAGGCGTTCCATGAGAGCAACGCTTTCATTCGCTTGATGGCAGGGCCGATCGGTTCTGGCAAGACTGTGGGTGCGGGCGTCGCCGAACCTTTCTTCACGGCCATGACGCAGAAACCCGACAGCAACGGCGTCAGGACGGCCGTCGTAGGGGTGCTGCGCGACAACTATCGCAACCTCTACGCCACCACGATGAAGACGTGGCTGGACTGGGTGCCGAAGGATTTCGGCCACTACACCGGCTCGGACGATCGCCCGGCGGTGCATGAGCTGGAGTTCCCCGCGCCGTTCGTGGACGGGACGCCGGGCGGCGGCCTGTGCCGGCTGCGGGTCGAATGGCGGGCGCTGGGGACGCATACGGTCGAGGCGACCTGTCGCGGCTGGGAGCTGCACGGCGCCTATGTCGACGAGGCGGATACGACGCCGTTCGAGGCGATCAGCTTTCTGGCCGGCCGGGTGAAGCGCGGTGGTCGCAAGGAGACCCGCGTCTCGCGTGGCGTCTGGGTGACGTTCAACAAGCCGGACACCGACCATCCGCTGTTCGACCTTTGCGTCGACCAGGCGGCCAGCCATCGCGAGAACGGGACGGAGTTTTTCGACCAGCCCTCGGCTATCCTGCCGGGCGGCCCGCCCTATGTGACGAACCCGCTGGCTGAGAACCTCGCGAACCTGGACGCCGACTACTACGAGGTTTCGGCGCGCGGCCAGCCCGAGTGGTATGTGCGCCGGATGATCCGCAACCAGTGGGGCGCCTCGGTCGCGGGCGAGCCCGTGTTCGGCGAGGTGGATCTGGATCGGCTGTTCTCGCCGGTCGAGCTGGAGCCGGAGCCGGGGTCAGAGTTGTTCCTGGGGATCGACGGCGGGGGGACGCCGGCGGCGGTCATCTGCGGTCGCGACCGGATGGGGCGGCGGATCATCTACGCCGAGGTGGTGCTGACCGATCCGACGGATCCGCGCGGACGCCGCATCCTGCACGGGGTCGGGCCGAAGCGGTTCGCCCTGGCGCTGGGGGACGTCCTGCATCCCCGGTTCAGCAAATGCCGGATCAGCATCGGCTGGGGGGATCCGTCGGCCTTCTATGGCGCCGACCGTGAAATGGGCGGGTTCGCCGACATCGAGATCGCCTGCAACGAGCTGAACATCCCCATCCAGCCTGCGCCGTCCAATGAGCTGGGGCTGCGGCATGAAGCGGTGCGGATCCCCATGTTGCGGATCAATCAATATGATCAGCGGCCGGACCTTATCATCAACCCGTCCTGCCGCTGGCTGCGGCGCGGGTTCGGCGGCGATTATCGCTGGGAGGCCCGCGACCCGAAACAACCCGCCAAGCGGCTGCGGGTGCAAAAATCCAACTCGTCCCACGCCATGGAGGCGGCGCAATACGCCCTGCTGGGCGATCAGGGCCGCGCCGGGATCGTGGCCGGTCAGGCCTATGACCAGCATCGGCCCAAGGCGATGGTGCAGCAGGGCGACGGGTGGAGCCAGTCGCCGGGCGGGGTGTGGACGCCGGGCGGGGCAGGGCGGCCGCAGGGCGGCAATGGCGGGTCCTACAGCTCGGACTGGTCGCCATGGTGATGACGGTGGCCGAGGCCTCGGCGTTCGATATGCTGGAGACGCTGACCGACGCCGGGCGGGTCGGGCGGTTCACGCGTCAGAGGTTCGGCGAGATGGCGCGCCAGGTGTCCGAGGGCGCCGCCTTCACCCTGCGCGACGGCGAGGGCCGATTGATCGCCGTGGCCGGGCTGTGGCCCGAGGCGGACCATGCCGAGGCCTGGCTGGCGGTAGGGCCGGCTTTTCGCGCCAACCTGCGCGGGGCGATGGCGCAGCTGGGCGCGCTGCTGGCGGGGGTGGCCGAGGGATCAGGGACCGAAGAGGTCCGCCTCTATGTCGCGAAGGGGACGGGCGCGAAGCGCGTTGCGGGGGCGCGGCTGGCCACATGGTCGGGCTTCATCCGGTCAGGGGAGGAGGCGACGCCCCTGGGTCCGGTCGAGGTCTATCGCCGCAGCTTCGGAGGCCCGCCCCATGGCCAATAGGGTGAAATCGTTTTTCGGCGGCCGGACGCGCGACCAGAAGTGGGCGCAGATCAACGCCGAGAAGGCCCAGGCCGAGCAGCGCCGGGCGGCCGAGGAAGAGAGCCAGCGCGTGCGCGCCGAACGTGCGGCGTCTGGTCGCCTGATGCGCGGCGCGGGACGGCGGCAGCTGAGCTGGCAGGGCAATGAGGCCGGGCTGGCCCCGACGCTGGGGGGCTGATCGACCGTGGCCGCCTGGAACGCCAAGACGATCAACGAACGCGCCGAGGCCGCCTTCCAGGCGCGCAAGGCGATGCAGCCCTATATCGAGCGGGCGCTGCAATACGCCATGCCGTGGCGTCATCCGCGCGCCAAGAGCGGCGCCATTTTCGAGGGGCTGTTCGACAGCTCGGGCCTGACCGGCGCCCACAAGTTTCCCGGCCGGGTGCAAATGGACGTCACCCCGCCGTCGCAGCGCTGGTATCAGCTGGAGGCCGGGCCTCTGGTGGCGGAAGAGCATCGCGAGCGCGTCAACCGCCAGCTGGACCTGGCGACGACGGTGTCGCACCGGATCCTGGACGCCTCGGGCTTTCACAAGGCGTCCAAGGAAAGCTACGCGGATCTGGGCATCGGCACCGGCGCCCTGCTGGCGTTGGAAGGCGACGATAACGAGATCATGCGCTGGCACGCCGTGCCGCCGTGGCAGCTGGGGATCGAGGAAGGCCCGTCCGGCCGGATCGACAACGTTTACTGGAAGCGGACCTATCCGGCCTGGCAACTGCCGCGCCTGTGGAAGGAGGCCCGCTGGCCCGAGGCCATTGCGCGCAAGGTGCGCGAGGAGAGCCGCGATCCGGTGATGATGCTGCAGGCCAGCTATTACGACGTGGAGATCGCCGCCTGGCGCTACGCCGTGGTGTGCTGCGAAAGCGGCGGCTCGGGTGAGATCGTCGCCGAGTTCATCAACCGCACCAATCCGTGGAACGTCTTCCGCTGGTGGACGACGCCCGACAGCCCCTGGGGCGTCGGGCCGCTGATGCTGACGCTGCCGGACATCATGACCGCGAACAAGGCGGTGGAGATGATCCTGAAGGCGGCGGCCTACGCCCTGGCGCCGCCGCTGATGGTGGCCCACGACGGGGTGATGAACCCCGACACCCTGCGGGTCGCGCCGCACAGCCTGATCCGGGTGGCGCGCACGGGCGGGCCGATGGGGTCGTCGATCATGCCGCTGGAGATGAACGGCCGCGTGGATCTGGCCCAGCTGGCGCTGACGGACGTGCGCCAGTCGATCGCGCAGCACACCCTCAGCCGTCAGCTGCCGCCCGAAAGCGCCAGCGTGCGCAGCCCGACCGAGATCGTGGAGCGGATGCGGGACTTCGCCTTCGACACCGGCTCGGCGTTCGGCAGCCTGAACTATGAGTTCGTGCCCAATGTGGTGGCGCGGGTGCTGGATATCGCCGACCGCAAGAAGATCCCCGGCATGGACTTCGACGCGCTGAAGATCGACCAGCTGGTGCTGCAGGTGAAGATCACCGGCCCGCTGGCCCGGTCGCAGTCGCTGGCCGATGTCGAGAGCGTGGCCCGCTATCTGGAGATCCTGAACGCCTTCCTCGGCCGCGAGGGCATGATGGCCGTCGCCAATGTCGAGGAGCTGCACCGGCTGCAGAGCCTGCTGGGCGCGCCGAACTGGATCAACCGCCCCGCCGCCGATCGCGAGAAGATGCTGCAGGCGCTGGGCGAGGCGGCCGCCTCGGGCGCGCCCATGCCCGATAGCGACCCGGCCGGTCAGCCGTCGCTGCAGCTGGTGGCGTGATGCGCTGGTGGAAACCGAAATGGCTGGTCGACTTCCTGCTGGACCAGGTGACGGAGCCGCCTGTGGGCCCGGCGCCCATCGCTCCGGTGCAGGCGGATCGGCGTCTGCTGGACGAGGTGTGCGACTGGGTGCGCGGCGGATCTCGCGTGGACGCAGAAACGCTGGCGGCGATGACGCTGCACGGCGAGGACGCCCGACTGATCGCCGAGGCCTTCAGCGGGGCGGACGGCGAGAAGCGGCTGATGATCCTGGCGCGGATGACGGTGCTGCGTCCGCCTGTGGACGTGACCCTGCCCGCCGGGGCGCGCGACGCCTACGCCCAGCTGCGCCAGGGGCAGGACAGCATTTTCGCGGGCGTCGTCCGCTACCTCGACATTCACACGGCTCAGAAGAGGACTGAAGAGCATGAGCGATCCCAATCCGACCTCTACGCCCAGCCCGGCGCCGAACCCGGATCCGACGATTGGAGCGCCCCCGGCGCCTACGACCCCGGCGGCCTCGTCGCCGGGCGGTGAGCCGCCGGCCGATCCAAACGCGCCGCCGGCAGAGGGCGCGCCTGAGACGCCGCCGGAGCCCACGCCGGAAGAGGCGGCGGCGGCCGCGCGGGCGGCGGTGCCGGAGGCGGCTGACGGCTATGCGGTCAACCTGTCTGATGACGCGCGCGAGCGGCTGGGCCTGACCGACGGCGACCCGCTGGTAGCCGAGCTGTCGAAGTTCGCCCACGCCCAAGGCAAGCCCCAGGGCTGGCTGGACGACGTGATGGAGGGCGCGGCCGCCCTGGCCGAGGCGGGGCTGTTCGACGGCGGGTTCGACCCGGCCGCCGAGGCGGCGTCGCTGGGCGAGAACGCGGAGGGCCGCCGTCGCGAGGTCGAGCTGTTCGCCGAGAGCCTGAAAAGCCGCGGCGAGATCGACGACGGCATGTTCGGCGAACTGATGAGCCTGTCGCCCACGGCGAACGGCGTGAAACTGATTGAGAAGATGAGGAGCCTCATGGGCCAGAACGGAATGATCCCGACGCCGAGTGGCGCGGAACCCAATGTCGCGGACGCGCTGAAAGCCAAGGCGCAGGAGATGGCGAAGGACCCGAAATACGGTCGCGACCGCCAGTTTACCGCCGAGGCCAACGCCGCCTGGGCGCAGGCCTATCCGGGCGCGCGCTGACCGCGTTGCGCCGTCCGGGGCGGCCCTAGCGTCCGTGATGTTCAAACCCCGGCGGCCCGCCGGCTCTTTCAAAGGAATGACCCGCGATGACCGCGAACATCAAGGACTGGTTCGTCCCGCGCTTCGAGACCGAGGTGCATCACGCCTATCAGCAGATGCAGTCGCGCCTCGGCGACACTGTCTCGGGCGGTGCGACCTTCACCGGCGACAAGGGCTACTTCCCGCGCCTGGGCGCGGTGGAGGCCTATGATAGCCCCGACTTCGCCCGCCTGGTGCTGGCCAACGCCGCGCAGGACTTCATTGAAGTGCAGGCGAACCCGAAGTTCATCGCCTTCGGCCTGTGGGATCCGCACAAGCACAAGTATTCGATCGCCACGGCGGTGGAATACGGCAAGGCGGCCGCCGGGGCGATCCGCCGCGCCGAGGACGATTGCATCATCGGCGCCCTGGCCGGGGCCGCCGCCAACGGCGTGAAGCAGATCGGCTCGTCCGCCATGGAGCCGATCGTCACCCTGGGCGACTACAACTCGGCCGGGACGCTGGACGACGTGGCCGAGGCCATCGCCAAGCTGGGCGAGGAAGAGGCGTTCGAGGGCGAGGACGTGACCATCGTCCAGCCGTTCCGCCAGAAGGTGCAGTTCGCGCTGGACCCCTATATGGCGTCCAATGACGTCAAGGCGAACATGCCCTGGAACGATCTGAACTGGCGCCGTTCGGAGCGCCTGCCCAAGAGCGCGGACGGCGAAGGCGTCGATCTGTTCGTCTATGCCCGGTCGGCCATGGTTTCGGCGTACAACGACGAGCTGACCAAGATCGACGAGCGCGACGGCGCGGCCCTGACTGATATCAATGGCTACTGGCTGCAGGTCGGCGCAGCCGCCCGCGCGGCCAGGGGCATCATTCGGATCAAGGCCAAGAAGAACTTCAGCCTGTATCGCGAGCCGACGCCGACGCGCACCGTCACCTGATCCCCGGTTCCTCCTGAGCCGACTAGGCCCGCGTCCTGACCGGGCGCGGGCCGTTCTTTTTCGAGCGGGGCCGCCATGCCATTCACCGATCTGGACATCTGCAACCTCGCCATCGACCGGGTGTCGGGGGATCGCATCGACGCCCTGGACGAAGACAGCCCGCTGGGCGGCTTCTGCTTCGTCAACTATCCGCACAAGCGCGACTTCATCCTGTCGAAGTATCGCTGGACCTTCGCCAACGCCGTGGCCCTGCTGGCGCGGGTCGATCCGGCGGCCGACCCTAACGAGCCGCGACCGTGCGAGCACAAGTTCGCCAAGCCGGGCGATCTGGTCGGGGCGGTGCATGACTGGCGCGTGTCGGCCGATCCTGCCGCCTCACGCGGGCGGCCCTACGTGATGGAAAGCGGAGGCTTCTTCTGGAGCGACACGACGCCGCTCTATGTCGAATACACCGCCCTGCGCCGGGAAGAGAGCTGGCCCGCGTGGTTCCGCCAGCTGGTGGTGACGGCGTTCGCGGCCGACCTGGCCGACTTCTGCCAGCTGTCGACCAAGGCGCGGGATCTGCGCAGTGAGGCCTGGGGCACGCCGGGCGAGAACGGCGAAGGCGGACTCTACGCCAGCGCCCGGAATGAGGACGCGCGCCTGGCGCCGCAACGCCAGCTGATTTCGGGCGTGGACGCGGGACCTCTGGTTCAGGCGCGATGGGCCGGCGGCTCGCCGTTCGCCGGGCGTAGCTGGGAGGTTCAGGGCTGACCCATGCCCCAGGAGATCCTTAGACAATCCAACTTCAACGGCGGCGAGCTGTCGCCGCAGGCTGTGGGTCGTCGTGACCTGAAGGCTTATGCGTCGTCCTTGGCGATGTGCGTCAACATGCTGCCCATGGCCGAGGGACCCATCCGGCGGCGGCCGGGGCTGAAGCATGTCGATCTCGTCCGCAACAGGCTGGAACAAGCGCCCGTGACGATCGAAATGCTGTCTGCGCCGAACGGAGGAACAGCGTCCGAGGTGCTTGGCGGTGCAGGCATGGAGACGACGGCCGCCTTGGGGGCGATCGACGGCTATGTCGTGCTGGACATTGATTTTGGCGCCCCGGTCGAGGTCGGCATGGTCGATCTAATCGATTTCCTGATCAAGCCGCCCAGCGGGGGCGGAGGCGGAGGCGGAGGCGGAGGTGATCTCGACCCTCTGCCGGATCCGACCCCGCCCCAGTATCCGTGGGATCCGCCGTTCGACGAGCGTGAGGTGATCCGCTGATGAGCCTGCCTGTCACCCTTTCCAAAGAAATGGCCCTGCAATACCAGGACGCGGCCGGGCAGTGGGTTACAGCGGCGCGATGCGACGTGGGCTCGGTGCTTCGGACCCGTCGCCTGGCGCTGCCGCCAGGGCGGCAGGTTGCCGCTCGGCGGTGGCGCGTGGTGCGCCTGCATGCGGATCCGGCCGCGCCCGTCGATCTGGGCGCAGCGGTCGTGCGCCTTACCCGCGTCGAGGTCCGGCGCGAGACGGCGGAGCTGTCGCCGTTCCGGCGATGGGCCTTTGACTTCGACACCGGCGAGCAGCGCTATGGGCTGGTGGCCACCGACGGCAACGTAGAGGTCTATCAGCGCGGCGTCCGCGTCGCCTCGATCGCCTCGCCCTATACGGCTGACCGCGTGCCAGAGGTGAAGCGCGCGCAAATGCTGGACACCCTGCTGGCTTTCCACCCCGATGTGCCGCCCTACCGCTTCGCCCGCCAAGGGGCCCATAGCGAGTGGGACAGCCGCCCCCAGGCGTTCGAGAATATCCCCCGGTTCGACTATGACGGCACGCGCGCCGGAGGGGTCAGCGAGGTGCAGCAACTGTCCTTTGCGGACTTCGTGAACGGCGAAACCTTCAATCTCACGCTGGAGGGGCAGACGACGGGGGCGATCGCCTACAACAGCAGTATGCCGGCCCTGGCGGCGTCGGTCGCTGCGGCGATGAACGCGCTGGACAATGTGGGCGCCAACGGCGTGGCCGTAAGCAGCCCGTCGGACAAGGTGCTGCGGCTCGCCTATCAGGGCAAGAACCGCAATGAGGACGTGGGGGAGATCGTCGCCCAGGTGTTGATCTCCGAAAAGGGCATCGTGCGCACGGCGACGGTGACGCAGGGCAAGGAAGGCGGCGAGCCGGTCATCAGCGCCGCGCGGGGCTGGCCGGCGGCCGGGGTGTTCTTCGACAGCCGCCTGTGGCTGGCCGCGCCGCGATCGCGGCCGCAAACCATAATGGCCAGCCGCAGCGGCTTCTTCTTCGACCTGAATATCAAGGGGGCGGAAGCCGATAAAGGGATCAGCGTCGATCTGGCGACCGATCAATCGACGCGGATCCTGAACCTGTTCGCGGGACGGCATCTGCAGGTGTTCAGCCAATCCGCCGAATTCTTCTGCGCCAGCCAGCCGATCACGCCCCCGCCCGCTTTTCCGCGCACCTCGAGCGTCGGGCTGGCGCCTGGAACGCCGCTGCTGGAAATGGAGGGCGGGACGCTGTTCATCCAGGCAGGCGGGGATACGGTTTCGCATTACGCCTATGCGGAAGGGGCGCAGAGCTATGTCGTCACGCCTCTGTCGAGCTATGCGCCGCATCTGACCAAGGGGATTGTCGCGGGCGGGTTCCGGCGGCACCGATCCACCTCGGAGCCGAACCTGGCGCTGTGGATCCGCGCGGACGGCTCCGCATCGGCCATGTCGGCCATCCTGTCCCAGGACGTGCTGGGCTTCGCGCCGTGGACGACGGACGGGGGTTTCGTGGAAGCGGGCGGAGAACTGGCCGGCGAACTCTATGTCGGGGTTCGGCGCGCGGCGGCGGACGGAGACCGGCACCGGCTGGAGGTGCTGTCTGACGCCCACATGCTGGACGCCTCTGTGCGGATTGAGGGGCCGGCCACCGAAATCAACGGCCTTGAGCATCTGGAGGGCCGCACGGTCGCCCTTTACGTGGACGGCGCGGACGAGGGCGACGCCGTGGTCACGAACGGCCGCGTGTCCTTGCCGAACCGTGCAGAACGTTGGGCTGAGGCAGGTCTGCTGTTCGTGCCGCGTGGTCGGCTTCTGCCGATGGTCCTGCAGCAGGATCCGCGCGGCGGGGCGTCAATGAAGGCACGCGTCGGGGAGGTGGCCCTGCGCCTGGGTCCGACCGCGAACCTGCGGCTGGGCATGACGGGCAAAACCCTCTGGTCGGTCAAGCTGAAGCGGCGCGGCGGCGTCGGCGACCAGGCGGCGTTGCTGGACCACGGGCCGGGCGAGGATGCGTTCGAGGGCTGGACGCGGGTTTATCCGATCCCTGGCTTTCAGGACGACGCCCAGATCGATTGGGAGCAGCCGCGTCCTGGGCCGCTGGAGATCCGCGAGGTGGTTGTCACCGTCCAGTCCTGACGGCGCCCGGTTCATGGGCCTGACGGAGGTTCGGCATGAAGGCGGTGATGGCCTTTTCCAGCAAGGCGGCGGGCTTCGCCAAATCGGCTTTCGCCCAGGGCGGCCAGGCAGGCGGCGGGCAGGGCGGGAGCGCCATCGGCGGGAAGCAACTGGGCGGGATGAGCCGCGGCGTTTCGGCCGTGGCGTCCCTGATGGAGTTCGCCGGGGCGCGCCAGCAGGCGGCGTCCATGGATCAGAGCGCCCGTGACGAGGCCATGGCCGCGCGCGGGGAATACATCCAGGCGGCGGAAAAGGTCAGCGCGATCGACAGCGAATATAACGCGCTGGTCGGCCAGCAACTGGTGGCGGCGTCGTCCATGGGGATCGACGCCGGATCCGGCAGCGTGATCGCGGCGCGGGAAGCGGCGCAGACTGAGGCCGATCGGGAACGCAACATCATCCGCAACTCGGCCGAGACGAACGCCCGCCTGCGCTATGCGCGGTCCGTCAGCCTGCGCGAAGCCGCCAAGAACGCCCGGTTCGGTTCAGCGCTGAAGCTGGGCCTTGACGTAGGCCAGGCCATCTTCGGGGGGCGTTGAGCATGGCGCGCGGACCTTTCCCAACAGGTGATTTCGGGCGGCGGGTCAGCGACGCGCCGATCGGCATGGACATCGGCGCGCCGGCGGCGGGCGCGGCGGCGGGCGTGGCCGAGGCGGCCAAGGGGGTGGCGCGCGAACTGGGCGCCATGGCCGACCGCAGTCTGAAACGCGAGGGCGAACGGGACGCGGGTCGCGCCATCACGGCGGCCGGTCAGTTCGGCCAGGAGGTGCAGCTGCGCCAAGGGTTCGGCGTCGACGATCAGGCGTTCAACGCCATCGCCCGCGAATATCTGTCGACGCGGCGGATCAGCGCCTATGCCGAGGAGATCGACAAGGCGGAGCTGGCCAGCCCCGACAGCGAGGCGGGGTTCACCGAAGCGCGCGGCGCAGTGCGTCAGGCGTTCCGCGACAGGGCGACGGGCGATCCGCTGATCGACGCGGAGTTCGAGCGGCAGGCGACCCTGCTGGATCAGGCCGCGCTGCGGCGCGTGCGCGTCGGGCAGGAAAAGGCCCGCATCAGCATGGCGCGCGGGGCGATGACGGAAGCCGCGTCGGTCGGGGAAACCCTGATCGGGCAGGCGGTCGCCTCGGCCGGTTTCGACGACGCCGGGGCGACGCTGATCGCGGCGAACCTGACGGAATACACGGCCAAAATGGCGCGGTTCGGCCCGCGCGAAGCCTTCAGCATCGGCGGCGTCGAGTTCGCGGCGGACCCGAACCGATCGGCGGCCATGTCCGTGGAAGAACTGGCGCGACATCTGGATCAGGTGCAGGCGCGCACGCGCAGCACCTGGCTGACGACAGCGGTGGATCAGGCCCCGGATGCCGCCAGCGCGCGGGCGATGGCGGGCCAGATCGAGGAACAGTGGGCGGCGGGCAACCCCGCCTTCGTCGGCCTGTCGGCGTCAGACTTCGCCCAGGTGGCGGCGCGCAATGAGGCGACCGTCAACCGCAAGGCCAACGGCGAAGGCGCGGGCCAGAGGGCGGCGGGCCAGCAGTTGCGCGACATGATGACGGCGGCGGAATACGGCGGCGATTACGATGTCGGCCAGATGCGCGCGCTGGCTCAGGCGTCCGGCGATCCGGGCCTTGTCGCCATGGTGGAGTTCGGCGAGCGTCATGGGTTCGGCGTGACGCCGGCGTCGCTGCGCAGCGGCGGCAGGCCGGTCGGCGGCGGGTTCGACGGCTGGGTGGACTTCCTGCTGGACGATCTGGAGGGCGAAGGCTTCGTCGGGAACGATAACGGAGCGGGGCGCGCCCAGTGGGGCATTACGGAGCGCAGCCACCCCGAGGCCTGGGCGGACGGCAGGATCGACCGGAATGAGGCCCGCACCATCTATCGGCAGTATTGGGCGGACGTGGGCGGCGACAACCTGCCGCCCGCGCTGGCGCACGCCGCCGCCTCAGCCGCCGTGGTCGCGGGGGCGGGCAATGCGCGGCGCTGGCTGGCCGCCAGCGGCGGCGACGTCGAGCGCTTCCATGATCTGCAACTGGCGCATTTCGAGAAGCTGGCGGCGGACAATCCGGCCAAATACGGCGGCTCCCTCAACGGCTGGCGGCGACGCGACGGCCTGTCGCGGGCGCAGTCGCGGCGCGTCACGGCCAGCGAGCGGGCGGCCGAGGGTTACGCCTCGGATCCGATCGGGTTCGCGCGGGGCAACAGCAAGCGCGACGCCATGGTCGAGCTGCCCGAGTTCGACATCAATCGCATCTTCGGCGGCGATCCGTCTGCGGGCGGCTTTCTGCGCGACCGCCTGGCCGTGGGACGTCAGCTGAACGCGCGCAGCGGCGTGCCGGTGGCGGTGTTCGACAAGGCCGAGCTGGCCACGATCAAGGATCGGATCGAAGCGGATCCAGCCGCCGTAGTCGGATTGGTGCAGACGGCGGCGCAGACGCCGGGCGTCGGCTCCGATGGGGTGCGTGTCATCCTCGGCCAGCTGGGGATGGCGGGCACGGCTTCGGCGGACCTTCATCTGGGGTGGCTCGCCACCGACGATCACACGCGCAACATCGCGGCCAAGGTGATCCAGGGGCGCGCCCTTCGGGCCTCGGGGGCCAAGGATGCTGATTTCGGACGCGGCGAGGAGACCATCGCCCAGGCGGCGCTGCGGTTCGCGCCCGCCTTCGCCATGCAGCCTGATCTGTTCGCTGTCGCCCAGGCGACCGCCCGCGACATGGCCATCGCCGATCAGGCGCGGGGCCAGCTGCAGAGCGCCGAGGCTTACGTGAACAGCGCCTTGGGTGGAACACGGGCGAACGGCAGGCTTTACGGCGGTCTGGCGCGTGTCAACGGCGCCAACACGATCGCACCGACTTGGCTGGCCTCTGACTATCTGGACGACGCGCTTGAGATCGCGGCCGATCTGTGGGCGGCGCAGGACGTTGGGCCGGTCTATTCCAACGGCCAGCCGATCCCCGCGCGAACGTTGAGGAACTATCGCCTGAAGGCGACGCCGAGCGGAACCTATCGTCTGGTCAACACGGCAGGCGAAGAACTGCCCGCCCGCAGCGGCCGCCCCTTCGAGTTCAACATAGAGGCCGACAGCTTCCGCGACGTGCTGCGCCGCCGCCTGCCCGGCGCCGTGCTGGGGAGCCGCTGATGCCGCCGCAGTCCTGGGCCAATCAGCGCGATTATGAAGCGCCCGCGCCGTTGAAGGCGCCCACCGCGCCCGTGCCCTTCTGGGATGCGGTGAACCGCAACATGGTGGACGCGGGCCAGACGCGGCGGTCTGGTGCGCGCGAGGAGGCCTATTTCGCGCGAATGTGGGCGCGTCACCGCGAGATCGAGGCGGCGACCGGCCGCACCCTGTCATTGTCGGACACGTTGAACGGAGAGCCGACCGACCAGCGCGACAGCCTGAAACGATTCATGGACCGGGTGATCCCGGCCGACCGGATCAACGCCGCCATTCTGGGCCGTCCCGGCTCGCTGACCGACGACGCCTATGAGGCGGAGGTGGAGAAGCTGAGGGCCGAGAACCCGGAGGCCTTCGCCCGGATCCGGTCGCGGGACGAGATCCTGGCCGATCTGGACGCGGATCTGCGCGGGATCCGTCGTCGGGCCGATGAGGCGTCGCAGGGGTTCGGCGGGGCGACGGCCGCCTTCGTCGGCCAGACGGCGGGGATGTTCCTGAGCGATCCCGGCCAGGTCGGGGTGGCCGTGGTGACGGGCGGGGCGGGCGTCGGGCGGCCGTTGCTGACGCGGATGGCCGCCCAGGCGGCGGCGGGCGCGGGGGCCGAGACGCTGGAGATCGGCGGGCGGATTGCCGACACCCGGTATGGCGGGCCGGAATATACGGCGGGGGAGGCGGCGCTGGACCTGACCTTCGCCGGGGCCGGCGGCGCAGCGTTCGAGGCGATCGGCGCGGGCGGCAAGGCGGCCTGGCGCGCCACGGCGTCGCGGCTGGCGCGATCGGAGGATCCGGCCGAGCGCGGCCTGGCGGATCAGATCGAGCGGCTGCTGGCTGATGAGACGGTGCTGGAGCAGGCCGACGACTTCGACGGCGCCCGCGCGGCTCTGGCGAACGGGGAGGCGCGGCCCGTCGTGGAGCCGGAACGCGATCTGGACAGCCTGTTCGCAAATCAGCCGGACGGGCCGGTGTTGCGCAGTGTTGCGGGTTCGCAACCTGAAATCTCCACCGCCGCGCCGGGCGCGCTGAACTCGGCCGATTACATGGGGCGGACGATCTGGAGCGGGCGTTTCGATCCGATGACGGTCGAGGCGGACGCCGCCCGGTTCCAATACAAGGGCGACGGCGACGCCGAGGGGGTGACGGGTCGCCTGCGCGGGGTCGAACGCTGGGACGCCACGGCCAGCGGAAAGGCGATCCTGTTCGAGGACACGGACGGGCGGATTTTCGTCGCAGACGGACACCAGCGGCGCGGGCTGGCGCGGCGGCTGGCCGAACAGGGCTGGGATGACGCCCGGCTGGACGGCTATCTGTTCCGGGCGTCGGACGGCTGGAACGCGCGCGAGGTGCGCGTGGTCGCCGCCCTGAAGAACATCCGCGAAGGATCCGGCGCCATCATGGATGCGGCCAAGCTGTTTCGCGAGGCGCCCGGCGCGCTGCGGGATCGCAGCCTGCCGGTGACGGGCGAGTTCATCCAGCAGGCGCGCCAGCTGGCCAGCCTGTCGGACGCGGCGTTCCGGGCCGTGGCCAACGGCGTCATTCCCGAACGATACGGGGCGGTGCTGGGCGAGGTGGCGGGCGACCGCCCCGAGCTGCACGGGGATCTGGTCGACCTGATCCGGCGCGGTGAGCCCGGCACGGCGGACGGCGCGCGCGCCCTGGTTCACGAGGCCATGCTGGATGACTTCATCGCCAGCGAAGGCGTGCAGATGGATCTGTTCGGCGGCCTGCCGCGCGAAAGCACGGTCATCGCGCGCGGGCGGATCCGCGAAGCGGTCATGCGGTCGCTGCGCAAGGATGAGCGGACGTTCGCCGCCCTGGTGAAGAACGCCGATGCGGTCGAGGCGGGCGGCAATGTGCTGGCCCGATCCGACAATGAGGCGCGGCTGGCGCTGGACCGCGCGGCGCAGGAGCTGGTGTCGCGGCTGTCGCTGAGATCCGGCGAGATCGGCGAGGCTTTCGCCGAGGCGGCGTCCGCCGTCACCAAGGGCGAGGCGACGGCGGCAGGCGCGGCCAAGGGGCTGACGCAGCGGATCCGAAACGCGGTGAAGGCGGGCGATCTGCTGGAGCTGGAGCGTAAGGCGCTGATCGACCCGGACGCGCCGTCGCCCCAGGCGCTGAAGGCGGCCGAGGCGTTCGACCAGCCGGGCGGGCGCGGACAGAAATCACAGATACCTCCCAAGCCAGAAGATGCTAGGATCGAAGCCGATGGCCCGCCAACCGAAGAGCGACTGGATTTCGCCGCCCGCACCGAGGCCGAGGCCAGAGCCCTCGTCGAAGGTGAAAGAGCTGCTGTCGAAGCGGATCGTGCGGCCCTCCAAGGCCTGAAATCGCAAGCTGAGGCTGCTCGGCCTCTTGCTGATACGCGGGGCCAGGGCGTCCAGTATCATGGCGCGCGCGGGGATATCGGTGACCTGAGCGAGGGGTACTACAACCCCGACAACATCTATGGCGGCTGGGAAACGTTTTACACGACCGACGCTACCGACATTGCGTCGGGCTATGGACGCAAGCGTGCCACTGCTAAGGTCTATGAGGTCCGGGAGCGCGAGCCGGTTCGTTTCTTCGATATGGAGGAAGCGCGCACTGAGGCCGAATGGCGTGAGTTTCTGGGTATCACAGATGCTAGCCACGAGTACGATCAGTTCGCGCTGAGCGAGGCCGTTATAGAGCATGGCGGCCGAGCCAACCTGCGCCAAGTGATGGACGAGTACCGGACGGCTGGTCAGGAGTTCGACTTCAGCAAAGACGATGTCCAGGAGCTGTTTTCCGCTATCACCGATCAAATCCAGGCCGCTGGCTATGGTGGGATGCGCCACGTTGGCGGCCTCAAAACAGGTCGCGAACCGCACGAAGTCAAAATCTACCTGCGCCCGCACGAACAAATCGAACTGCGAGAGACTGCCCCGCGCAGGGGCGAGATTTCTCTGGAAACACAGAGCGAGATCGACGCTGCAAGCGCCAAGCTTAACGAGCGCGCGTCGGCGCTAGCAGTGTCCGAGCAGCAGTTGGCCAACCTCCAAGCTGAGTTGCGCCAGATGCAGGCTGAGGCTCGCCCCGCGGGCCTGTTCGACGATCTGCCGACCGACATGCCCGAGGAGCGGGCGCTGAACGTGTTGAGGGCCTGCGCGCCCGGAAGGGGCTGAGATGGCCGATTTTCGATCCTGTATCGTGGATCACGCCGCCAAGGGCGAGATCGACGCCGAGACGGCGCAACTGGCGCAGGACGCCTATGACGACGCCTTCGCCAGCGCCTCCGAGACGCTGGGGCCGGTGGACGCCGATCGGGCGGCGGCCGACGCGGTGATGGCGCGGTTGAAGGCGGAGGCGATCGAGGCGCAGCGGCGGCGTCAGCTGGCGGTGCGGACGCGCCGGGCGGCGCTGGAGACCATCGCCGGGCTGAAAGGGCGGCGGGGCTATCAGGGTGTGAAGGCCCTGGGCGGCGGCGACGGATCGGGCAGGCCGCCAAAGGACGGCTGGGTTCAGGGCGGCACGCCGCCGGAAGAGGGGCCGGGCAGTCGCGGCGCGATGGCGGCCATGGCCCTGAAACGGATCGTGGAGAACCGGCCGGGGCTGGGCGGCGCGCCGGGGCCGTCGGTCGAAGGGCGGTATCGGGCGGTGCGCGGATCCTTCGACGCCAGCATGGCCGACCTGATCGAGCAGTTCGAGACGCGCACGGGGCTGGATCAGCCGGGCAAGGGCGGGGCGAAGCGCGCCACGCTGGACAACATCGTGCGCGAGGCCTTCGGCCAGGACACCGGCGACGCGGCGGCCAAGGCGCTGGCCAGCGCCTGGGGCGAGACGGCGGAACGGGCGCGGCACATGTTCAACGCCGCCGGCGGGTCGATCGGCAAGATGGACGGCTGGGGCCTGCCGCAGGCGCATGATGGCGCGCGCGTGCGCGAGGCCGGGCGCGAGGCTTGGGTGGCGTCGATCCTGCCGCGTCTGGATCGGGCCAAGATGGTGGACAAGGTGACGGGCCAGCCCTTCACCGAGCGCCGTCTGCAAGCCGTGTTGGGCGATGTTTGGGAGACGATCGGCAGCGGCGGCGCCAGCGCGCGCCAGCCCGGCGCGGGCATGGGCAAGGGCGCCCTGGCCAAGCAGCGCAGCGAGGCGCGGTTCCTGGCCTTCAAGTCGGCTGACGACTGGATGGCCTATCAGGCGGAGTGGGGGGAGGGCGACGCCTTCCAGACCATGATGGGCCATCTGGACGACATGGCCCGCGACATCGCCCAGATGCAGATCCTGGGGCCGAACCCGGCGCATCAGTTCGAGTGGCTGAAAAACTTCGCCCAGCGCGAGGCGGCGCTGGAAGAGCTGAGCGGCGTCAAGGGGGCGGTCGATCGCGCCAAGGGGCAGATCGATCTGGCCGACCGGATGATGGGGCATTTCACGGGCGACCTGAACAGTCCGCTGAACACCGGGCTGTCGACGGCGGGCGGGACGGTGCGCGGGGTGCTGACTGGGACGATGCTGGGCAGCGCCATCCTGGGCGAGGTCGGGTCGGGCTTCATCCTGGGGCGGATGGCGCGGGGGTTCGTCGGTCTGTCGCGCAACGGCGACATGGGCGAGCTGGTCAAACTGCTGTCGGATCCGGCCGAGCGGGCGATGGCGCGCCGCACGGGGTTCATCATCGAGAGCGCCACGGACGGCTTCGTGCGCGCCAGCCATGACAACCTGCGCCTGATGACGGTGGGGGCCAAGGCCGAGGGCGGGATGAACGCTTTCGCCCGTCGCCTGCCGGCGGCGGTGATGCGGCTGCAGGGGCTGACGGGCATGGTGGCGGCACGCAAGCGGGCGCTGCGGTTCGAGCTGATGGGGGCTCTGCACGACGTGAAGGGCCGCAGTCTGGCGGATCTGAAAGGCGGCGACGCCCGAGACCAGGCATTGGCGCGGTGGCTGGATGCGCGCGGCTTCGGCGAAAAGGACTGGGCGATCATTCGAGCGGCGCCGACCTATTCGCCCCGCGCCGGGGCGGATTTCTTGCTGCCGCGCGACGTGGCGCATCCCGAACTCAGCTTGCGGCTGGCCGAGGCGATTGAGATGGAGACGCGGTTCGCCACGCCGGAGAGCACGCTGGAGAGCCGGTCGTGGTGGACGACGCAGCGGGCGGGATCCTTCTGGGGCGAGCTGCAGCGCTCGACGGGCATGTTCAAGGGGTTCACCGCCACCCTGTGGTCGCTCTACAGTCACGAGATCGCGCTGCAGGCGCGGGCGGGGGGCGGGAACGCCTGGCTGGCCGGCGGGTCGATGGCGGCGCAGGCGGTGATCTTCCTGACCATCGGCGGGGCGGTGAACATCCAGCTGCGCGAGATGGCCAAGGGCAATGATCCGCGTCCCATGGACGACGCCAAGTTCTGGGGCGCGGCCCTGGCGCAGGGCGGCGGCCTAGGGATTTTCGGCGACTTCCTCTATGCGGCGCAGGCGCGAAACGGAAAGTCGGCGCCGGTCGCGGCCTTCGGCCCCGTGGGGCAGCTGGCCAGCGACGCCTGGAACCTGACTGGCGGCAATCTGCAGGAGATCGGGGAGGCCTTGTCGGAAGGCGAGAGCCTGGGCGAGGCGGTCGAGGGCGCCAATGTCGGGCGTGATCTGACGGGGATCCTGCGCAACTATAACCCGCTGTCGAGCCTGTGGTGGAGCCGGGCGGCCTATAACCGGCTGGTGGCGGACAATGTGCAGCGGGCGCTGGATCCCGAGGCGGAAGAGGCGTTCGAGCGCCGCCGTCGCCGGATGGAGCGGGAAACCCGCCAGGGACAGTGGTGGGAGCAAGGCAAGGCCGCGCCCGGCCGGGGGCCGGATCTGGCCCTGATGGGCGGGCGCGAAGACTGAACGTCCGGCCGCGTTGCGCCGTCGGGGCGCGGCCGATGATGCGGACATGGCAGCTCTACCTGAAAATGACCGGATCGCTGGTCCATTCACCGCCACCGCGGGGCAGACGGACTTCCCGGCAGACTTTCCCCTGTTAAAGGCGGAAGGGCTGCGTGTTCGTCTACAACGGGCGGGTGGGACTGTGACGCTCTCTCCGCCTTCGGTGACGCCTGTTGACGTGGTCCAGTCCGGGTTCAACGCGCGGCTGACCGAAGCGGCGCAAGGCGGAGACCTCGTATGGGTTTATTCCGAGCTGCCGGCAGCGCGTATGCGCGAGCATACTCCAAATGGGGTCGTTCGCTCAGCGACATTAGAGGGCGACGCCGAGGAGGCTCAGGCCCAGCTGCAGGAGGTTCGACGTGATTTGAGGCGCGCCGTTATGGTTGAGGTGGGGGAGGCCCAAGTGTCGCCTCCAGACGTACTGGAAGCGGCGAGAGCCATAGAGAAAAAAGCCGATAAGGTCTTTGCTCTTGATACCGAAACCATTCCGATTCCTCTGGCTCGCCGCTTCGCGCCGTACATAAACACCTGGGGACGCGGCGCTACGGGCAACGGATCGACCGACGACACCGCCGCCTGTCAACGCGCCATCGACCGCGCGTTGGCGACGGGTTATCGCTGGGAACCAGAGCCGGGTGCGATCTTCCGCACGACCGCGCCGTTGGTGATCGACCGGAGCGCCGTTGGCTCTGATTTCGACCGCCACAAGCCCGTCATTCGTGGCGGGGCGGACGGATCGACCGTGTTCATCTCCGACCACGGCGGCGCTTGTTTCGACGTGCGCGGCGGCTCCGACGGCGGCGGGCATACGCCGCTGGCCATGATGGATCTGCGCATTGAGGGCGGGAACGCGCCCAACTCCATCGGCGTGAAGATCGACAAGGCGATCTACCTCTACCTGGCGCGGATGACGATTATCGGCATGGGTTACGGCCTCGACGGCAACGATGTTCTGGCCTCGACCTTCGACGCGTTGAAGATCCGGGGCAACCGACGCGGCTTCCGGTTCCGCCGGCAGGCCTTCAGCTTTCCCAACGCCAACACCTTCCGCGACGTGATCGTGGGGGTGAACAGCGAGTATGGCGGCTTGGTCGAGGGGGCGGCGTCCTTCAACTGGCTGGGCGGCACGATTGAAGGCAACGGTAGCAGCGAGACTTCCTGGGGCCTGAAGATGCAGGACGGCGGCGTCGAAGGCGCCGGCGGCCTGACCATGGTCGGCGTCTATGCCGAACTGAACCAGGGCGTGGCGGACCTGTGGCTGACACACCCGACCCAGGCGTCGTCTCACACGATCATCGGTGGCGGGTTCGCGCGCGGCCTGGCGGACCATTACGTCAACAGCAACGTCAAGTTCGACTGCGCACCCGGCGTGGCGGCGCATCTGTGGATGGGCGGCGTAGGCTTCGGCACCGTGGGCGCGGAGTATGTCGATGATCCGTCGCGGCCCTATGTCGATCTGACCGGAGCGCAGGGCGCGGCATGGGAGGTGATCGACGCCGGCAACCGACCCGACAACACCAGCCTGTGGCGCGGGCGGGACATGGTCGAGCCGGGCGGTCCGCTAGCCCAGGCCCGGTTCACGGCGACCACGGGGGCGCTGAACCTGGCTGGATGTCGCAACGTCGCCAGCGTGACGCGTCACGGCCCAGGCGATTACACGATCACCTACTCACGCCCGCTGAAGAGCAGCCGCAACGCCTATCTGGCGTCGTCCAACGACCTGATCATGCCGGCGGTCGTGTTCACCGAACAGACCGACCTGGTTCGCGTGCGCATCTTCAACACCGCCGGCAGTTTGATCGACCCTGTTGGGGAAATGTCGATTGGCGTGTTCGGAAACAGATTCTGATCCATGCCAGTCCTGAACCTGCCTCGTGATCTCTCCCGCCCGCGCCATGGCGAAGCCGACCAGATGCCCGGCGCCTGCCCGCATGTCGAGCCGATAGTTCGGGCTGGCCTCCTTCAGGCGCTCGGCCTGCATTCGGTCATGGATGTTGCCGGGATCGAAGACGGCGTGAACGCCGCGCGGCGTCGAACCACGAAGGTATTGTGCGACGGTGTCGCAGCCCGATGGGCCAGCCGCGGCCTGCGCCTCGGCCACCTTCGGCTCCAACAGTTGTATCCCATAGCGGTCTCGCCAGCGGGCGTCGATCGTGGTCCAGGGCGCCAGCGCCAGCACGTGATCCGCTCGAACCAGGCCGCCGACCCGCAGAGCGGCGTATCCGGCCATCGAGCTTCCCAACGTCATGATGCGCCGTCCGCCCAGGTCGGCCGCCAGATTGCGGATGCGCCCGGCCGTGTCAGGCAGGTCGCGCGAAAAGCCCTCGACCCCCGAGTGATACCAGTGCTGACGGCGGTCCAGCAGGAACAGCTTGTGGCACGGAACCGGCGCCAGGCACCCACGCCATTCGTGAGCGGTCGGCGGCGCACCGTCCTCGCCATAGCTGGTGAACGCCACGACCAAGGCGGTCGCGCCTTCGACCTGTTCCAGATGCCAGTCCATGCACGGACGGTAACAGCCGCAGAGTCCGGGCGCCAGCAGGGGGGCATCTGATGCAGTGGAAACCCGTCCTGATCGAGCTTTGGGACCACGTGCGCGGCAGTCTGTTCCTGCACGCCCTGATCGGATCCAGCTTCGTCGCCCTTTGGGAAAAGGGGCTGACGTGGCCCCAGCGCCTGTTCCGCGCCCTGCTGGGCACGATGATGGCCGGATACACGGCCTGGGCGCTGGCGGTGCTGATCAACCTGCACGTCGCGGTGGCCAGCGGGATCGCCTTCTGGGGCGGCTTCCTGGCGATCAAGGCCGCGCCCGTGATTGAGAAGTCCGTGCTGCTGATGATCGAGGGCGTGTTCGCCGTCCTGCCCGAAGCCGCGCGGACCTGGCTGAAACGACCCGGAGGGAACGGCTGATGCCCCGGTGCGCGACCTGCCGACACTGGCTTCCTGACTTCGCGGACCTCGGGACGTGCAAACGCTTTCCGCCGACGCTGCATGAAGACGGAAGCCAGACCCTGCCTCAAACCGCCGCACCGGATTGGTGCGGCGAACATCGTGAAGAGGAGCGACGCTGATGCGCCTGTCCGACCATTTCTCATTGGCCGAGCTGACCGTCTCGGCGACTGCCGCCCGCAAGGGGATCAGCAACGTCCCGCCGCCATTGGTGCTGGATACGCTGGTTCTGACAGCCGACCGCATGGAGAAGGTGCGCGCCCTGCTGGGCGATCATCCGATCATCGTCCTGTCGGGCTATCGCAGCCCGGCGGTGAATGCGGCGGTCGGCGGGTCGAAGTCCTCGGCGCACATGACGGGCCACGCGGTGGACTTCATCTGCCCCCGGTTCGGCACGCCCGCCCAGGTGGCGGCGCATCTGGCCAAGCACCTGACCGGCTTCGATCAGCTGATCGAGGAGTTCGGCGAGTGGGTGCATGTGGGCTTCGGCCCCGGCAAGCGCGGCCAGAAGCTGACGGCGCGCAAGGTGAACGGCCGGACGGTCTATTCGCCGGGGATCAAAGCCTGACGTCAGAATGGGCGGCAGGCCCTTTCCTGCCATTCGCATAGGAGCCTGAGATGGACAGCGAAGCCTTGAAAGCCACCGAAGCCTATAGCGCCGCCCGCGCCACGCACCCGCGCGTGTCGCTGGACGACATGAAAGCCAAAATCAGCCGCGCCCATTACTTCACGGCCGATCAGGGAGTTTGTGCGGCCGAAGGAACAGTAAGTTTTGAAGGGGATCCACTTCGCCTTCTGACGATCTGTATCCTCGTCATGCAGAACGGTTTCACTGTCATCGGTAAGTCGGCGCCCGCGAGCCCGGAGAACTTCGACGCCGAGACGGGCCGCCTGTTCGCGTATGAAGACGCCATCAAGCAGTTGTGGCCGCTGGAAGGCTACGCTTTGCGCGAACGCCTGTCGGGGCATGCCTGATGAGCGCCGTCGCCACCCTGCTGCGTCTGGCCTGGGAGGGGCGCAAGTTCGCCATCCTGCTGATCGTCGGCGGGGTGGCGGCGGTCTTCTATGTGTTGTGGACGCAGGCCCAGGCGGATCGCGACGGGCTGATCCGCTGGGGCGACCAGACTTGCGAGGCGGCGGGCGCGGCCTTCCGCCCGCATGAGGCGAAGAAGCGCGCTTGGGGCGCGGCCTGCCTGATCGAGGTTCGCCGCCTGGCCAAGGTCGAAAGAGACCTGACCACGGCCACGGCCGCCGATCTGATCGCGGCGCTGGATGAACGCATGGGCAAGGAAGCTGCGGACGCCGCCCTGGCGGCCGCCATGTCGAAACGAACGGCCGAGACGCTGGCCAGGATGGAGGCGGCCGATGCGGCTGTTCAGGAAGACAATCGCGTGGGCGCTGGCTGGGCTTGCGCTGTCAACGACCTTGGCGGCCTGCGCGCACCGGGATGCTGATGCCCAGCCGCCCGAGCCGCTGGTGGTGGTGCGGACGGTGAAGGATACGCCGCCGGCGGAACTGCTGCGCTGCCCCGTCGCCCCTACGGGCCTGCCTGCGGAAGGGGAGGCCGCCATCCCGCCTGCCTGGCGCGCGGCGATCATCCGTCTGGCCAAGAACCGCGCCGAGGTGGCGGACCTGCTGGCGCGTCTGGTCGAGTGGCATACGGGCCGAGGCTGCGACGGCGTTGCGTGATCGTCCCAGCGCCTAGCCTTTCGCCATGATCGCCGTGGTGGCGGTCCTTCAGACGGAGATCGCCCCCATGGCCCTCAACAAGACCCAGCTGTCGAAGGTCGCGAACCTGAACAGCGTCGCCGGCGCGTCCGGCAGCAAGCAGATGTGGCACTATCACGCCGGTGCGGACGCCGTGACGGCCGTCGTCGCCGCCGGCTATTTCAACGACGTGCGCGGCTATCTGAAGGCGGGCGACCGCATCGACGTGGTGGCCGCCGATGGCGCAGCCTTCCGCGTGCTGACGGTGGGCACCGTGCCGAAAACCGGCGACGTCACGACCTCGGCCGCCGCCTTCAGCTGACCGGTTGCGGCGCGAGGGCGGAGCGCGTCACGCCCTTTCGCCGTGAGAGCGCCCCGGCGGCCGCCGCCGTCGGGGCGTTCTTCTTTTCCGATGGGCGAGGTCGCGTCCCCTGCCCTACGCCCTAAAGCTTCCGACTTAGGCCGATACTTTAACCGAAGTCGGACGCGGCGCGGGCGCTAACCTAATGAAATCAATGACGTGGCGCGGCGGTTCCTATAGGCTCCGTTTACCGCGCGCGATTGTCGCAGGGGATCAGGACCAGGGTCCGGCTTGCGGCGAGGGCGCTTGGGGCGAGGCGGCGTCCGACGTCTCCGGCCGCGTCGTCGCGAAGGCGCCGCCGTGCGGTTCGGCCGCGCCGCGCGGGTCGGCGTGGATCAGGATGTCGGCGTGGGGAAAGACCTTCAGCACCCGCTTCTCGGCATCCAGGATGATGTCGTGCGCAGCCTTCAGGCTGAGGTCGGGGTCCAGGTCGACGTGCATCTGCACCATCAGGGCCTGGCCCGCCATGCGGGTGCGCAACTGGTGGACGTTGGCGACGCGGGCGTCCTCGGTCACGGCGGCGACGATGGCGGCGCGCTCCTCGTCCGAGGCGGCCCGGTCCAGCAGGTGGCCGGCTGCGTCCTTCAGCAGGCTGACGGCGCCCCAGGCCAGCCAGACCGCGACCACCAGGCCCGCCGCCGCGTCCAGTCCCGGCGCCTGGAGGAAGGTGCCCGAGATCACTCCGACCAGCACCACCACATTGGCGGCCAGATCGGCGGCGTAGTGGGCGCGGTCGCCCGCCACGGCCAGGGAGCCGGTCTTCTTCATCGCCTGGGTCTGCATCCACACCAGACCCGCCGTGACGGCGATGGATAGGAGGACCACGCCCACGGCCCAGCCGCCCGAGGTGACAGGGCGGGGATCGAAGATGCGCTGCACCGCCTCCCAGCCGATGAAGACGCCCGAGGCCAGCACCATGCCCGCCTGCACCAGCGAAGCCAGACCTTCGGCCTTGCCGTGACCATAGCGGTGGTCGTCGTCGGGCGGGGCGGCGGCCCAGCGCACGGCGAAGAAGGTCGCCAGCGACGCCACCAGGTCCAACGCCGAATCCGCCAGGCTGGCCAGGATGGAGACCGAACCGGACGCCCCCAGGGCGAATGCCTTCATGACGATCAGCAGGACCGCCGTCGCCACCGACAAGGTGGTGATCCGGCGCGTGGTCTCATGGGCGGCGTCGAGGGGAGAGGCGGTCATTTCCCTGCCCTTGTCGCCCAAAACAGCGCCCGCGCCAATGGCGGCGGCGGGGCTGGGACGCTAAGGAGAGGAGACGGGACGCCGCAGGGCGCAGCGCGCCCGACGTAAAGATCGAGACGGAGCATTCATGGCGGACTGGCTGACGGCGATCCTTCTGGGTCTGGTCGAAGGGTTGACCGAGTTCATTCCGGTGTCGTCCACCGGCCACCTGCTGCTGCTGGGGCATTTCCTCGGCTTTGAAAGCACCGGCAAGACGTTCGAGATCGTCATCCAGCTGGGCGCCCTGCTGGCCATCATCAGCGTCTATTTCAAGCGGCTGTGGACGCTTGCGACGCGCTGGCCCTTCGACCCGGAGGCGCGACGCTTCCTGATCGGCCTGCTGGTCGCCTTCCTGCCGGCGGTGGTGATCGGCTTCCTGGCCTACGGCTTCATCAAGACGGTGCTGTTCGAGACGCCGCTGGTGATCTGCGTCGCCCTGATCATCGGCGGGGTGCTGCTGCTGTGGCTGGACCGGATGCGCAAGGTTCCAGCCTATCTCGATGCGGACCGCTATCCCTTCCGGGTCTATTTCCTGATCGGCCTGTTCCAGTGCCTGGCCATGATCCCCGGCGTGTCGCGTTCGGGCGCGACCATCGCCGGCGGCCTGCTGCTGGGCACGGACAAGCGGTCGGCGGCCGAATTCAGCTTCTTCCTGGCCCTGCCGACCATGGGCGCGGCGGTCTTCTATGACCTGTTCAAGAACCGCGACGTACTGGACTTCAGCGACCTGGGCCTGATCGCCATTGGCTTCATCGCCGCCTTCGTCTCGGCCCTGGCCGTGGTGCGCTTCCTGCTCGACTTCGTGTCCAAGCGCGGCTTCGGCCCCTTCGCCTGGTGGCGCATCGTGGTCGGCGTCGTCGGCATCATCGGCCTAGGCGTGACGGGCGCGCTCTGACGCCCTCATGCCGCGTGATTTAAAAACCCCTCGGGACGCCGGTCCCGAGGGGTTTTTCTTGAGCCGTATCTGAGATCAGGCGGCAGGGCTTTCGGCGTACTGGCCGCCGTCGCGGTAGCGCCACAGATAGCTCGGCGCGAGGGCTTCCAGGCCCGAGGGCTCGACGCCCAGATCGGCCAGGCCCTTGGCGCCCGGCGCCACGACGTTGTCGCTCTCCAGCAGCACGACCTGATCCTTGGTCAGGGCCGGGGCCAGGCCGATCACGGCCGGGATCTGGGCCAGGGAGCCGATCAGACGCGCGACCGGGAAGGGCAGGGGCAGCAGGATGTTCCTGCGGTTGGTCTCGCGCAGGATGAACTTCAGGATGTCTTCGAAGGTCCAGACCGACGGGCCGCCCAGCTCATAGGTCTCGCGTTGGGCCTCGGAGGCGACGGTCGCGCGGGCGATCGCCTCGGCGGCGTCGGCGACATAGACCGGCTGGAACTTCGTCTGGCCGCCGCCGATCAACGGCAGGACCGGCGACCAGGTCGCCATGGCGGCGAAGCGGTTCAGGAACTGGTCGCCTGAGCCGAAGACGATCGACGGGCGCACGATGACCGCGCCGGGGAAGGCGGCGCGCACGGCGGCCTCGGCCTCGCCCTTGGTGCGGGCGTAGTCGGCCTTGCCCTTGGCGTCGGCGCCCAGGGCCGAGATGTGGGTCAGGCGCTTGACGCCCGCCGCCCTGGCCGCCTCGGCGACGTTGGTCGCGCCCTCGACGTGCAGGGTCTGGAACTTGCGGCCGCCGGTCTCGAACAGGATGCCGACCAGGTTGATCACGGCGTCGGCGCCGCGCACGGCCTGCGCCACCGCAGCCTTGTCGGTGATGTCGCAGCGGACGACCTGAACCTGGCCGACGTCGCCGGCCATGTGCAGCACGGGCGCGCTCTTGGCGTTGCGCGCGGCGACGCGCACGCGCCAGCCGCGACGGGCCAGGGCGCGCACCACCTGGGTTCCGATGAAGCCCGAGCCTCCGAACACGGTGACCAGACCGGGGGCGAAATCAGCCATCTCAGACGCTCCAACGCCAAGCCCCGGCCGCAGACGCAGCCGGAGGCGAAAATCTCATGGGCGGGGCTTAACCGAAGCGGCCCCGCCTCGCAACGAGAAGGGGCGGGATTCCGCCCGATCCGCCAGCCCCTTCAGCCGGCCCCCTCAGTCCGCTCGGTGAACGATGCGCCCGCCCACGACCGTCAGCACGGCTCGGCCCTTGGGGATGTCGGCGGCGGGGACGGTCATCAGGTCGATGTCGAAGGCGGTGAAGTCGCCGCGCTTGCCCACCGCGATGGTGCCCAGTTCATTCTCTCGGAAGCTGGCGTAGGCGGGCCACAGGGTGAACATCTTCAACGCCGTCGCCCGATCGACCGCTTCATTCGGGCGCCAGTCCGGCCCTTGGAAACCGTTCAGATCGCGCCGCGCCACGGCGGCGTAGAACTCGATCAGCGGATCGCCCCGTTCGACCGGCGCATCCGAGCCGCCGACCACGATCACCCCGCGATCCACCAGCGTATGCCAGGCGTAGGCCCCGTCCAGCCGGGCGTCGCCCAGGCGGTCGGCGGCGAAATGCAGGTCGCCGATGGCGTGGCTGGGCTGCATGGAGGCGATGATCGGCAGCTCGTCGAAGTAGTGATAGTCGCTGGGCCGGATGATCTGGGCGTGCTCGATGCGCCAGCGCGGGTCGGCCAGCTTCCACTCGGACTTGGGCACGGAACGCAGCGCCTCTTCATACCAGGCGGCGACGTCGTGGTTGCCCTGGTCGCCGATGGCGTGGGTGGCGATCTGGATGCCGGTGCGCAGCGCCTCCTGATACAGGGGCATGACCTCTTCGCGCGAGGCCAGCATCAGGCCGGACGTCTCGGGCCGGTCGGAATAGGGCTCGAACAGCTTGGCCCCGCGCGAGCCGAGGGCGCCGTCGGCGTAGAATTTGATCGCCCGCGTGATGACCAGGCCGTCGCCCGCGTCGCGCGGGCCGCCCGCCATCAGGGCGCGCGCGTCGCCCATGTCGATGTTGTTGTAGACGCGGGCCGTGGCCTCGCCGTCGCGCGCCATCTGCTCCAGCAGGGGCACGTCCTTCCACGGCGCGCTCATGAAGTGGATGCCGGTCCAGCCGTAGCGGGCGTAGACGTCGAAGCCCGCGCGATAGGCCGCGCGCGTGGCCGCCGCATCGGCCTGCGGCGCCAGGCCCGAGATCAGGTCGCCCGAGGCGTCGACCAGCATGCCCGTCGGCCGGCCGTCTGGTCCCTTCAGGATGTCCCCGCCCGAGGGCGAGGGCGTCGAGGCGTCGATCCCCGCCGCCTTCATCGCCGCGCTGGATACGGCCACCGCATGGCCGTCGGCGCGGGTCAGCATCACGATCCGGCCCGGCGCGGCGGCGTCCAGATCGGCGGCGGTCAGGAAGCGCTTCTCGGGCCAATGGGTCTCGATCCAGCCGCGTCCGACGATGACGCCCTTGGGATGGGCCTCGGCCCAGGCGCGGAGCCTCTGCATGGCCTCGACGATGGAGGCGGAGCCTTCCAGGTTCAGCGTCGTCTCGCGCCAGCCGATGCCGTCCAGATGGGCGTGGCCGTCGGTGAAGCCGGGGAACAGCGCCGCCCCCTTCAGGTCCACCACCTCCAGCCCCTCGGCCGACGGGGCGCCGTTCGCCGCGCCGACATAGGCGATGCGCCCGTCGCGCACGACCACCACCTCGGCGGTCGGCCGGGCTTCGTCGCCGGTATGGATCGGCCCGCCCCGGATCAGCAGGTTCTGGGCGTAGGCCGCAGGCGCGGCCGCCAGCATCAGGGCGGCGGCCAGGGACAGGGTCTTCAGGGTTCGGATCATCAGCGCCTCCAGTCGCGGCGCAGGGGAGCCGCAGCCGGGCTTGGCGTCAAGCGATCCTGCGCGCATCATCGCCGCATGAAGCTGTTCACCATCGGCTATGAAGGCGCGACGCAGGCCCAGGTCATCGACCGGCTGAAGGCGGCGGGGGTCGAACTGGTCGCCGACGTGCGGGCGGTCGCCTCGTCGCGCATCGCCGGCTTTTCCAAGACCGTGCTGAGCGAAAGCCTGAAGGCCGAGGGGCTCGACTATCTGCAACTGCGCGCCCTGGGCACGCCCAAGGCCGGGCGCGACGCGGCGCGCAAGGGCGACGCCGCGACCATGCGCGCCGTCTTCAACGCCCATATGCAGGAGCCGGACGCCGAGGCCGCCTTCCAGCAGCTGCGCCACGCGGCGGGCGAACGGCGCGTCGCCCTGCTGTGCTTCGAGGCCGACGCCTGCGGCTGCCACCGCTCCATCCTCGCGGACCGGCTGGCGCGCGAGGACGGGGCGGAGGTGACGAACCTCTAGGCGGTCTTACGGACGCCCCACCACCTGATCGACCGAGTTGCTGGTGACAGGGTGATACAGCGGTCGGGCCTTGGCGTAGATGCGCGTGGCGATCGGGCGGCCCCAGTCGCCTTCGGCCCACAGGGTTTGGAACAGCGGCAGGACGAATTTGCGCCGCCCCTGGCTGGTCAGGAAGCGGTCGGCCGTGGCGACCGCGGGCTCGTAGCGGTTGGCCAGGGCGGCCTGCAGCCAGGCGAAGACCAGTTCGGCGTTGCCTTCGCGGTCCAGCTTCAGCGTGCTTTCCAGATCGGCCAGCTGGGCCGGGCTCAGCCAGTCGGCGCCCGCCGCCAGCCCCTCGGGCCGCCACGACAGGAAGCGCAGGCGCTGCTGGGTGTTCCAGTCCTTCCACGGCACGGCCGAGGCCGGGCCCTTGGCGACGTAGAAGGCGCGGGCGGCCGCATCGACTGGCTCGAAGGCGTGCGACACCGGCGCCTGGACGTTGGACGGCAGACCCGGTTCATAGACCCAGGCGTTCAGCTGCAGCCGTTGCTCCAGGGCCGCGTCGCCCTTGATCAGGTGCGTGCGGATGTCCTGAAGGAAGCGTTCCGACGTCATCGGCCGCCAGGCGTTGCGCTCGAAATAGCCGCGCAGCCAGGCGTCGAACTTCTCGCGCCCGGCGATCTGTTCGATGGTCCGCAGGAAGGCGGCGCCCTTGTCATAGGCGATGGTGTTCATGCCGTCGTCGGGATCGCGCCCGGTCAGCTCCAGGTGCAGACGGGTGTCGGCCGGGGCCAGCTCCTTCAACTCGTCCTGCAGCCCGCCCCAGGCCAGAACCTGCTCCTGCACGGCGGCGTCGCGGCCGTAGACGGCCTCCATGATCCGGTTCTCGAAATAGGAGGTGAAGCCTTCGTTCAGCCAGAAGTCGTCCCAGGTGGCGTTGGTCACCAGGTTGCCCGACCAGGAGTGCGCCAGCTCGTGCGCCACCAGCGAGACCAGCGAGCGGTCCCCGGCGATGATGGTCGGGGTGGCGAAGGTCAGCATGGGGTTCTCCATGCCGCCGAAGGGGAAGCTGGGCGGCAGGACCAGCAGGTCGTAGCGCCCCCAGCGATAGGGGCCGTACAGGGCCTCGGCCGCGTCCACCATCTCGGCGGTCGGCTGAAGCTCGTGCGCCGAGGCCTGAAGCTGGCTCGGCTCGGCCCAGACGCCGGTGCGCTCGTCGAACGGGGCGAAGGCCAGGTCGCCGACGCCGATGGCGATCAGATAGGGCGGGATCGGGTTGTCCAGCTTGAAGCGCCAGGCCTTGGTCCCCGCGCCGGCCGCCTCGCCCTTCGGCGTCAGCTGCTCGGCCGACATGACGACGGTCAGATCAGCCGGGGCGGTGATGCGGGCGGTGTAGGACTGTCGTATGCCGGGGCTGTCCTGGGTCGGGATCCAGGTGCGGGTCAGGATCGCTTGGCCCTGGCTGAACAGATAGGGCTTCTGGCCGCCCGCCGTCTGCTGCGGGCTGAGCCACTGCAGGGCCGAGGCGTCGGGGCGGGTGGAATAGTCGATGACGATCTTCTGCGTCTCGCCGCCCTGGAAGGCGGGGATGCGCACGGTCAGGGGCTGGCCCTTGATCGGATCAGACGCGCCCAGGCTCCATTGCAGGGCGCGGCCCTGGGCGTCGGTCACGCCCTTGATGTCCAGCATCTTGGCGTCCAGCACCACCTCGGTCGCGCCGGGACGGCCGGTCACGTCCAGCGTGGCCTTGCCCGATAACGTCTTGGCGGCGAAGTCGGCGGCCAGGTCCAGGTCGACGTGCGTCACCCGCGCCTCGGCCGGGCGGGCGTAGGAGTGGGCGTCGTTGACGTAGTCGGTCGCGGGGGCCGGGGCCGGCGCGACGGGGACCAGCGGAGTCATGGGGGTGATCTCTCCGGTCGTGGCGCAGGCGCCCAGGGACGTGGCGAGGGCGGCGGCGAGGGCGAGGGCGGAAACCCGCCCGACCAGCTTCAGGGTCATCGAACGCTCCGTATTCAGATGCGCCCGAAAAGGCCCCCTCGCGCCCGAAAGATCAAGCCTTTGCTGCGGGCGGCGGCAGGTGATGCGCCTTGAACAACCGCCCCTTCTCGGCCGTCAGCACCAGCGCCAACGCCGCGACGCCCAGCAGGACGAAGCCCACGGTCATCGGCACGGTCGAACCGTCGAACTGCTGGCCGATGGCGAAGCCCAGCAAGGCGCCGCCGATCGAGGAGATGAAGCCCTGGGCCGAGGAGGCCGTGCCCGCGATATGGCCCATCGGCTCCATGGCCATGGCGCCGAAATTGCCGGCGATGAAGCCGAAGCAGAACATCTTGCAGGCCTGCAGCGCGGCGAACATCCACAGGCTGTCGTGGCCCAGGTACGCGATGACGGCGTGCAGGGCGCTGAAGCCGATGAAGCCGATCAGGGCCGTGTGCGCGATCAGGCGCGAGCCCAGCTTCTCGACCAGGCGGGCGTTCAGGATCGAGGCCACGGCGATGCCCGCCGCCACCAGGGCGAAGACCACGGGGAAGAGGCCCGGCGCCTTGAACACGTCGAAGAAAATCTGCTGCGAGGAGTTGATGAAGCCGAACAGCGCGCCGCTGATGACCGTCATGGCCAGGGTGTAGCCCATCCCCTGACGGTGGGTCAGGGCGAAGCGGAAGGCGCCGGCGATGCGGCCGAGATTGATCGGCATCCGGTCCTCGGGATGCAGGGTCTCGGGCAGGCGAAGCCCGGCCCAGATCAGGAAGGCCCCGCCGGACAGGGCGAAGACGCCGAAGATCCACGGCCAGGGCGCGACCAGCATGATCATCTGCCCCACGGCGGGCGCGATGATCGGCACGCCCAGAAAGACCAGGAAGCTCAGCGACATGACGCGCGCCATGGTCCGTCCGACATAGCGGTCGCGCACGATGGAGACGGCCAGCACCCGCGTCGCCGCTGCGCCCACGCCCATGCCGACGCGCGACAGGATCAGCAGGTCGAAGCTGTGGGCGAAGGCGGCCAGCACGCTGAAGGCGACATAGACGCCGATGCCCGCGAACAGCACGGGGCGTCGTCCGTAACGATCCGACAGCGGGCCATAGAACAGCTGCGCCCCGCCGAAGCCCAGCAGATAGGCGGTGATGATCCACTGACGGCTGTTCTCATTGGTCACGCCCAGGTCTTGGCCGATGTGGGGCAGGGCCGGCAGCATGGCGTCGATCGCCAGGGCGTTCAGCGCCATCATCACGGCGATCAGGCAGACGAATTCGGCGAAGCCCGGCCCCTTGGCGGGAAGCGACGGCTTGGCCTCGATCTCGGCGGGCGGGGTCGGGGCTCGGGTCATGGAGAGCAGATGCCGCCTGCGACAGGCTGACGCAACCCTGCAAAGGTGAAGTTTTTTGCGCTGCAACAATAAGACAGGCGATGAGCAGGGTCCGAGCCGGAGCCTAGTCCTTCACCGTGATCCGCGCCGTCACCGACATGCCGGGCGACAGACGCTCGACGCCTTCCTGCCCCGGATCGACGGCGATGCGGACGGGGATGCGCTGGGCCACCTTGGTGAAGTTGCCGGTGGCGTTGTCGGGACGGATGACGCTGAACTCCGAGCCGGTGGCGGGTGAGATGCGCTCGACCTTGCCGGTCAGGACGCGGCCGCCCAGGGCGTCGACGGTGATCTTGACCGGCTGGCCCACGCGCACGTCACGCATCTGGTTCTCCTTCATATTGGCCGTGACCCAGACCACGTCGGGGACCAGGGCCGTCATCTGCGTGCCGACCGCCACCTGCTGGCCCTGACGCATGGAGATCTCGCCCAGGCGGCCGTCGCGCGGCGCTTCGATGCGGGTGTTGTCCAGGTCGATCTGGGCCAGCCGCACCTGGGCGCGGGCGTTCTCGACGGCGGCCTCCAGCGAGCCCCGGCTGACCACGGCCGAGGTCACGCCGGTCTGGGCCACGTCCTCGGCGGCGCGGGTTTCGGCCAGCTGGGCCTCGGCGGCGCGCAGGGCGTTCTGGGCCACATCGACCTGGGCCTGGGCGACCCAGCCGCCCTCGAACAGGGTGCGTACGCGCGTCGCGTCGGCGCGAGCCTTGGTCACGGCCGACTGGGCGGCGGCGATGGCGGCGCGCGTCTGGGCCACCGATCCGCGCGCCGAGGCCTGGCTCTGGGCCGAGTTGGCCAGGGCCGCTTCAGCCGAGTGCAGCGAGGCCTGCGCCTGCTCCAGCCGCTGGCGATAGATGCGGTCGTCGATGGTGGCCAGCAGCTGGCCCTGCTTCACCGTCTGGAAGTCCTGCACCTCGACCGAGGTGACATAGCCGCTGACCTGGGGGCTGATGATCGTCACCTGGCCGCGCACATAGGCGTTGTCCGTCGTCTGCGGTCCGCCCGAGAACGGCGGCAGGCCCCAGGCGTGCAGGATCAGCCCGGCCCCGATCAGGGCGATCACGCCCAGGACCACGCCCCACATCATCCGCCGCGTCCTGGACACCAGGGGCGGAGGCGCGGCAGGCGCAGGCGCTTGAGCGGGAGGCGGCGGGGCGGAGGGGGAAGCGTCGGTCATGGTCGGGTCCGGTTCACTCGGCGGAGGGCGCTGGCGCTTGGCTCGCCTGGGCGGCGTCGCGACGGCGGGCGCACAGCGCCTCGATGCGGGGGCGGTAATGGTTGACGGCGACCCAGCCGGCGCCGACGGCGGCGACGACGGAGATCATCAGGAAGACGTCGTTGTAGGCCAGCACCTGGGCCTGCTGGCTGACCTGCTGGTGCAGCAGGCGCAGGGCCGCGCTCTGGCGCAGGGCCGGGTCGTCGATGACGTGGGCGTAGGCGCCGCCCAGCTGTTGCAGCCGCTGCACCGTCTCGGGATCGCCTAGGCCGATGCTCTCGGCCAACTGATTGGAATGGAACTTCTCGCGCAGGGTCTGGACGGTGCCGATCAGGGCCGAGCCCATCAGGCCGCCGACGTTCTGGCACAGGGAGAAGAAGATGATGAAGCTGATGAAGCTCTTGCCGCCGCCTTGCAGCACCTTGCCGAAGCCGATGATCATCGTCGGTCCGATGAAGAAGGCGGCGGCGAAGGCCAGCAGGGCCTGGCTGACGTACAGCTCGCTCGGCCGCGTCAACACGGTGGCGTGGCTGTCCAGATAGGCGCCCAGAGCGATGAGGCCCAGCGCGATGGAGATCGGCTTCCACAATTTGTTCGGGTTCAGGGTGAAGGCGCTGACCAGCGACCCCGCCGCCGTGGCCGCCAGCATGACCCAGAACAGGCTGTGCATCTGGTCGTTCCCCAGTCCCATCTGCTGCAGGAAGCCGACCGCGCCGGTCGTCTGTTCCGACAGGACGATCCGCATCAGCAGGATGGCCAGCATCAGGCGCACGATGTCACGCCCGGCCAGCCAGCGCAGGTCGATCAGGGGATTGGCGCGGTTGTACTCATGGATGGCGGCGGCCGACAGCAACAGGACGGCGGCGGCCAGGGCCCAGCCGACCCACGGCGCCTCCAACCACCAGACGATCCGCCCCAAACCCAGCACGGCGCTGAGCAGCGCCATGCCTGGCGCGAACAGGGCGAAGGTTATGAAGTCCTGCGGCTCGAAGCTCTTGATGCGCTGGGCGGGCGGCATCTTCAGGGCGAAGACGGCGGGCAGGGCCACCAGCACCAGCCCCACCTCGAACATGTAGAAGGCCCGCCACAGATCGCGGTCCAGCAGGGTGGTGACGCCCAGTCGCGCGGCTGGGATGGCCAGGCTGGACAGGCCGACGCCCAGGATGATGCCCTTCAGCCGGTGCTGCGCCGGAAAGGCCTGAATGATGTAGAGGATGCCCAGCGTCGTCATGCCCGCCGCCGCGACCCCGGCGACGGCCCGCACCACCAGGGTCGAGACGAAGTCCTGCAGGAACAGGTGGGCCAGGGCGGCGGCCAGGAAGACGATCAAGACGATCTCGGCGAACAGCCGCAGGCCGTACTGGATGCGGAATTTGACCAGCAGCAGGTTCATGCTGGCGTTGGTCATGACGAAGATGACCGGCAGCCAGGCCGCCTCGGCCAGGGTCACGCCCAGCGATCCCGCCAACTGCGGCTGGTTGGCCGTCACCGCCGCATTGCCCAGGCTGCCGGTCATGGTGACCAGGGCGCCCACCAGCCCATAGGCCAGGCGCCAGGGCATCGTATGGTCGGGCGTCGACGGCGAACCGGGCATGACCGGCCGTTCGTGCGGTTTCAGCGTGGCGAAGAATTCTTCCCAGGGCAGATTCCAGTGACGGCGGCTCATGCGCGCGCTCCGCCCTGGGCGCGCACCATCTCGAGCGCCAGCTCCAGCGAGCGGCGGCTGAGAGCGATACGATCCTCGGACGAGACGACGGCCCGTGACGGCGCGCCCAGCATCAGGGCCAGGACGCGAATGTCCTCGACGGTCAGATCGGCCCGCACTCGCCCCGCCGCCTGCGAGACGGCCAGGGCCTCGGCGCCGGCCTCGCGCAGGCTTCGCCGCACCGGCTCCATCGCCTCGACCTTCAGGTCGCGAATGGCGGTGGACAGGCCGGCGCTGCCCATCATCAGGGCTGCCATCTGATCCAGAAACCACAGGAAGACGTCCGGATCATTCAACCGCGCGCGCGTGCGGCGGCCCAGATCCTCGATCTGCTCGACGAAGATCGCCAACACCAGCTCCGACCGATCGGCGAAGTTTCGATACAGCGTCGCCCGCCCCACTCCGGCCTTTTCGGCGATCAGATGCAGAGGCACGTCCAGCCCGTCGCGCGCAAAGGCCTCCTCGGCCGCCTTCAGCAGCCTTTCGCGGCGTTCCGCGGCGTCTTGTCGCAAGGGGCGGGTCATGAGGCGCTAAGTGGACACTTGTGTCCGCTTGTTCAAGGGGGCTGTTTTCTTGAAATGCACAAGTCGCGCGCACGCTGCGCCGCGATCGGCGTCGCGGGCGGGGACTGTGCTACAGGTCGCGTTGAAGGCGAGGGACGAGGAAGGACGATGATGCTCGCACGCACATGGAAAGCCCTGGCGGTCCTCGGCGTCTGCGTGATGCTGTCGGGTTGCTATTCCTGCTCGCTCAACGGCGGCTGGGAGCGGCAGATGAATCCGTTCTGCGCCGAGGACGGGGCTCTAGTCGGCGCCGCGCCCTTGTTCGTTGAGGCGTCCGCGATTTCGCCGACGGGTCGTCTTGCGGGATATGATGCGCCGAGGAGAGCGTCGCTCCAATCCTCAGCGGAGACTTGAAGTCAGCTGGTGCCGGTGGTCGGACTCGAACCGACACTCCTTGCGGAACCGGATTTTGAGTCCGGCGCGTCTACCAATTCCACCACACCGGCACGGCTAGGCTCAAGGCGGCGCAATCTAGCGGCGGCTGTGGTCGCGTCAATCGATGAAGCGCAGCCGCCGCCAGTTTTTACGTCGGACGCCTCAGGCCGCCGCCACCGTCTGTTCGATGGCGCCGAACAGGGTGTGATGCTTGTCGTCCAGCATCTCGATGCGGACGGTGTCGCCGTGCTTGAGGAAGGGGGTCTTGGCCGCGCCGGTCTGGATGGTCTCGACCGTGCGGATCTCGGCGATGCAGCTGTAGCCCAGGCCGCCTTCGGACACCGGCTTGCCGGGGCCGCCGTCGGCGTCCTTGTTCGACACCGTGCCCGAGCCGATGATCGTCCCGGCGCCCAGGGCGCGGGTCTTGGCCAGATGGGCGATCAGCGTGCCGAAGTCGAAGGTCATGTCGACGCCCGCGTCGGCGCGGCCGAAGTCCTGGCCGTTGACCTGGACCAGCAGGGCGCCCGACAGCTTACCGTCCGTCCAGCGGTCGCCCAGAGCGTCCGGCGTGACAAAGACCGGCGACAGGGCGCTGGCCGGCTTGGACTGGACGAAGCCGAAGCCCTTGGACAGTTCGGCCGGGATCAGGTTGCGCAGGCTGACGTCGTTGACCAGGCCGACCAGGCGGATCGCCGCCAGCGCCTCTTCGCGCGTCGCCCCCAGGGGCACGTCGCCGGTCACGACCACGATCTCGGCCTCCAGGTCGCAGCCCCAGGCCTCGTCCTTCAGCGGGATGGCGTCGCGCGGCGAGAGGAAGCCGTCGGAGCCGCCCTGATACATCAGCGGATCGGTCCAGAAGCTCTGCGGCATCTCGGCGCCGCGCGCCTTACGCACCAGCTCGACGTGGTTCACATAGGCCGAGCCGTCCGCCCACTGATAGGCGCGGGGCAGGGGGGCGGCGGCGTCGCGCTCGTGGAAGCGGCCGCGTGGCACGGCTTCGTGCTCCAGGCTCTCGGCCAGGGCGCGCAGCAGCGGCTCGCACCGCTCCCAGTCGTCCAGCGCCGCCTGCAGCGTCGGCGCGATCAGAAAGGCGTCCGTGAACCAGTTCAGGTCGTTGGAGACGACGACGAGGCGGCCGTCACGGCCGTGCTTGAGCGAGGCGAGTTTCATAAGGCGAGGCTAGTCTTGGCTGAGGCGATTGGGAAGCGGGGAGATGAGGGGGGCGGACGCCGTTCGATCAACTGTTCGGGGGCGAGATGACGGCGCGGGCTTCGGCGCCGGTCTGCTGGGCCGGGTCGCGGACCTCGACCTCGACGATGACGGCGCCCGCGGGTTCGTGCGCCCACAGGTAGCGGCGCTCGATCTCAACCGTGCGGCCGGATGGGGCCATGCCCTCATAGGTGTCGCCCCAGGGCGTGACGGCCTTCAGCTCGACCCAGCGCAGACCGCAGGCGGCGTCCAGCTCTTCAATGGCCATTTCCGACAGTTCGTCGGCATGGGGCGCGGGAGGTTCAGGGCTCACAGCCATCGACGGACCTTCTGGCGATAGGCGTCGTATTCGGCGCCGAAACGAGCAGACAGATAGCGTTCCTCGCGGGCGATGACGAAGCGGTCGATCACGATCAGGCAGGGGATCAGCAGGCCCAGGGCGATCGGGCTGTCCATGGCGATCGCCAGCCCCAGATAGGTGACGGCGAACCCCAGATAGATGGGGTTGCGGCTGAAGCGGTAGAGGCCGCCCGTGGCCAGGACCGTCGTCGGCTTCCACGGCTCGGGCGGGGTGCCCAGACGGCGGAAATGGCCCGCCGCCGCTCCATCCAGCAGCAGGCCGCCCAGGATCAAGGTCAGGGCGACGCCGCGCCGGACCTCGGTCGCCAGGCCCAGCGAGGGCTCGGCCAGCCATTGGCCCAGCCCCCACCCGCCCAGCAGGAAGGCGAAATAGATCACCGGCGGCGGCACGACGACGCCGGAATGGTCGCCTTTAGGTCTCAACGCGCGCCTGCTTCGTCGCCGTAGATGGCGACGCGCGCGGGCGAGGTCGATGAGACGGCGCCGCGATACATGCCCGAGGTGTTCATCGAGAAGGCGTGCACGCCGTCCTTGCCCATGACGATGACGCCGCCGTCGCCGCCGATGCTTCCTACCTCGGCGATTTCCGCGTCGGCGGCCTGCTGCACGCCGGCGCCTTCGGCGGTGCGACGGCAGATGTCGCGCGCGACGGTGGCGCGGATGAAATACTCGCCCGTGCCGGTGGCCGAGACGGCGCAGCCGTCGGCGTTGGAGGCGTAGGTGCCGGCGCCGATGATCGGCACGTCGCCGACCCGGCCCCAGCGTTTGGCCGTGGTGCCGCCGGTCGAGGTTCCGGCGGCCAGGCGGCCCTGGCTGTCGACGGCCACGGCGCCGACGGTGCCGAATTTGCGCTCGTCCAGCGGAGCCTCATGTAGATTGAAGGCCAGGGGCGCGGCCGGGCCCAGGCGGGCCGGTTCGGGGGGCGCGCCTTCCGGGCGCGGCGGCAGGGGCTCGCCCCGGTCGCGCAGCGCCTTCAGCAGGGCCTGCCAGCGGCTTTCGGTGAAGAAGAAGGACGGCGCCACCTCCTCCAGCCCGGCCGAGCGGGCGAAGGTCTCGGCGCCTTCGCCGATCAGCATGACGTGGGGCGACTTCTCCATCACCGCGCGGGCGGCGGCGATCGGGTGACGGGTGCGGGTCAGGCCCGCGACGGCCCCGGCGTTCAGGTCCGTTCCGTCCATGACGGCGGCGTCCAGTTCATTCTTCCCGGCCGAGGTGAAGACGGCGCCGCGCCCGGCGTTGAACAGGGGGTTCTCCTCCATCACCTCGATGGCGGCCTGAACGGCGTCCAGCGACGAGCCGCCGCGCGCCAGCACGGCCGATCCGGCGTCCAGCGCGGCTTGCAAGCCTGCGCGATAGGCGGCGTCGCGTTCGGGGCTCAGCTGGGCGCGCTCAATCACGCCCGCGCCGCCGTGGATGGCGAGCGACCATTGCGGCGCATCCTGAGCGACGGCCGGGCAGGCCAGCAAGGCGGCGGCCGCTGCGGCGGCCAAGGCGATGGATTTCATTTCAAGCTCCCCATTCATTCTTTTTCTCCCTTCGCGAGGGAGGCGGATCGGCCGCGATGGCAGACGAGCCGGAGAGGCGGCGTCAATCGCCCAGGCCCCTCCGCCTTAGTCTAGCGTTTATGATGCAGGCGTCGCCACAGGCGGTGGGCCAGGATGGGGGCGAAGCCGCAGACCAGGGCGGCGGCCAGGACCATCCAGAAGCCGCCCCCCAGCCAGTACTCGCCCGCCAGGGCCCCAGCCCCAGCCGCTAGAAGCGGACCGAGCCAGGGCAGCCAGTGCGGAGGCCGAAACCGCATTCAGGCGTCGACCTTGATGACGCCGCGACGGATCTGGTCCAGCTCGATCGAGTCGAACAGGGCCTGGAAGTTGCCGTTGCCGAAGCCCTCATTGCCCTTGCGCTGGATGATCTCGAAGAAGATCGGGCCGAAGGTGTCCTGGGTGAAGATCTGCAGCAGCAGGCCTTCCTCGTCCGAACCGTCGATCAGGATGCGGTTCTTGCGCATCCGCTCCACGTCCTCGCCGTGGCCCGGCAGGCGTTTGTCGATCAGTTCGAAATAGGTCTCGATGGTGTCCTGGAAGTCGACGCCGCGTTCGCGCATGGCCTCGACCGTCTCGAAGATGTTCTCGGTGGTCAGGGCGATGTGCTGGATGCCTTCGCCGTTATAGCGGCGGATGAATTCCTCGATCTGGGAATTCTCGTCCTGGCTCTCGTTCAGCGGGATGCGGATGGCGCGGTCGGGCGCGATCATGGCCTGGGAGAACAGGCCCGTCGCCTTGCCCTTGATGTCGAAATACTTCTGCTCTTCGAAGTTGAACACCGAGCTGTAGAAACCGGACCAGGTGCGCATCTCGCCGCGACGGACGTTGTGCGTCAGGTGGTCCAGGATTTCCAGACCCACGGAGTTCTTGCGCTCGGCCTCTTCCCAGCCCTCGATCTCGTCCCAGGCGTCATACAGCGAGCCGTTCTCGCCGTACTGGTCGATGACGTACAGCAGGCTGCCGCCGATGCCCTGCAGCACATAGGGGTAGTCGCCAGCCAGGGCGCCGCCGCCCGTGCCTTCAGCCTTGCGGGCGCCGCGCGCCAGCGCGCCCTCATAGGCGGCCTTGGCGTCGGCGACGCGGAAGGCCATGCCGTTGGCCGATGGGCCGTGGTCCTTGGCGAAGTCCGCCGCCTGCCCGGCGGGCGTGCGGTGGACCAGCATGGTGATGTCGCCCTGCTTCAGGCGCACCACGCCGTTGGCCGGGTTCACATGGGTGGGGGTGAAGCCCATCAGCTCCAGGCGCGAAATCATCGCTTCGGGCTCGGGGCCGGTGAATTCGACGAACTCGAAGCCGTCGACGCCGAGGGGGTTTTCCTGGTCGAGTTTGGCGGCGTCCTGCATGACGCGTCTCCTCTCTCTTATGGTTTGACGCGGCTCAGGCCGACATGGCGCGGCCGCTGATTGGGGCGGAACCTACTGGCGGGGCGGCATCGGGCGCAAGGCGGCTGTGGCCTGAAACGGCACACGTTCCGGTGTCGCAGGCGATCGTTCGCCTCTCGCGCCGCTCCGCCTGGCCTGCTATCGGGCGGGGGACGAGAGGCGGGGGCCTCGATCGGGACGCCTGAATGCTTCGCAAGCTCTACGACTGGGTCTTCTCTCTGGCCCGCCACCGTCACGCCACGCGCTCGTTGGCCGTCGTTTCCTTCGCCGAAAGCTCCTTCTTCCCGATTCCGCCGGACGTCATGCTGGCGCCCATGGTGCTGGCCAAGCCGGAACGCGCCTATTTCTACGCCACGGTCTGCACCATCGCCTCGGTGCTGGGCGGGATCCTGGGCTACGCCATCGGCTATTGGCTGGAGCCGGTCGGCATGTGGATGCTGGCCCTGCTGGGCAAGGCCGACACCTTTGAGGCGTCCAAGGCCCTGTTCCAGCAGCACGGCGCCTGGGTCATCCTCATCAAGGGGCTGACGCCCATCCCCTTCAAGCTGATCACCATCGCCTCGGGCATCTTCCAGTTCAATCTGGCGCTGTTCATCGCCCTGTGCGTGCTGACGCGCGGCGCCCGCTTCTTCCTGGTGGCCTTCGTGCTCAAGCGCTGGGGGCCGCCCATGCTGGCGATCGTCGAAAAGCGGCTGGCCCTGTTCACCGTCCTGTTCCTGGTCCTGCTGGTCGGCGCCTTCTTTATGGTCAAGCTGATCGGTCACTGATCGACGCCGCTCTCCGCTCAGTTTATGAGAGGCGCCTGGTTCCTGTGAGGCGCAGATGAGCGCGATCTATAAAATGCTGACCCGCTGGTGGACGGCCTTCGCCCTTGGGGCGTCGCTGGCCATGCTGGGCGCGGCCCATGCGTTCGAGCGGTTCGGCGGAATGCCGCCGTGCAGCCTGTGCCTGAAGCAGCGCGAGGTCTATTGGGCCGCCGTCGCCATCGCCGGGGCCGCCACCTTCTGGGCTCTGTTCAGCCGGGCCAGCCGGGGCACGCCGCGCATCGCCTCCTTCCTGCTGGCGGCGATCTTCCTGACCGGGGCGATCACGGCGGGCTATCACGCCGGGGGCGAGCTGAAGTGGTGGGCCCTGCCGGCCACCTGCATGGCCGCGCCGAGCACCACCATCGACCTGTCGGCGCTGACCGCCCTGATCGACGGCACGGGCGGAAGCGCGGGCTTCGTCTCCTGCGGCGACATTCCGTGGAGCTTCGCGGGCCTGTCGATGGCGGGCTGGAACTTTGTGATCTCCCTGGCGCTGGCTGTCTTCAGCCTGCTGGCGGCGAAACGTCCCAAGGACGCCCGCGCGCCGAGGAGCTAGGATAGAGGCGCCATGACCCAATCAGCCGAAGCCGTCTCCGCCGCCCGTCGCATTCCCCTGGCCCGCCCCGGCGTGGGGCAGGACAAGGCGCGTCTGGCCGAGATGCTGCGCGTCGACCACGCGGGCGAGTTCGCCGCCGTCCACATCTACCGCGCCCAGCGCGCCGTGCTGGAGGGCCGCAAGGGCAAGGACGCCATCGCCGCCGACCTGACCGAGATGGAGGGGCACGAGGCCGTCCACCTGGCCCGGTTCGAGGCTTTGCTGAACGAGAACCGGGTGCGCCCCACGGCCATGATCCCGCTGTGGAAGCTGGCGGCGACGGCCCTGGGCGCCGGGACGGCCCTGATCTCGGAAAAGGCCGCCCATGCCTGCACCGAGGCGGTCGAGAGCGTCATCGAGAAACACTACGCCGACCAGATCGAGGAAATCCGCGACCGCGATCCCGAACTGGCCGCCGAACTGACCAAGTTCCGCGAAGAGGAACTGGCCCACCACGACCACGCCATCGAGCACGGCAGCCGCGAGGCCCCCGCCTACCGCCTGCTCAGCAGCGTCATCAAGGTCGGCTGCAAGGCCGCCATCAAGATCAGCGAACGCATCTAAGCCCTTCTCCCCTTGTGTGGGGAGGCGGACTTCCAGCCTGTCATTTTGCGCCTGTCAGGCTGGCATATCCGTCGCTCGCCGCTGCCTAGATCGGCGCCACGGTCAATTCGATAAGGTCAGAGTAGAGGCCGGCCCGGCGGCGCGAGGTTTCGCCCACCTGCAGTTGCAGGTCATAGGCGTCTTCGCCCAGGCCGGTGCCCTTGCGGCTTTCCACCTGACCGCCCGTGCCCAGGTTGATGGGACGGTTGCCCAGGCTCAGGCGATAGGGCACCCACCAGGACGAGTCCTCGGCCAGCACCAAGCGGCCCTTGTTGCGCGACGATACCGCGACGCGATAGCCGCCGGTGCTCTTGACCCACACCTGCAGCGGCAGATTGGTCCCGCCTTCGGCCAGTTCGCCCAGTTCGATCCGACCGCCGCCGTCCGTGCGGGTGAATGCGCCGCGCAGGCCCATGACAGCCGACGGCTGGACGTTGAGCGCAAGCACCAGCAGCTTGTCCGCTGAAATGCGGTTGTCCTTGGCGCGGAAGGCGAATTGCACCGGCTGTTCGAACAGGCCGTCCTGGCTGAGTTGATCGACATCGACTTCGAGACGATAGCGGCGCAGGACGCGCGCGCCCGGCTGAAGCGCCAAGGCCGCGCCGCCTGGGCGGGCTTGGGATCGGCCCGCGACCGGGGTCAGGTTCGCCGCCGAAAACTCGTCCGTCAGGCTGTAGGGCAGGGTGGACCAGCGGCCGCTCGGTCCGGTGGTCGGCCGCAAGCCGAACGGCTGGCCTACGGTGGTGACTTCCACCTCGCCCTCGCAGGCGGCCGCGCCGTCGTTGGACCAGGCGATGTCGAAAGTGGCGAAGGCCGCATCATCGCCATAGGGATCATAGCCGCGGATCTCCCATCGCGCCTGCTGCGGCTCGATCCGCACCTGGCAGCCGGGGGCAGCGGGCCGCGACGCCTGCGCCGTGGCGGCTCCGGCCGCCGCGAGCGACGCGATCAGCGCCATGCCGGCGAAGGCGGACGACGCACGTTTTTGAAGAACGCTCATGCTCAATCTCCTTCAGGCGCAGCGATGTCGACGTGGATGACACGCAGATTGTAGAGGCCGTCGTTGTCGGCCGGGACGGTGAAATCGAAGCCGCCCCTGGGGTCAGTGAAGAGTTCGACGCGATAGCGCCCGCCCGGCTTCAGCCCCTGGACGGCGAAGCGGCCGACGCTGTTGGTGAAGAAGGGCTGGGAAGGGGCGTCGGGTTCGTCCAGGGCGATCACACGCCCGCCGATCAGCGACAACGGCGCCGGGCCCGCAGCTCCGCGCCCGGTGACTGAGCCCACGGCGCTGACGAAGGCGTCCGAACCGATCTCGAAGGCGTAGCCGCTGCGATAGGCCGGCCGCACCCGCCGTACGCCCTCGCCGATGTCATAGCCGGCGGGCACGTCGATGACGTCGTAGTAGACGGAATCGTTCACATACGACCCCAGGTAGGGATAGAGCACCGGACCCAGGGGGCCGCTGGCGGCCGAGTAGCGGCCGTCGCGCAGGACTTCGCCGGCGATGACCGGACGATCTTCCAGGCTCGGGTGGCCGTACAGGATGGCGAAGCTGTCGGCGACGCGCCGGCCGATGGCGGCCTTGCCGCCCGCGAAGGCGATGGCGGTAGAGACGCTGGCGGTCGTAACCTGCTGGTCGCTGATCGAGCCGAAGTCCTGACCGTATCCGGCGTGCGAGATCGAGGCGTTGAAGCGGTTGCCGACATAGTCGACGCCGCCCAGGAGGCTGGCGGGACCGTCGTCATAGGTGGCGATGGCGGAATAGCCGATCGAACCGGCCAGGTTCTCCGGGATCTTGTAGAAGGAGGCGGAGGCGCTGTTCAGGTTGGAATCGTAGCGCGCGTCGGCGCGTACGTCGCTGGACGGCCGCCAGGTCAGGGCGAAGGTGAAGCCCCAGCCGTCGCGGTCGCGGCGGCCGCCGGGCGTGTCTTCGTACTTGAGGTAGTTCACCCCCGCCTGAGCGCTCCACTGACGATTGATGGCGTAGTTGGCCGTCAGGTCCGAGCGGAAGGAATCGCCCAGGCCCGCGCTATCCCGCGACTTGTTGTAGGCCAGGCCCACGCTGCCGTAGAGGCGGTCGGAGAAGACGCGCGAGTATTGGCCGTAGGCCTGCCAGGCGATGGGGTTGGAGGCGTCCGGGTCCGAAAGCGTCGCAAAGCCTTCCGACACATGTTCGAACTGAACCGTGAAGAAGTCCGACGTCGTGGGCCGGTCGATATAGAAATCATAGGCTGCGACAAGGGCGTAGCCGCCGCCGGCCGTGTCGCTGTTGCTGGCGCCGACCTGGAAGTTCAGACGAGACCCGTTGCGCAGGATGAACTGGGTCTGGGCGTTGGCCATCTGGACCCGTTCGCTGGCCTGCAGGCCGACGCCCAGGGCGGGTTTGTCGATGAAGGCCTTGCGCCAGTAGCCCGTGAAGGCGAGGTCGCCGTCCGAATAGTCCGGCTGGCCGAAGCTGGGACGTCCGGCCACCCCGAGATATCCGCCGTATTCGTACTCGCCGGGATCGAGGTCGATCGAGTCGATATAGGCGCTGTAGCGATAGGATTGGGAAGCGCCCGATCCGTCGACCACGACGACTTCCAGGTCGTTGCTCCCGGTCTGCACCGGCAGGTTGGACAGGTCGTACTGGCCGGGGTCCAGGCGCAGTTCGCGCACCAGGGCGCCGTTGCGCAGGATACGCACCGTGGACTCGCTCTGCAGCAGCAGCTGCCGGTCCTGGCGGAACACGTTCGGACGATAGGGATCGAAGCGGCGCCGCTGGCGCGTCACGCCGACGCCGCCCACGTCGGCATAGCCCTGCAGACCGCGGAACTCGGGGTTGAGATCGCCGACGGTCCAGCGGCGGTATTCCTGGGGCTGGTCGTAGACGAAACGAGCGTAGCGCCGCAGCCATTCATAGTCGCCGGACCCCAGGGTCTCGCGGCCCTGAACCTCGGCCTCCAGAACCAGGCCGCGCCAGCGGCCGGCGCCGTTCAGATAGACGTTCGGCGCAGGGGCGTCGCCGGTCGCGTGGCGGTAGCTCCACGATGTCGCCGCGTTCAGGAAGGCGGAGAAGGGCAGGGGCGCCAGGCCTTCCGCCTCGGGGCCGCCGCGCTCGAACAGGACTTCCAGGCGCCGAAGATTAGGGGCGACGCGCACCACCAGCAGCGACAGGGCTGTGGGGTCGTATTCGAGCGACACCCCTTGAGCGGCCAATTCCTCGCCTTCGAAACCCTGCTGGCCGGCCAGTCGCGCCGTGAGCGCCACAGCGGCCTCGTCGGTGAGCAGGGGCGTGATCAGTTCGAGGAAGCCTGCTGAATCGACGATGAAGCGATCATCGCGCGTCAGGGTTACAGGAACTTCGCCCAGAGGCCGCCGGTTGAACGTCAGCGGCGCGGTCAGGGTGATGTCGCGGTTGTAGGGATTGATGTCAGGACGCACGACCGCTGCCGGCGGGGCGGCGGTCTGGGCGGCGGTCTGGGCGGCGCTCTGGGCCGCGCCCGGCGGCGGGTTCTGCAGAGGTTGGGCCTGAACCTGCGCCGGGGTCTGCGCCTGTGGCGGCTCTTCGAACCGAGGCGGCGCCGTGATGATGGGCGCGTCTTCGCTCAGCGACGCCGCGCTGGCGGGCGCTGCGCCGTTCGAGACCAGAACCGAGGCCAGGATCGCCGTAGGGACTAGCCGAGGCTTCATTGGCTGAAGCGCACCTTGATCGGCGCATCAGGCGAGAAGGCGACGCTGGTGGGCAGGTAGAAGGTCCGATCGCCCTTCAGGGGCTCGAGATAGCCGGCGCCGACGGCCTCGTTGACGGTCGAGGCGTCCAGGCGGATTTCGGTGCGCGCGCCGTCGGGACCACGCCCCTCGACCCACCAGGTTGCGCCGCTCATCAGGGCGTAGCGGCGGCCGGCGTTGCGCACGCGGACCTCGACGCCGGGAACCTTGGCGGCGGTGGGCGTCGGGGCGGCCTCGCCCGTGCCGCCGACGCTTTCGTCGATGACGGGGGCGGCCGGGGCGGCGTCGATTTCAATTGCGCGGGCGCTGACGACCGAGACGTCTGCGGCGGCGCCCGGAGGCGCGACGGTGACCAGCGACTTCATATGGTAGACGACCTGCACCTGGGCGGCGAGGTCGCCGCTGGCGCCTTCCTCCAGTTCGACGGGAAGCTGGCGGATGCCGACGTAATAGGCGCGCGACACGTCGATGTCGGGGTCGCCGACCCACTGGACCCGGATCACCTGGCGTCCGCGCACGGGCACGACGCCCTGCGGCGGGAAGACCAGGAAGTCCTCATCGGCCGGGGTTTCCACAAGCTTGCCGTTCTCGTCGAAGGAGATGCGCGTGATGCGCGTTTCATAGGGCAGAGCCTTGGCGGCCAGGTTCTGCACCTCGATCCTGGCGGAAGACCCGGCGCCGCGCGACGAGATTTCCGCGACCATGGGCGAGACGCGCATCGCCTCGACGGCGGTGGCGGTGATCCCCAGGAACAGGGTGGCGGCCAGGACCAGTCCGATGCGGGACTTCTTTTTCTGTCGTTCGACGCGAGGCGCGGCCCGCTGTTTCAGCCCTAGTCCCATATTCACCTTCCCCCTCGGTCTGCAGACCCGTGTACCGACGTCATGCAGAATTCGTGCCGCTGATACGCAAATGACGTCCTGCTGATGCTTGAAGCCCGCCCGACAGGGCCGGGCGGGCTTCTTCGCATCTTGCCGGGCCGTTTTAGATGGCGGCCAGTTCGATCGTCAGGGTGTCCTGATAGGTGCCCGAGACCAGCGACTTGCTCGGGACCGGCACGTTGATGTTGACGTTGAAGTGCGACTTCCAGGCGCCTTGGACCTTCAGGTCGCCGGCTTCGGTGGTGTCGACCGTCAGCGTTTGCGTCGAGGCGGTCGCCGAACCGGCGCCGGCGGGAACGCCGGTCCAGGTCGCATCCACCTTGTACGGCAGGTTGGCCTGGAACTGGGCGCCGTCGAAGGCGCCGGCGTAGTTCGACTTCATGCCGGCGACGCCGTTGGTCTTGGTGATGCGCACTTCGTTGCGGGTGTTGCAGCCCGCGGTGTTGGTCTCGATCGAGGCGTTGGCCGCGCTGACCATGTCGAAGGCGTCGTCAACGCCGCCGTTGTCCAGGGTGTTGATGCCGATCTGGCCGAAGTTCAGAACGGTGTTGATGTTGCCCGAGTAGAAGGAGCAGTCCTGCGAGACTTCGCCGCGCAGGGTGAAGCTGGCTTGGGCGTTGCCGGCGGTGCCGATGTTGTTGGCGACGCTGCCCGAGGCCGAGATCCACGACGCGACTTCCTCGCCGCCGAGGAAGGTCGACAGGGCGTTGGCGCCTTGGCCGGCGAGGGCCGAGCCCTGGCCCGAGCCGCTGATGCTGCCGATGATCGGCAGGTGAGCCGCGCTCTGGCTGAAGCTGCCGGCCGAAGCGGCGGTCGCGGAGAGGGCCAGCGCAGCGACGCCGGCGATCAGTTGATAGGCTTTCATTTCAGTCTTCCTCCAAGAAGTGCGCAGGATTGCGCCAGTCACACCCGCTTTGGCCGCGCCGCACACGCCGAGCTTCCGCACAGTCCGCTCAGCTGCCCCACGGGGGCGCCAGGCATCCGCTCGACGCTCGATGTGCTTCGCGTTCATCGCCGGTCTCTACAGCCTCGGCACGAGGCTGATCTCCACGGTTTCCCAGTAGCGTCCGGCCAGCAGGCCGGCGCCTTCGGGCTCCATCATCTCGATGTTCAGGCGGCCGCCGTCGAAGGCGACGCCGCCTCGGCTCGAGATCACCTGTCCCGCCTGCAGCTGCCGGCTGGTGAAGTCGCCGGTCGCCGCGCCGCCGCGTCCGCCGCGGCCCGGGTTTCCGCTTTCCAGGGGCACGTTGATGGCCAGGCGATAGGCCGCCAGGCCGCTGTACGGGCCTTGCCCGCGCGGCAGGGTTTCATGCGCCAATCCGCCGTTGGCGGAGCGCAGATTGATGTCGAAGGGGACGTTGCAGCTCAGGCCGAAGCGCGTCTCGACGGCCAGTCCGCTGCGCCGCAGGTCGCCGAAGTCGACGCCGCCCAAGGCCCCGATGTCGCACCGCGGCGAGATCCGGCCCACGGCTTCCAGCACCAGGGACTTGCGCCCGGCGTCGGCGGCCTCGGCCGCCGTTCCCGCTGCGACCAGCATTGCGGCTGCAAGCAAACAGGCTGTTCGCATCTGCTCCCCGGCGTATGTCGCCGCCCCCTCGTTCGAGGGCTAAGGAGCACGTTAGGCTTTTGTTAATCGTCCCCCATTTGGGGTACGCGCCAAAAGAAAGAATGGTTAATTTCATGATTATTCGATGAAATTCGCCGCGTGAGCGAATTGGAGCGACCCCGCCTCGTGTCGAGGTCGTTGGGGGAGCCTGATATGAAGATGCTTTTCGCGGCCCTTTACGTCCTGGCGCTGGCCGTCCCTCAGGATCCGCCGGCCGCCGCCGGGCCTGCCGACGCCCCGATCTCGGCCCTTGAGGTTCAGCATCGGCCCGACGCCGTCGGCGATCTGCGCGTGTTCGTCAGCGAGACCGAGCTGACGTCCTACGCCGAAGGCGGCGAGGCGCGTCAGGTCAACCGTCAGAAGTTCGAGCTGGAGACCCTGGCGGCCTCGACGGAACAGATGACCCTCCGGTTTCGGTTGCTGGAAGCCTCCTTGACCGACAGCCGCGATCCCGGTCTGGAGCGGCTTCTTCAGGCTTGGGTCGGCGTGGATGTGGTCGTCGCCGCTGACGCCTCTGGACGACCTGTGGCTTTTGCGGACTGGCCCGCCGTGCGGGAGGCGTACCGCACGCGTCTGAGCGAACTGGGCCTGCAACAGGAACAGGGGGACGTCCTGGCGGCGGGGCTGGACCGCTTGCCGCCGGAGGATCTGCTGTCCCTGCTGCTGAGCGATGTCGCATTGCTGGCGGAAATGCAGCCCCGACAGCCTCTGCCGGAAGGCCGTGTCGAGCAGCCGTTTCAGAATACGGACCAAGTGGCGCGATCCGGCGTGCAATCGGCTTCGCGCACCGCCGACGGATGCGGCCTTCTGCTCACGCGCTCGTTCAGCGCCGAAACGCCTGGCTGGACCGGGACCGCGAACAGCATGAAGCGCGATACCCGCGCCACCCTCCATATAGCGGACGGCTGGGTGTCCGAGGTCAGCCGCACGACCGCGATGCGTGCGGGCGAGCAGCGGTCGGATGAGGTGGTGCGCATCCGGCGTGATCCGGCGCCGCAGTGTCCCGCCGCCTGATCGTCAGCCGCAGGCGGGTCAGGACAGCCGGAAGGGCGATATCTTGGCGAACATCTCTTCGCGGCTGCTGACGCCCAGCTTGGCGTAGGCGCGTTTGACGTGCGTGCGGGCGGTTTCCAGGCTCACGCCGAGGTCTTGCGCGGCTTCTGTGACCGTAGCGCCGTCGACCAGCCGCTTCAGCAGAGTGGTTTCCGCCGAGGTGAGGTCGAGCGCGGGACCGAAGTCGGCCCACAGGCGGCGCGATCCCGCGGTGTCGCTGAAGGCCAGGATGACGGCTTGGGCTTCGCCCAGCGCGATCCGCACCGCCCGGATGATCAGGCAGTCCCCGCCGCCGTCGCGTCGAGCCAGAACCCAGGCTCGAGGCTCGTCGCCCAGGTTCTCAAGAAAGGCGGCGAAGGCGAACACGCCTGTGCGCTGGGCGAAGCTCAGTCGGCCCCCGACTTCACCAAGATCGCGGTCGATGGTGAGAAGCCGGCGCCCTTCTTCATTGCTCCACAGAAGGTGCAGGCTGGGCGTGATGATCATGGCCGCACGGCTGCAGCTCTTGCTCCAGGCTTCTGAGCAGGCGGCCTCATTGATCGCTTCAATGTCGAATCGACACGCCTCCGCCGGTCCCTGCAGGCCCACCCCGTTCCCTCCCCGTCGACAATCCAGGGCCGTGGGCCCCGTCCTCGCTCGTTGATATTATCGCGATCAACGAACAGCGCCATTATGTAAAATCGAGGGCGTTAACTGTAAAGTTTGAAACTTGATGGGCGGCCTGTGATGCGCGTCGATGAGGCGCGGCGCGCAGAATGACAAATCCCCCCGCCGAGGCCTCGGCGGGGGGCTTTGTCGCGTCTGAACCGAAAAACTTCGCCTATATCGGCTGAATCGTCAGGGCCAGGACCAGAGGTTCGTCCAACTGCACCTCGTCGAAGCGGTAGGCGATGGTGCGGATGGCCGCCATATTGGAGCGACGCAGTTCCAAATTGCCGGTCTTCGTCAGGTTCAGCGATCGCTCGCCATAGGTCATGCGGGCGGTCTCTGTGGCCTTGAGCGGACGATAGGCGGCGGAGACGGTGAAGCCTCCGGGGCTGTTGCAGGCCTCGATAACGGACCCTGTCCGGCCGGTCTCCGCAACGACGGTCGTGTCGGGCCGCACCCAGCAGGCGACGGGTACGACCGCGCGCAGTTGGTAGGAACCGCCCGCCCTGGGGCCCGCCGCAGCGATCTGCGGCGAAGCGAAGGCCGTCACGCCGGCGGCGACGGCGACAAGAAGCGCACAGCGGCGCAGCCGCATCAACTTGGTCATGGCGTCCTCATGGCTCCTGATTGCCACGAGACCATAAAGGGGGCGCCCTTAACGCCTGCCGATCAGACAGGCTTAGTGCGCGCTTAATTACTATAATGAACCGATACTTACTGACCTAGCGCAGAGCGCACATGAGAACTCAAGGCGAGCCTTCCACAAAAGCTTCATGGGTGGCTGTTTCTAAAAGCCTTCGACTGAGGTCGCGTTGATCGGTCGAGGCCTTCAGGGGCGGCGGAAGGTGCTGCTGTCTTGAGAGACAGGCGGCCGTGAAGGGAAAAAGCCCGAACGCCTTCTGCAAGGGAAGAAGAATCAGCGAACGTCAAACGCCAGCATCAGGGTCTTCTGCGCCGGATTGGCGTTGTCGTCGGACAGGATGTAGAGGCGCGTTCCTTCCGCACGGCGCTCGGCGGCGATCCCTTCGAAATTATCCGTCAGCCCCGGCAGCTTCAGCTCGACCAGCACCGGTCCCAACGTCCCGTCGGCGTCCATGCGGCGCACCCGCGCGCGCACGTCGAAGGGCGGGCGCCACGACCGCTGCACCGCGAACCAGCCGTCGCCGCGGGGATCGCGCTCCAGACCGGTCAGCCGCCAACTGTCAGTGGGCGCCGTCGGCTCGACCACGGGGCGGCAACCCTCCAGCGAGCAGTCCCAGACCCCGCCGCCTTCGCCGCCGACGCGCCAGCCGCCGGGCGCGGTCGCCAGCGCCTCCAGGCCTTCGTTCAGCGGGAAGTCGACCGCCGGATGCGGCCGCGCCTGCGGCCGGGCGCTGAGCGCGTCCAGCGGGCCGTAGCTCCAGATGCGATGTTCGCGCTCGAAGCTGACCAGAACCTCGCCGTCTTCGCCCAGAGCCAGCCCCTCGGCGTCGCCCGCAGCCTTGTCGGCGATCGGCTCGCCCTCGGCCGTCGTCAGCCGCCGCACCCGCAGATCGTGCAGCCCCGACAGCTTGCCGTCCGCATCCAGCTCAAGCCGCCCGCGCACCAGATCGCCGGAATCCGACACAGCCACGAAACCGCCGTCGCCCGTCAGCTTCAGGTCCGACAGTCCGTGCAGGCTGGAGACGGGCGCTGCGATCAGTTGCACCCCGCCCGCATAACGCACGCCCTTGGCCAGTCGTGCGCCGCCGGGCAGTCCCAGACCCACCTGCCGCGTCGACCCGCCCGCGGGCGTCCAGCCGTCGGCCGTCGTCTCGGGCGTCCAGGGGCGTGACGTTACCGCCGCCCCGGCGCAGGCGGCCAGGGCGAGGGAGATCAGGGCGGCGACATAGAGGCGGCGATTCACGCCGCGCGCTTGTGCGGAGCCCGCCCGCCCTTGCTGCTGATGGCCTTCGGTTCGGCCTCGAACAGTTCGGCCAGCTTTTCGGTCATGGCGCCCGCCAACTGTTCGACGTCGACGATGGTCAGGGCGCGGCGATACCAGCGGGTCACGTCGTGGCCGATGCCGATGGCTAGCAGCTCGACCGGGCTGCGCGTCTCGATCTTCTCAATCACCTGGCGTAGGTGCTTGTCCAGATACAGGGCCGCGTTGGCCGACTGGGTGGAGTCGTCGACCGGCGATCCGTCCGAGATGACCATCAGAATCTGCCGCGCCTCGGGCCGGGCCAGCAGGCGGTCGTGCGCCCATTCCAGCGCCTCGCCGTCGATGTTCTCCTTCAGCAGGCCCTCGCGCATCATCAGGCCCAGGTTCTTCTTGGCCCGGCGCCAGGGCGCGTCCGCGCCCTTGTAGATGATGTGGCGCAGGTCGTTCAGGCGGCCCGGGTTGGCGGGCTTCCCGGCGCTGATCCACGCCTCGCGCGACTGTCCGCCCTTCCAGGCGCGGGTGGTGAAGCCCAGGATCTCGACCTTGACGCCGCACCGCTCCAGCGTCCGCGCCAGGATGTCGGCGCACACCGCCGCCACCATGATCGGCCGCCCGCGCATCGAGCCGGAGTTGTCGATCAGCAGGGTCACGACCGTGTCGCGGAACGGGCTTTCGCTCTCCATCTTGAACGACAGGGGGCTGGTCGGGTCGGTGATGACGCGGGTCAGACGCGCCGTGTCCAGCATCCCTTCCTCAAGGTCGAACATCCAGCTGCGGTTCTGCTGAGCCAGCAGACGCCGTTGCAGTTTGTTGGCGAGGCGCGAGACCACGCTGCCCAGCGTCGACAGCTGCGCGTCCAGCAGGGCGCGCAGCCGGTCCAACTCCATCGGGTCGCACAGCTCGGCGGCGTCGATGACCTCGTCATAGGCGGTGGTGAAGGCGCGATAGACCTCGACCGCCCGGCCGTCATCCTGGGTCTGCTGATGGTTGGGGCGGTCGCCCTCGCTCAGTTCGGGGGCGTCTTCCTGGCCCTCGCCGTCGGGCTCGCCCGGCGTGCCGTCGGGACGGGCCTGGCGCTCGTCCTCGGCGGACTGGTCGTCGGCCGTGCCGTCCAGGGAGTCGCCGCCCTCGCCGCCGTCCTGTTCTTCCTGCTCGTCCTGATCCGCCTGGTCCTGATCGGGCTTGTCGGCGTCGTCCTCGCCGTCCTCCTCGGGCGAGTCGCCGCCGTCGGCGTCGCCGGGGTCGAGATCCAGCGCGCGCAGCAGATCCTTCATCCGAGCGCCGAAGGCCGCCTGGTCGTCGCCCAGGGCCGCCAGGGCGTCCAGCTCGGCGCCCGCCTTGGCCTCAAGGTCGGCGCGGACCCGGTCCAGCATGGCCTTGGCGCCGTCCGACGCCGGTTCGCCCGTCATCCGCTCGCGCAGCAGAAGGGCGGCCGCCTCGGCCACCGGCACCTGGGCCGCCTCGGCGCGCAGGGCGCCCGACTTCTCCAGCCGGGTGATCAGGGCGGACTCTAGGTTGCGCCGCACGCCCTTCAGCTCGCGCGCGCCGACGGCCTCGACGCGGGCCTGTTCGACGGCGTCGAACACCTCGGCGGCGTTCATGTCGACCGGGCGCAGCCGCGCGTCCAGCGCCGGATCATGATTGGCCAGGCGCAGGGCCAGCCGGTCGGCCTGGCCGCGCAGGGCGGCGCTTTCCGGCGCGGCCGGATCGCGCGGCGGGTGGGGCAGGGACAGGACGCCGTTCGACAGACGCGGTCCGTCCGAGCCGAAACGCACCTCCAGCTCGGCCTGTTCGGCCAGCGCCCGCGCGGCGTGCGACAGGGCGCGTTTGAACGTCTCTACGGGGGTCTCTGCGGCGGCCATCCGCCACACATAGACCATACTGCGGCGGGGGAAAGGGGACGAGGCGTCCTAGGTCGGCGATTTGGTCGCGACGGCCCCTAGCGGCGCGCGGCGCGCTCGATCGAGCGCTTCACCGACGCCTGCCGACAGATGTCCTGGCGAATATTGGAGCCGGTCGGTTGGCCGCGACGGCATTCCTCGCGCACCTCTTCTCCAGGGCGCGGCGCCGATCGGTCGCGCACCGGGTAAGCTACGGGCATGGCGCCGGCTGATTGGGCATGAACGGGCGTGGCGGCTGAACTCGACAGGACCAGACTGAACAGAAGGGGCGTCAACATCGGCGTCTCCTTTTCGGCGAAGGTTTCGTGTCAGAACACAGGCCGTCCGCCGGGAGAGCGGGGGACAGGTCGTTCGCCCCAGCGCGAACCCTGCATGTCCCGCATCATTTCGGTCGACATGCGTTCGCGTTGGCTGCTGTTCAGCGGCACCTTGCGACAGACGCGCTGCTGAATGGTGCTGCCCATGGCGCGCTCCCATCCGCACACCGTCCGCGTCGGGCCGTTCGTCACCGTAGGCGGACGCGCCGAGATGGTGCGCGAAGGCGAACTGGAGGCGCTGGGCGCGCGCGGCTCGGCGACAGCGGCGTTGTCATCCTGCATCGCAGCGCCGTTCAGCATGAGAAGAACGAAGGCGGGGATCAGCATGGCGAGAACTCCCATAGGGACGTCAGACGTTCACCATGCGGGCAATCGGCTCATGTTGCAACGTTGTTCGCTCAACGGCTTCGCTTGAGCCTAGCGGGGTTTCAACCGCACCCGCATGACGCCGCCGGGGCCGACCTCGACGTCGAAGCGGCCGGTGGCGCGGACCAGTTCGGACAGTTTGGCGTGGCCGTAGGTGCGCTGGTCGAAGTCGGAATAGGTGTTGCGCAGGCGGTTGGCGACGCCGCCGATATTGACCCAGCCGTCGCCGTCCTCGTCCATGTCGGCGATGGCGGCGGCGATCAGGGGCACGGCCTCGGCGGGGTTGCGCTCGGCCGGGGGCGACGCGTCCGCGCCCGCCTCGGCGGCGGCGCGTCCAGTCAGGTTCTCGGTGTAGATGAAGCGGGTGCAGGCCTGGCGGAAGCTTTCGGGCGTCTTGCGCTCGCCGAAACCGTAGACCGGGACGCCCTGTTCGCGGATGCGCGCCGCTAGCCGGGTGAAATCGCTGTCCGACGACACCAGGCAGAAGCCGTCGAACCGACCCGAATGCAACAGGTCCATGGCGTCGATGACCAGGGCGATGTCGCCTGAATTCTTGCCCTTGGTGTTCTGGAAATTCTGCTGCCACTGGATCGCCCAGCGCGGCAGGACGTCGATCCATCCCCGCAAGGCCGGACTGGCCGCATCGCCGTAGATGCGCCGCGCCGAGGCCTCGCCCAGGGTCGCGATCTCGGTGAACAGCGCCTCGGCGATGCGGGCCGAGGCGTTCTCGCCGTCGATCAGCACGGCCAGGCGAGGGGCGCGGGCGGCGGGGTTGAAGGCGTCGGTCGGCATGTAAGCTCCGGCGAGGGGAGGAGAGGCGGGGAGGCTCGCCCCGGCCGCGCCCGGAATCAACTGCAAAGAAAACGGCCGGCGGGTCGCCCCGCCGGCCGTCGTCGTTTCAGGCGGGATTGAAGAGGCTTACTGGGCCGGCTTCGGCGCCTCGGCGGCGCGCACCTCGACCGGCAGGCCCAGGGCGTCCAGCTGCGGCTTGACGACCGAGGCGTCGCCGACCACCACCCAGACGAAGCGCGAGGGCTGAATGGCGGCGCGGGCGGCGGCGTCCATCTCCTGCGCCGTCAGGGCGTTGATACGGCCCGCCAGGGTCTCGGGATAGTCGTCCGGGCGGCCGTAGAGGGCGTTGGACTGCAGGGCGCCCAGCACCTGATACGAGGTCTCATAGCTGCCCGACAGGGCGCGGGTGCGGCCCAGGACGGTGCGCTCGCGCTCCTGCGCCGTTACGCCCTCGGCCCCCAGGAAACGGTCGTACTGGCTGACCAGGGCGGCGATCGACTCGCCCGTGCGGTCGGCCTGGACCGGGGCGTTGACGATATAGGGCGCGCGGTTCTCCAACTGGCTGATCGTGCCGCGCACGCCGTAGGACCAGCCCTTGGTCTCGCGCAGATCGGCGTTGATGCGCGACAGGAAGTCCGTGCCCAGCACCGTATTGGCCGTGGTCAGGGTCAGGATGTCGTCCGTTCCCGACACCGGCAGCACCTGGCCGCCGTAGATCAGCGACTGCGGCGACTGCGGCCGGTCGATCAGCACCACCCGCGCCGAGGTCTGCGGCAGGGCGGCGTCGAAGGCCTTGGCGCCCTTGGCCGTCGCCGGGGCGCGCCAGTCGCCGAAGGCGGCTTCCAGCTGCGGCTTCAGTTCGGTCAGCGGCAGGTCCGACACCACAAACAGCTGTGCGTTGTCCGGACGGATCCAGCGGGCGTGCTCGGCCGCCAGGTCGTCGCGCGACAGGCCGCGGATCACCGCCTCGTCGCCCGTGCCGCCGAACGAACGGCCGTAGGGGTGGCTCTCGCCATAGATCAGCGGCGGCAGGGCGCGGCCGGCGATGGCGGCGGGCTGGGTCTTCTCATTGGCCAGGGCGGCCAGGCGCGTGGCGCGCAGACGCTCGATCTCGGCCGGAGCGAAGGCCGGGTTGCGCACCACGTCCGACAGCAGGGCCAGCGACGGCTGCAGATTGGTCGTCACCGCCGACAGGCTGGCGATGGTGCGGTCCATCGACGAACCGACCGAAACGTTGGCGCCCAGACGTTCCTGCGCCTCGGCCAGGGCCTTGGAGTCGCGCGTCGTCGTGCCTTCCTGCATGACGCTCAGCATCAGGGTGTGGGCGCCCAGCCGGTCGGCGCGGTCGGCCGCGACCCCGGCGTCGAACTCCAGCGCCACGCGCGTCACCGGCACGGTGGTCGAGCGGGCGTAGACGATCTCGATGCCGTTCGACAGGGCGGCGCGCTCCACCGCCGGGAAGTCGACGTTGGACACCTGGCCGATGGCCGGGGCGGCGTCGCGAGCCACGCGCTGGATCGGCTCGGCCGGCGTCGGGGTCGCGCCCGACGGGGCGGCGGCGGCCTCGGCGTAGGCCTCGCGCTCGCCCGGCATGACGATCTGGCTGTAGACGGGGCGGCTAAGCCATTTCTGCATCGCCGCCTGGACCTGGGCCGGGGTCACGGCGGCGTAGGCCGCCAGCTCCTTCTTGTAGAAGTCCGGATCGTTCGAATAGAGCTGCCCCTCGGCCAGGACCGAGGCCTTGCCGTTGGCGGTCTCCAGCCCCTGGATGCGCTGCGAGGCGTAGCGCGTCACCACGCGGTTGATCTCGTCCTGGGTCGGGCCGTTGGCGATCAGGTCGGCCAGCACGGCGTCCATGCGCTGGGCCACGGCGTCCGCATCGGCGCCCGGCTTGACCATGGCGGAGTAGCTGAACATGCCGAGCCGCTGGAAGGTCTGGTTCGAGGCCGAGACGCTGGAGGCCGTCTGCTCGTCGCGCACCAGCACATTGTCCAGGCGCGAGCTGGCCAGGCCGCCCAGCACCGAGGCGCCGACGCTCAGCGGCACGGAGTCCGGATCGCCCAGGCCCGGCACGGCCCAGGTGCGGCTGATGCGGGTCTGGGCCACGCGGTCGTGCAGCACCTGTTCGACAGGGGCCGCCAGGGTCGGCACGGGCGCCGCCGCCGGGGTGTTGACCGGGCCGCGCGCGATGGCGCCGAAATACTTCTCAGTCAGCTCGCGGGCTTTGGCCTCGTCGATGTCGCCCGACAGGACCAGGACGGCGTTGTTCGGGCCGTAGTTCTCACGGAACCAGTCGCGCACCGTCTCCATGCTGGCCGCGTCCAGGTCGGCCATCGAACCGATGGTCGAGTGGCGATAGGGGTGCCCCTCGGGGAACAGGGCTTCCAGCGTGGCGTAATAGGTCATGCCGTAGGGCTGGTTGTCGCCCTGGCGCTTCTCGTTCTGAACGACGCCGCGCTGCAGATCCAAGACCTCCTGGCTGACCTGGCCCAGCAGATAGCCCATGCGGTCGGATTCCAGATACAGGGTGTAGTCCAGCGCCGGGGTCGGCACTGTCTGGAAATAGTTGGTGCGGTCGAACCAGGTCGTGCCGTTCAGGCTGGTCGCGCCCGCGGCGTTCATCGTCTGGATGTGGCTGGAGGGCGAGTTCTCCGACCCGCCGAACATCAGGTGCTCGAACAGGTGCGCAAAGCCGGTCGAGCCCTTCGGCTCGTCCTTCGACCCGACATTGTACCAGACCGACACCGCCACCACCGGCGCCTTGCGGTCCTCGTGGACCAGCACGGTCAGGCCGTTGTCGAGCTGGAAGCGCTTCCACGGAATGTCGACGCGGGCGATCAACTCCGACACCGGCGCGCCGCGCAGAGGCTCGGCCTGAGCGGCGGCCGTCGTGGCGGCGGAGGCGGTCGCGGCGGGCGCGGCCAGAACGGGCGTGCTCACGGCCAGCAGGGCGGCGAGCGCGACGGAAGAGGCGGCAAGGCGCATGATGATTTCAGTCCCCAAAAGATCATGTTGAGGCGGACCTTAACCGCGCGCGCCGCCGCCGCAACGCGACACATTGTTATATGGATAATTCTTCATCTTCGGCGCGTCCGGCCTGCGCTTGATCGGAGCGAGGAGCCAGGCCCGCCGCCGCCTCCAGTTCGCGCACCCGATCCCGCAGCGTCTTGCGCTCTCGCATCAGGGCCAGCCATTCTTCCATGCCCGCCTCGCGCTGGGCGGCGTTGACCGCCCAATACTCCTGCTTGGCCGGATGCGGGTCCGCCTCGTCCCAGATCGCCAGTCGGCTGGAGGCGCACTGATCCTCGTTCAGCGCCAGCGCCTTGATCAGCTCCAGCGGAATGTCGTCCAGCGTCACCTCGCCGCGTCCCCGCGCCCGCTCGCTCCTTTGCGCCATCCGGCCATAGGCCTCGGCCAGTTGGGCCAGGGCCCTGGCCTCGTCCCACATCCGTCCCCGCATGGCCCGCGCCGAGGCCCGCATCGCCGTCTCGGCCAGAACCTCCGCCGTCTCGTCCGCGTCCCCTTCGGACGGCGCGAACAGGGCTTCGGCGCGAACCGCCTCGGCCGCCGCCCGCTCGGCTTGCATCCGTTCGCGCGCCTCGGCCTGTTCGCGCGCCCGCGCATCGCCCCAGTCGCGCTTGGTCGCGCCGTGGACGGTGATGCGCTTGCGCAGGGCGTGCTGCGACACCCGCCACCGCTCGCTCAGCTCAGGCACGGTCGCCCCGTTGCGATAGGCCTCCAGAATGATCTCCCACGTCGCCCGCGACAGGCGATAGTGCGCGGGCTTGGCGTCCAGGGTCTCCTCCATGCGCGCAAGGATAGGACCGGCGCCGACCCAGGCGGGCTGGGTGCGCCGATCCGCCCCCAAGCCTCTGAAAACCCACACGCCCTTACGCTGACCTTAACGCCTCTCCCTCCCCTTTATGGGGAGGGTGGTCGCGCCAGCGACCGGGTGGGGAGGGCGAGGTGATCGCCTCGGCCCCGCCTGTCCCATGCGTCCTGGCCAAGACTCCACGGCAAAGCTAACCTCCGGTAGGCGGAGGGGCGATGATCGACCAATCTAAGGTAGGAACCGACTGGCAGGCGGACGAACTGGACGCCATCGTCGCGACCTATTTCACCATGCTGGCGGCCGAGCTTGCGGGGCGCCCTTACGTCAAGGCGCATCACGCCCGCGACCTGATGGCGCGCACGGGCCGTTCGCACCGCTCGGTCGAGTTCAAGCACATGAACCTGTCCTCGGTCCTGGCCGATCTCGGCCTGCCGACCATCCGCGGCTACAGGCGCATGGACAACATCCAGAACGCGCTCTTTCCGGCTGTCGAACGCTACCTCGACGCCCATCCCGACGCATGGAGCCTCGGCCTGTCATTTTCCTCCCCATTCCATGGGGAGGGGGACCACGAAGTGGTGGAGGGGCCGACGCCACGCCAGCCTTCCGTCCACGAACCCGATCAACCCTTCGCCTCGCCATGGAGCCAGCCGGACGCGCCGCCGCCCGTCATCCTCCCCATCACCGCCCCGCCGCCCCTCGGCCCGGCGCGCAAGCCCCGGCCCGAGGGGCTCGCCCGCATCGTCCGCAAATACGACCCCGCCGCCCGCGATCACCGCAACCGCGTCCTCGGCCAGTGGGGCGAGCGTCACGTCTTCCACCACGAGCGCGCCTTCCTGATCGCCCATGACCGCCCCGATCTGGCCCGCAAGATCGAATGGACGTCCCAGGAGCGCGGCGACGGCGCCGGCTACGATATCAAGAGCTTCGATCCGGCGGGCCGCGAGCGCCTGATCGAGGTCAAGGCCACGCGCGGCGGCCCCGCCACCGACTTCTTCCTGACCCGCACCGAGCGCGAGGTCTCAACCGAATGCCCCGACGCCTGGCGCCTCTACCGCCTCCACGATCTCGCCGCCGCGCCGGGCCTGTTCCAGCTCAAGCCCCCGCTCGAAGCGGCGGTGACGCTAACCGCGGAGACGTGGCGGGCGGGGTTTTGAGGGCAAAAGAACAAAGGGCGGAAAGCACCGCCTTCCGCCCTTCATGATTTCATTTTCCTCGTACGAGGATCAATCCTCGTCCATCTTCAGGGCGGCGATGAAGGCTTCCTGCGGGATCTCCACCTTGCCGAACTGACGCATGCGCTTCTTGCCGGCCTTCTGCTTCTCCAGCAGCTTCTTCTTGCGGGTGGCGTCGCCGCCGTAGCACTTGCTGGTCACGTCCTTGCGCAGGGCGCGGACGGTTTCGCGGGCGATGATCTTGCCGCCGATGGCCGCCTGGATCGGGATGGTGAACATGTGGGGCGGGATCAGCTCCTTCATCTTCTCCACCATGCCGCGGCCGCGCGTCTCGGCGCGGGCGCGGTGGACCAGCATGGACAGGGCGTCGACCGGCTCGGCGTTGACCAGGATCGACATCTTCACCAGGTCGCCGACCTTGTAGTCGGTGATCTCATAGTCGAACGAGGCGTAGCCCTTCGAGATCGACTTCAGCCGGTCGTAGAAGTCGAAGACGACCTCGTTCAGCGGCAGCTCATAGACGACCAGGGCGCGGCTGCCGACGTAGGACAGCTCGATCTGGCTGCCGCGACGGTCCTGGCACAGCTTGATCACGCCGCCGAGGTATTCGTCGGGGGTCAGGATGGTGGCCTTGATCCACGGCTCGCTGATGGTCTCGATCTGCATCACGTCGGGCAGGTCGGCCGGGTTGTGCAGGTCGATCTCGGTCCCGTCGCGCAGGCCGATCTTGTAGACGACCGAGGGGGCCGTCGCGATCAGGTCCAGGTTGAACTCGCGGCTCAGGCGCTCCTGAATGATCTCCAGATGCAGCAGGCCCAGGAAGCCGCAGCGGAAGCCGAAGCCCAGGGCGGCCGAGGATTCCATCTCATAGGTGAAGCTGGCGTCGTTGAGGCGCAGCTTGCCGATGGCGGCGCGCAGATCTTCGAAGTCGGCGGCGTCGACCGGGAACAGGCCGCAGAAGACCACCGACTGCACGTCCTTAAAGCCCTTCAGCGCTTCGGCCGTGGGCTTCTTCTCGTCGGTGATGGTGTCACCGACGGCGGCGTGGGCGACTTCCTTGATCTGGGCGGTGATGAAGCCGACCTCGCCGGGACCGAGCTGCTCGACCGGGGTGTTCTTGGGCAGGAAGACGCCGACGCGGTCGACCAGGTGCGACGAGCCGGTCTGCATCATCTTCACCCGCATGCCGGCCTTCAGCACGCCGTCGAACACCCTGACCAGCAGCACCACGCCCAGGTAGGGATCGTACCAGGCGTCGACCAGCATGGCCTTCAGCGGGGCGTTGATGTCGCCCTTGGGCGCCGGCAGACGCGCGACGATGGCCTCCAGCACGTCCTCGATACCGATACCCGACTTGGCCGAGCACATGACGGCGTCGGAGGCGTCGATGCCGATGACGTCCTCGATCTGGGCCCGCACCCGGTCCGGCTCGGCGGCGGGCAGGTCGATCTTGTTGAGGACCGGGACGATCTCGTGGTTGTTGTCGATCGCCTGATAGACGTTGGCCAGGGTCTGGGCCTCGACGCCCTGCGAGGCGTCCACCACCAGGATCGAGCCTTCGCACGCGGCCAGCGAACGCGACACCTCATAGGCGAAGTCGACGTGCCCCGGCGTGTCCATCAGGTTCAGGACGTAGGTCTCGCCGTCCTTGGCCTTGTAGTTCAGGCGCACGGTCTGCGCCTTGATGGTGATGCCGCGCTCCTTCTCGATGTCCATATTATCAAGAACCTGTTCCGACATTTCGCGCGCGGTCAGGCCGCCCGTGAACTGGATCAGGCGATCGGACAGGGTCGACTTGCCGTGGTCGATGTGGGCGACCACCGAAAAGTTGCGGATGCGTTCGATAGGGGGCGTCGTCATGGTTCGGCGCGCGTAGCACGGCCGGAGCGATTGCGCCACGGGAGCCGTTGAGCGGAGACTCGAACCGCTACCGGCGCGCCTGCCTTAAAAAAGTCACGACTTCGCCAACTTTATTCTGGGTGGTCTTTTGATCAAATGACGGGATGTCGAGCTTCCTGGCCGCAGGGCTCCACTCCATTTGATCAGATCTTCTCCCGCAAGATGGCCGGAGTGTACGAATTCTCGAGGAAAATCAGGGGCTCTCTTAAGGGGAACGATCCGTGTCATTCGACGATTTCGGCCTTCGGAGGTGGAGGAGCCTCCTTAATCACCTTTGATTGGAGGCAAGGAAATGCGTGCCAAACTAATGACGTCTGCTGCGGTCCTGGCTGGGGCTCTGGCTTTTGCGGGCATGGCTCAGGCTCAGTCCTCGAGCGGTCCGAACGGTGCGGTCGGCGGCAACACCACGGCGACTGACTCCTACAACAGCGGCGGCAACAGCACCGATGTGGATTTGGGCGTCGCGGATTCGTTCAACACCGACAACTCCACTGATCTGGACGTGGGCATCTCTGATTCGCTGAACGACAATTCAGATAACTCCACCAATACCAATCTGGAGCTGGGCGTCTCGGATTCGTTCAACGACAACTCGGATAATTCGACGAACACTGAAGTCGGCATCTCCGACTCGTTCAACACTGATGCGTCAACCAACACGGATAACTCGGTCAACACCAACCTGGAGTTGGGGGTCTCTGACTCCTTCAACGACAATTCTGTGAATGACTCGGGCAACGACAACTCGACTAATATCGGCAACATCCGCGTCTCCCTGAACATGCAGGAACTCAGCGCCAACGTCAGCGACTTGAGCTTCGACATGTCGGAAGACGGCCAAGGCCCGCAAAACGGCCGTATTCGCACCGGCGACATCAACCAGAGCGGCGGCGCCTTCGCAGGCTTCGCGGGCATCCAGACGGTGAGCAACAACACCGGCCTGGCTTCGGTTGGTCAGGCGGCTACGGCGATCAGCGCCAACGCCAACGTCACCTTTGGCGGCGGCGGCAACTAAGCCTTGGTTTCGGCGGCCGGTTCTCCGGCCGCCGAACTTCTTTTTCCTGGGAGGGAACCATGCTCAGCATTCTGTCGACCCTGGCGCTGCTGGGGGCGGCCGATCCGAATTCGGCCTCTCCGCCGACGCCCCCTCCGCCTTTCATCATTGTCGCTCCGGCTCCCGTTGACGCTTCAACCGCCGCCACAGGGCCGCGGTCGCTGGCTGTTGACGAACTGGATGCGTTGCACGGCCGTCAGGGCGCGTCGTCGGTGGTCATCGCCAGCGACCAACTGCTGCAGGCGACCAACAGCGGCAACAGCGTCAACGCCAACACCGTGACGACGGGCGGGATGCGCATCGACGCCAACGCCTTTTCCGGTTTCAACGGCATCGGCAACTTCGTCATGAACAGCGGCAACAACAACAACCTGCAAGGCGCGATCACGATCAATATCGTGACGACGGCTCCGAACCCGTGACACGCTCGTCCGCCCGGCTTCTGCTCAACCTGGGGCTGGCCGCCGTGGCGGGTTTGCCGGCCCTGTCTGCGGCTTCGGCCCAGGCCGAGATCCTGCTGAACAACGGTCCCGCCGCGGGCCGGGTGAAGGTGGTCAGCTATCGCGACCTGCCCTTCCGCACCGTGGTGCGCCAGCAGTACGACTTCAGCTGCGGCTCGGCGGCTCTGGCCACCCTTTTGCGCCATCACTACGGCCGCGATGTCGGCGAGGCTCAGGTGTTCCGCGCCATGTTCGCCGACGGGGATCAGGAGACCATCCGCCGCGTCGGCTTCTCCCTGCTGGACATGAAGCGCTACCTCGATGCGCGCGGCTATCCCGCCGACGGCTTCCGGCTCAGCCTGGACGAGCTGATCGAGATGAACGCCCCGGCCATCGTGATGATCGACACGGCCGGCTACAAACATTTCGTGGTCTTCAAGGGCGATGACGCGGGCCATGTTCTTGTCGGCGATCCGGCCCTGGGGCTGAAGATCTATTCGCGCGACCAGTTCGCCGCCATGTGGAACGGGGTCGCCTTCGTCGTCCGCCAGCCGGCGGACACCTTCAACGACGCCGAGGAGTGGCGCATCTGGAACCGGTCGCGGCCGGGGCAGGCGCTTCAGCCCATGTCCTTGGCGGAACTGACGCGGGAGTTGCCGCCGCTGTATCAAGTGACGACGCGTTTCTCCCTCGATCCCTATCTGAGGTGACGACCATGAGACGCGCGCGTTCAAGCATTCTGCTCGTCATGACCTGCCTGGCGCCGGTCAGTCTGGCGGCGCCGGTCTCGGCCGAATCCGTCGCCTTCGCCGCCGAGCTTGTCGGCGACGCCTCTCTGGAGCCCTTCGCGACCCCGCCGTCGGCGGCGCCATCGCCGGTTGCTACGCCGGTCGAGGTCATGCGCGGGCCTCAGGTCATGACGGACGCGGACATGTCCGAGGCGCGCGGCGGCTTCATGACGGCGGGAGGCTTCACCTTCGGCTTCGGCGTCGTGGTCCGTTCCTATGTGAACGACCAACTGGCTCTTCAGACGCAACTGACCTGGACGCCGACCGGACCCGTAAGTCAGCAGGTTCAGCACAACGTCCCCGGCGTGGCTGATCTGGCGGGCGCCATGGCCAGCCTGGTGGCGGGCGGCATCGACCTTCGCGGATTGAACAACACCGGCGGGGTGGCGGTGGTGGACGGCTCGGGCGCGACGGCGATCCTGCACAACATCACGACCAGCCAGTTGCAGAACCTGATCATCAACAACGCCGATAATCGCAACATCCGTCAGGACATGGAGCTGAACCTGGTCCTGCCTGATCTGGCGACGATCCAGACCAACAGCCAGATGCACAACTATGGATCGAACATCGCTCGCGACATCGACTGGGCCGGTCTCAGGAGCTTGGGCGGCTTCTAGGCCGCAGCGGTTCGAGTCTCTCGGGGGCCGCCGTCGGGCGGCCCCTTCTTCATGTTAGAAGACGATGGGCAGGCGCAGGATGAAGCGCATGTCGGGCGCATCCTCGGTCACGCCGAACTCGAAATTGCCGTTCAGGCTGTAGCGATCGTTCAGCAGGTAGGACATGCCGAACTGCAGGGCGCCGACCTGAAGCGCATCGGACTTTTCGGTGATGTCGTTCAACTCGCTCTTCGTCGGCCGAATGTAGTTGTGCTTGTAGCCCAGCGAGAAGGAGAAGCGCGGGTTCAGCGAGAAGCCGAAACCGATCGACAGGCCGATGGCGTCGCCGGGATCGACCTCGCCGATGCGGATCTCGCCCTCGGTCTTGTTGATGTCGCGCGGCAGGTGGGCGAAGTAGCTCAGGCTGCCGAAAATGACCGCCGGATCGCTGGGGTACAGGAAGCTGATGCTGGGCTCGACGCCCCAGAATCCCGAGCCTGTGGCCAGGCGGGTGGCGATGCCGAACTCGTCGCGATCGATGTCGAACGGTCCTTCGCCCGTGTCGCTCTTGACCCTTAGGCCGGCGATGAAGATGGGGCGTCCGCGCTCGCCGCCGTTGATCTGATAGCGCAGGGCCGCTTCGACGTCGCCGACGCCGTCGCCGCTCAGGTCGATGGTCCGCGTCACCGCTTCGTCGCGCTGCTGCACGGTGGTGATGGTGTCGTTGCGCCAGACGTAGGGCACGCGCAGCTCCGCCTCCATGCGCGGCCCGATGCCGTATTTCCCGGCCAGGGTGACGACGCCGGTGTCGCGATCGGCCTCATTGGCCTCGATCACCCCGATCTGCACGCCGGGCACGATCTCGATGCCTCGGAACACCAGACGGTTGGCGCTGGAGCGCGTGTACTCGGTCGAGACGTCCAGGGTGAATTTTCCCGGTTGGCTCAGCACGGCGATGCCTTCGGGAATGGCGGCCAGCTGCTCGCGCCGCACCTCGGGCGCGGGCGGCGGCGGGGCTTCGCTCGGGGGCAGGGTCGGTTGGGCCGGACCGTTGGGCGCGATGGTGCTGGCGACCTGCTGGCCGGCGCGCAACTGGTTCAGGGTTCGATCTGCGAAGACCGCTCGGCCCGAGGCGTCGGTCTGCACCTGCCAGCGCGGATCGACGGATGGCGGCGCCATGGCGGCGCGTTCGTTCAACAGGGCTTCCTGCGCCTCGATACGGCGTTGCTGCTCGATGACCAGAGCTTCCAGCCGCGCGACCCGCGCCGCCAACTCTTCGTCCTGGGCCAGGGCGACGCCGGGGGCCAGCAGGGCCGCCACGGCGACCGAGGCGCCGATCATTCGCAGCGTGGACCCGGTCCGGCGCGGCGGTCGATACGGTGAAAGAGGCGGGCGGGGCCGAGACGGTTGTCGGTGGGGGCTCATGACGCTCGCTCTCTCTCTCTTTTCGTTCGGGTTTCAGTGAAGGGCGTGGTCGTCGACGCCATAGTCGCTGGCGGCGCGCAGATGGGCCTCGTCCAGAAGGGTGACCCAGCCGCTCTGCATGGCGATCAGCCGCCCGCGCCGCATCTGGCCCAGCGTGCGGCTGACATGGACCAGGCTCAGCCCCAGGGCGTCGGCCAGGGTCTCCTGGGTCAGCGGCAGGTGCAGGCGGTCGCTGGTGCACAGCCCGGCGCGCTGCAGCCGGTCGCGCAACTCCAGCAGCAGGTGGGCCAGACGCGCCTGGGCGGATTGCCGGCCCAGCCGCACCACATGGTTCAGCAGGCAGGTTTCCTCGTATCGGCGCGACGTCGCCAGGGCGCGGCGCAGCCGATCGTGGCGCGGGTCTTGAAGCGCCAGGATCTCGCGCAGCATCAGGGCGTCGACATATTCGACCCGCGTCAGGGCGATGATGGTCGTCTCGTCCAGCGGACGCGGATCAAGGCTCAGCCCTACGGAATCTCCGGGCAGCAGGAAGCCGAAAATCTGGCGCTGACCGTCGGCCAGGATACGTTGGCGACACGCCCATCCGCTCAGGATCAGGCGCGGCGAGGCGGCTCGGCCGTCGGGATCGAAAGGCTGGCCAGCGGGCACCGCTTCCTGAAACACGCACAATCGTCGGATCAGGGCGCGTTCTTCATCGCTCAGTCGGGTGATGGAGGCGAGATTGCGCAGGGCGGCCAGATCGGCCGGCGCGGATACGGAACGGCGCACGCTGACCGCGCGCGTCACCATGCCCTTGCGGGCAGGCTCGACCCACCACCTCCGGCGGTCTGGCTTCCGTCCCTCTCGCACACCATCTCAGGCGTTCCTCCGGACAAGAAACGGCCACAATGCGACGGTCGTTCCTGCCAAGGCGTAGAAACGTTGATTTTATATTAACTTGGCGATGGGGGCGTGGGCCGTGCGATCGTCGCAGCGTCGCGCAGCCAGAGCGGACGGCGCATATTACGGCCGTTTCGCCTTACATCATCATGATAAGGAGAGATGGCGCACCCGAAGAGATTCGAACTCCTGACCCCCAGATTCGTAGTCTGGTGCTCTATCCAGCTGAGCTACGGGTGCGCACCGCCTTGCGGGCAGGGCCGGGTATCTAGCGGGTCGCTTTCGTGCTGGCAAGCAGGTTTTCTCAGAAAATCTTGAGAAAATGCGGGGTTGGCCTTGGAGGCCTGCGGGCCTAGGCATAAAGCCTCCCTGTAACGTCCCGGAGTGCTTGAGTGCGCGCCCTTTCCTTCTCCCATCTGCGCCCTGCGCGCAGGATTTCCTCTCTCGCGGCCGGGACGGCGCTTGCGGCCCTGTTGCTGACGGGATGCGCGACGACGGCGGAAGGGGTTCAGGCCGAGGCGGCGCCGGTTTCGGCTGAAGCGCCTGCGACGGCTCAGGCGTCCGTCGCCAGAGGGCCGTTCGTGTCGGCGGCCAACCCCCTGGCGGTCGAGGCGGGGATGAAGGTGCTGGCCCGAGGCGGTTCGGCCGTGGACGCGGCGGTGGCGATCCAGGCGGTGCTGGGTCTGACCGAGCCGCAGTCCTCGGGTTTGGGCGGCGGCGCCTTCATGATGTTCTATGACGCCGAAAGCGGCGCGATCACCGTCTATGACGGACGCGAGACGGCCCCCGCCTCCGCCACGCCCGAGCTCTTCTATGAGAACGGCAAGCCGCTGGCCTTTGTCGATGCGGTGTTGAGCGGGCGCTCGACCGGGGCGCCGGGCGTGGTGCCCATGCTGGCCCTGGCTCAGCAGCAACACGGCGCCCTGGCCTGGTCCGACCTGTTCGGCGACGCCGAGAAACTGGCGCAGGACGGTTTCGTCGTCAGCCCGCGTCTGGCCGGCATGATCAACGGCGATGCCCCCCAGGCGAAGACGCGCTGGGCGACCGAGTATTTCACCAAGCCGGACGGCGCGCGCTATCAGGCGGGGGAGACCCTGCGCAATCCGGCCTACGCCGAGACGGTGCGCCGCATCGCCCGCGACGGCGCGGCCGCCCTGCAGCAGGGCCCGCTGGCCGAGGCCATCGTCGCGGCGGTCAACGAAGGCCCGCGACCCGGCGCCCTGACGGCAGCCGACATCGCCGGCTATCGCCCTGTGGTGCGCGAGGCCGTGTGCGGTCCCTATAAGATCTACACCATCTGCGTGCCGCCGCCGCCGTCCAGCGGAGCCTCCATCCTGGAGCTGCTGGCCATGGCCGAGCAGACGCCGGACATCGACAAGGGGCCGGACAGCCCCGAGGCCTGGGCCGCCTTCGGCCAACTGCAACGGCTGATGTACGCCGACCGCGACCGCTATTTCGGCGATCCGGCCTTCGTCTCCGTGCCGGTCGCAGGCCTGCTGGACCCGGCCTATGTCGCTGAGCGGGCGGCCCTGGCGCCGGCTCTGCGCGGCGCGGCGCCCTATGGCGTGCCGGCGGGGGCGCCGAACGTCGGCGCGGACGCCACGCGCGAACCGGCGGGCACCTCGCACCTGGTCGTCGTCGATGCGAAGGGCGACGCCGTCAGCATGACCACCACGGTCGAGAGCCTGTTCGGTTCGGGCCGGATGGCGGGCGGCTTCTTCCTGAACAATCAGCTGACCGACTTCTCCATGGTTCCGACGGCGTCGGACGGCACGCCTGCGGCCAACGCCGTGGCGGCGGGCAAGCGGCCGCGCTCGTCCATGTCGCCGGCCCTGATCCTGGATCGCGAAGGACGTCTGATCGGCCTGCTGGGCTCGCCGGGCGGATCGTCCATCCTGGCCTATAACGCCAAGGCCCTGATCAGCGCCCTGGCCTGGGGGCTTCCGCTGCAACAGGCCTTCGACCTGCCGAATCTGGTGGCCAAGGGCGACGGTTTCGGCGCCGATACCGAAGGCTTCCCCAAGGCGGTGCGCGACGGCATGGCGGCGCGGGGCGTCGAGCTGCGGCCCAATACGACCGAGACTTCGGGCCTGCATGGCGGGCTGTGGCGGAACGGGCGCTGGGACGGGGCGGCCGACAGCCGCCGCGAGGGCGTGGCGCGGACGCAGTAAGGGGCGCGAGGCCGCCTAGCGCGGCGGGCGGATCGTCAGTTGGAAGGCCACCAGGCCTTCCGACACATCGGTTCTGATGCCCTGATAGCCGCGCAGGCCCTTGGCTTCGATCTCGCGATAGACGACGCCGAAGGAGCTCTGCACTGAGCCTCGGCGATAGGCCACGCCGATGGAGGCGTCGCCTAGGTAGGTTCCGGCGTCCTGGCTGACCCCGGACCGGGCGAAGTCGCCGTCGCGGGTGCGGGCGAAGTTGTAGCCGACCGCCCGCTTGGACCCGGCCGCGTACAGATACCAGCGCGGCCGCTCGCCGAAGGCCTCGTCGCCGTTGGGGGCCAGGCGGTCCAGATTCTCGCCGATGCGCAGGGTGGCGCCCGCCTCGGCCGAGGGGCCGTCGCTGCCGACGCCGAAGCCGGCGTGGGGCGTCAGCGACACCTCCAGGCCCGAGGCTGTGCGGCCCTTGGCGGCGGTCCAGCCGCGCGTATAGGTGACGTCATAGCTCTCGCCCGAGAAGGCGACGGGGTCGAGGGCGCGCGGCGGCGCGGGCGAGCCGTCGGCGCGGCGCAGTTCCCCGGTCGTGGTGATCCGCAGTCGGTCGGTGAAGCCGTCGCCGGCGAACCAGGCTTCCTGACGCAGTTCGCCCTGATCGGCGCTCAGTCGGGCGACATCGTTGAACTGCACCGGGGCGCCGAAGGCGGCGTCAGGTTCGGCCGTGAAGGGCAGGCGGCTGTCCAGCCGGGCGGCGGCGTCCTCGAACCGGATGGCGTCGCCGCCGCGCGCGGCGATGGGGCCTTCCACAACGGTTTGCGGCATGGCGAAAACGGTCGTCGGGGCGACCGCCGCGATCATCCATCCTGCCCATGCCATCCGACGCATCAACGGTGCCTCCCGATCCGTTAACGCTTCCACTGTGCACGAACGCCGGGGAACCGCAACGGACTCTTTTACGCCACATTCCTTTATGACGAACGAAACCGCCCGGAGAGGGTTCCCCGGGCGGCTCAAAGGCGATGGCGTTGAGTGTGAAGGCTTGCCTTACTGGCAGGCCAGGCACTCGTCATAGTCGGTGCGGGCGATGGAGAAGAGGTCCGGCTGGTTCGGATCGATCTCTTCTTCCTTCTTGTCCTCGGCGCCGGCGAAGGCGGCGCGCTGCACCGACTTGGACCGCAGATAATACAGCGACTTCAGGCCCCGCTCCCACGCCGACCAGTGCAGCATGTGCAGATCCCACTTGTTGACGTCGCCGGGGATGAACAGGTTCAGCGACTGCGCCTGGCAGATGTCGCCGGTGCGGTCGGCGGCCAGTTCGATGACCCAGCGCTGATCCAGTTCGAAGGCGGTCTTATAGATGGCCTTCTCGTCGTCGCTGAGGGCGTCCAGGTGCTGGACCGAGCCTTCGTTCTCGAGGATCGAAGACCAGACAGCCTCGGTGTCGATGCCCTTTTCGCCCAGCAGATCCTGCAGATAGGGGTTCTTGACCGCGAAGGAGCCCGACAGGGTCTTGTGGGTGTAGATGTTGGCCGGGATCGGCTCGATGCCTGCCGACGTACCCCCGCAGATGATCGAGATCGAGGCGGTGGGGGCGATGGCCAGCTTGTGGCTGAACCGCTCCATCACGCCGCGATCGGCGGCGTCGGGGCAGGGGCCCTTTTCCTCGGCCAGGGTGCGGCTGGCCTTGTCGGCCTCGCGGCGCAGGTGCTTGAACAGGCGCATGTTCCAGCTCTTGGCCATGGCCGATTCAAAGGCCACGCCCTGCGACTGCAGGAAGGAGTGGAAGCCCATCAGGCCCAGACCCACCGAACGCTCGCGCTGGGCCGAATAGACGGCGGCGGCCATCGACGACGGGGCGCGGGTGATGAAGTCCTCGAGCACATTGTCGAGGAAGCGCATGATGTCCTCGATGAAGCGCGGCTCTTCGCGCCACTCCAGGAAGGTCTCGGCGTTGACTGACGACAGGCAGCAGACGGCGGTGCGCTCGACGCCCTTATGGTCCAGACCCGTGTGCAGCATGATTTCCGAGCACAGGTTGGACTGCTTGACCGACAGGCCCAGATCCTTCTGGTGCTGCGGCATCTGCCGGTTCACCGTGTCCGAGAAGATCAGATATGGCTCGCCCGTCTGCATCCGGATTTCGAGGATCTTGGTCCACAGGTTGCGGGCGTCGACGGTTTTGCGGACCTCGCCGTTCTTGGGCGAGATCAGGTCGAAGGGCTTGCCGTCGCGGACCGCCTCCATGAAGGCGTCGGTGATGTTGATGCCGTGGTGCAGGTTCAGCGAGCGGCGGTTGAAGTCGCCCGACGGCTTGCGGATCTCAAGGAACTCTTCGATTTCCGGGTGGTGGATGTCCAGATAGACGGCGGCCGAGCCGCGACGCAGCGAGCCCTGCGAAATCGCCAGGGTCAGCGAATCCATCACGCGGATGAAGGGGATGATGCCCGAGGTCTGACCCGCGCCCTTGACCTTCTCGCCGATGGAGCGGACGCCGCCCCAATAGGTGCCGATGCCGCCGCCGTTCGAGGCCAGGGAGACGTTCTCGTTCCAGACGTTCTGGATGCCGTCCAGGCTGTCGTTGACCGAGTTCAGGAAGCAGGAGATCGGCAGGCCGCGATCGGCGCCGCCGTTCGACAGCACCGGCGTCGCCGGCATGAACCACAGCTTTGACATATAGTCATAGACGCGCTGGGCGTGGTCGGCGTCGTCGGCGTAGGCCGTGGCCACGCGGGCGAACATGTCCTGATAGCTTTCGCCCGCCAGCAGGTAGCGGTCTTCCAGCGTCTTCTTGCCGAATTCGGTCAGCAGGGCGTCGCGCGTGCGGTCCAGTTTCAGGCCGTTCACCACCGTCAGCTCCGGCTTGGTCTCGGGCGACGCCGAGGAAACCGTAGAGAATTCCGTCGTCTGCAACGCTTCGCCGCCAGCCATTTTCGTCCCTGTCCTGAACAAATGCGATTAGAAGGCCGTACCGGTTTGAGACACTACATCTAGTGGCTGCTTGCCGGTGTTTGGCTAGATATATGGGTGCATATCCCTAACCGCAGGTAAAGCTCTTGACGGGAGCTTTTCTGACGAATCGGTGGGCGGCTGATCACACCCTGTGGAAATGACTCAGGAAATGCGGGATCACATTTTTCACCGAACCGTCGTCGATTTCTGCGAGGGCTGACAGGGAACACCGCAACAGCTTGGCCGTTAGCGCCCCATGGCCCCGCATCCCACCGCCTTCCTGACCCGCGCCCTGCGCGTCGCCCGCACGGAGATCGCCGCTGTGGCCGCCATGCTGGTGGTCGCCCTGGGGGTGTTGATCTTCATCGAGGTGGCCGACGACATTCAGGAAGCCGACGGCCAGGCCTTTGACCATGCGGTGTTGGCGGCGGTGCGGCCCTTCGCCGATGATCCGGGGCGCCCCTGGGGCCCGTGGTGGCTGCACGAGGCGGCGGCGGATCTGACCTCGCTCGGCGGCATATCGGTGCTGACCCTGTTCGCCGTCATCGCCATCGGCTTCCTGTTGATCATGGGCAAGCGGCTGTCGGCGCTGATGCTGGTCGTCGGCCTGGCGGGTGGGGTGGCCCTGAGCGAAGGCCTGAAAGCCCTGTTCGAGCGCGAACGGCCGCCCGAAATCTATCAGGCGGTGGAGACGCTGAACGCCAGCTTCCCCTCGGGCCACGCCCTGCTGTCGACCGTCTTCTATCTGACGCTGGGGGTCATGCTGACGCGCGCTTTTCCACGCAAGCGGCTGAAGGCCTATGTTCTGGGCTGCGCGGTGGCGATCGCCCTGCTGATCGGGTTGACGCGAATCTATCTGGGCGCGCACTGGGCGTCGGACGTGTTCGCGGGGTGGAGCGTGGGCGCCGCCTGGTCGATGGCTCTGTGGCTGATCGCCTACGCCGCCGAGCGGCGCCAGCGCCTGCACGACGCGCCCCTGCAGGACGCGCCCTAGACGTATGGTTTCTTAGACCAAGGTCTAGCGCCGCGAAGGCGCGCGGCTGTCGGATAAAGGCGATCAGAAGCCGTCGCCACGCAAGCGACGGACGCCCTCAAGGACGACGCTTCAGGAGTTTCCCATGACCGATTTCGCCGCCCTCTACGCCGAACGCCTGACGACGCCTCAGGCGGCGGCCGCCCTGATCCCGTCGGGCGCCAAGGTCGCCATGGCCCTGGGCGTCGGCCAGCCGCCCGCCCTGCTGAAGGCCCTGGCTGATCGGGCCCAGGCGCGGCAGGTGGGGGACGTCAACCTCTACTACCTGCTGTCCACCGCCATCGCGGGCGAGACGGTGATGCGCTTCGAACTGACTGACCGCATCCGCCCACACAGCCTGTTCCACGGCGCTATCGAGCGGAAGCTGGAAGCGCGCGGGATCGAAGAGGGCCGTCGCGCCGTCTGGTTCGTGCCGACCGGCTTTCAGCAGACGCCGCGCGTGCTGACGCGCGAGATCGGCGTCGACACCCTGCTGGCGACGGTCTCGCCGATGGACGCCGAGGGCTATTTCAGCCTGGGGACCAACACCGACTACGCCCTGGCTGTCTCCAAGAGCGCCGAACGGGTGATCCTGGAGGTCAATCCGCACATGCCGCGCGTGTTCGGCGATTGCCGCGTCCATGTCTCGCAGGTCGCGGCCCTGGTCGAGCATTCGGCCCCCTTGCTGGAGGCGGGCAAGGCGCCGCAGCAGCCGCAGGATCTGGCCATCGGGGCCTTGATCGCCGGCATGGTCGAGGACGGCTCGACGCTGCAGATGGGCATCGGCGCCCTGCCGGACGCGGTGTGCGCGGCGCTGCATGACCATCGCGACCTCGGCATCCACACCGAGATGCTGACGCCGGGCCTAGTCGAACTGATGAAGGCGGGCGTCGTCACCAATGCGCGCAAGACCCTGCACCCCGGCAAGACGGTCTTCACCTTCTCGATGGGGAACCGCTCGACCTATGAGTTCCTGCACGAGAACCCGGCCTTCGAGGCCCGCCCTGTCGACTATGTGAACGACCCGGCGGTCATCGCCCGCAATACGAAGATGATCTCGGTCAACGCGACCTTGCAGATCGACCTGTTCGGCGCCTGCTGCTCGGAATACCTGAACGGGCGGCAGTACACGGCGTCGGGCGGCCAGTTGGACTTCGTGCGCGGCGCGGCGGCGTCCGAGGGCGGAAAGTCGATCATCGCCTGCCACTCCACGGCGGCCAAGGGGACGGCCTCGCGCATCGTGGCGCGTCTGGACGGCCCGGCGACCACCCCGCGCAACGACATCCACTACGTCGTCACCGAGCATGGGGCGGCCAATCTGAAGGGGCTGACCGACGACGCCCGCGCCCGCGCCCTGATCAGCCTGGCCGCGCCCGAATTCCGCGAGGGGCTGGAGCGTGAGGCGAAGGCGATGGGCCTGCTCTAGGCCCTAACCCTTCCAGCCCTCGTCGAACGGGAACCGCTCGGCCCAGAAGGATTGAAGCTCAGGCAGGGCGTCCACGCGGCGGACGACCTCGGCCATCCCGGGCGCTTCGGCGTAAAAGCGGCGACGCCGAGGCGTCCAGCGGCTGGCGACGGCGACATAGAGGTCCAGCACCGTCATCTCTTCGCCGAGCAGGAAGCGGCCGGGCGTGATCTGGGCGTCCATCATCCGCCAGCAGTCGGCGATGCGTTCGATGGTGCGGCGCTGGATTTCAGCCTGGGCCTGCGGATCGTCGCCGGCCAGGCGAGACGGCTCGTCCCGCACCCAGAACATCGAATAGACGGCGGCGGGGATGAAGCTCATCCAGCGCAGGAACTGCGCCCGGCGCGGATCGTCCAGCGCGGGCGACAGCCGGGCCTGCGGGTGGGAATCGGCCAGCCAGATCAGGATGGCGGCGCTTTCGGTGATGACCTCGCCGCCCGGCGTGACCAGGGCCGGAATCTGCCGCATCGGATTGACGGACGCCACCTTGCGCCGTTCGGCTTCTCCCTCCCACGTCGGGGCCTCGATGACGCGATAGTCCTGCCCGATCAGCCGCAGCGTCGCCTCGACCGGGACCGAGCCGGACCCGGGGGCGCCGTAGAGCGTGAAAACCATCCCCATCTTCCTCCCCAATTTCCTGTCACGGAAACACCATATCTAGCGGTCGGTTGAAAAGTGATCGCTAGATGTGCGCATCTTCCCTTGTCCCCGCGCGCCTGCGGACGCATGGTGAAACGCACTTCTTCCGGATTCGCCCCAGGTCTTCTTCGATGAACGCTCCCGCCACGATCATTCGTCCCGGCACGCCCGGTCTGCTGACCCCCTCGGCCGCCTACAAGCCCTTCCGCTATCCGTGGGCCTTCGACATGTGGAAGAAGCAGCAGCAGGTCCACTGGATGCCCGAGGAAGTCCCGATGGGCGAGGACGTCAAGGACTGGGCCGCCAATCTGAACGACGGCGAGCGTAACCTGCTGACCCAGATCTTCCGCTTCTTCACCCAGGCGGACATCGAGGTGCAGGACAACTACATGGAGCGCTACGGCCGGGTGTTCAAACCGACCGAAGTGAAGATGATGCTGGCCGCCTTCGCCAATATGGAGACCATCCATATCGCGGCCTACGCCCTGCTGCTCGAGACCATCGGCATGCCCGAGAGCGAGTTCGGCGCCTTCATGGAATACGAGGCCATGAAGGACAAGCACGACTACATGGGCCAGTTCGGGGTCGACAGCGACGCCGACATCTGCCGGACCCTGGCCATGTTCGGCGGCTTCTCGGAAGGGCTGCAGCTGTTCGCCAGCTTCGCCATGCTGATGAACTTCCCGCGCCAGTCCAAGATGAAGGGCATGGGACAGATCGTGTCCTGGTCGGTGCGCGACGAGAGCCTGCACTGCGAAGGCATCATCAAGCTCTACCACGCCTTCAACAAGGAGACGGGCGCCGTCACCAAGGCCGTGGCCGACGACATCGTCGACTGCTGCAAGACGGTGATCGAGATGGAGGACAAGTTCATCGACCTGGCCTTCGAAATGGGCCCGGTGAACGGCATGACGCCGGACGACATCAAGGCCTACATCCGCTTCATCGCCGACTGGCGCCTGCGTCAGCTGCACCTGCCGGAAGTCTACGGCGTGACCGAGAATCCGCTGCCGTGGCTGCAGGCCCTGCTGTCGGGCGTCGAGCACGCCAACTTCTTCGAGGCGCGCGCCACCGAATACTCCAAGGCCGCCACGCAGGGCGCCTGGCACGGCGCCGACGGCGTCTGGGACAGCTTCGACAACATGATGAAGCGCCGCACGGAATCCGTCGGGGCCTGATCCGGCCTGATCTCAAGCGAGAAAAAGGGCGCTCCGACGCGAGGTCGGCGGCGCCCTTTCCTTGTCTGAAGCCTCAGTTCGGCGTCTTGCGGCCCGCGTTGCAGCGCGCGGTGTCGCCGCGCTGACAGGCGGCGGCGGTGGCGCGCCAGTCGGCCATGTCGCGCTCATAGCGGGCCTGGGCCTCGTCGGCGGCGCGAAGATCCGCCTCATGCCGTTCGCGATCGGCGCGCGCCTGCGCCTCCGTCTGCTCCACTTCGGCCTGCCAGCGTCGCTGGGCCTCGGCCTGGGCGGCCTGATTGGCGCGGTCTTCGTTCTCGGCCAGGTCGTTCTGGGCCACGATCTCGGCGTTCAGGGCCTGGGTTTGGCGCAGCTCGTCGGGATCCTGGGCCGAATCCGGCGCGCGATGATAACGCTCGCCCTTGGACAGCAGCATTTCGGCCACGGGATCTTTCGGCGCCGGTTGCGGGCGGCTCTGGCTCTGGCCCTGAGCGTAGGCGGAGCCGGCCGCCAGCGAGAAGGCCAGGGTCGTGGTCAGCATGAGCGCCGCCAGGGGACGGGCGGGGCGGGTTTGCGAGGACGGGGGGCGGGTCATGGAGCGCTCCTGGCGGGAGGAATACGAAGGACCGCAAGCTTGGCGCTTTCGGCGTTCAAAGGAAACAACGTCCGGGACGGCGTAAGGCTGCCGTCCGGCGCCCTAGAGCGGCAACAGAAGCTCAAAACGCGTGCCCTGCGGTCCGGTGTCCAGCAGCGTCAGGGCGCCGCCGTGGTTGGCCGCCAGCTCGCGTGAAATGGTCAGGCCCAGGCCCGTGCCGTCGGCCCCGCCGCCGCTGACGAAGGGCTCGAACAGGCGGTCGGCCAGGCGCGGCGGAATGCCGGGGCCGTCGTCGCGCACGGTGACGGCGGCCATGCCGCCGCGGGTCTCGGCGCTGACGGTGATGGCGCCCTTGCCGCTCTTGTCCTTGCTCTGGGGCGCGGTCTCGATGGCCTGGCGGGCGTTGCGCATCAGATTGACCAGGATGCGGTGAAGCTGGTCCGGGTCGGCGTTGACGGTGAAGCGGGCGGGCAGGTCGCGCACCAGCCGCACGCCATCCGGCTCCAGCCCCGCGTCCTCGGCGGCGGCGGCCACCGCGCGGGCCAGCAGCATCTTCTGAAGCTGGGGCGCCGGCTCCTCGGTCTTGCCGTAGGCCAGGACGTTGCGCGCCAGGGTCGAGGCTCGGTCCAGCGCCCGCTCCAGACGGGGCAGGGCGGTCGCCACCAGGGGGTCGGACGAGGTCGACAGCCGCTCGGACGCCATCTGGGCCGAGGTCAGCATGTTGCGCAGGTCGTGATTGATCTTGGCCACCGCCTCGCCCAGCGCCGCCAGGCGGGCGCGCGAGCGCAGGGACTGGCGCACCTCCTCCTGCATCCGGGCCAGTTCGCGTTCGACCCGGCCGATCTCGTCCTGACGATCCGAGGGCGTTTCGGCCGGGCTTTCCGGATTGGCGGCGAAGCGTTCGATCGAGCGGGTGACGCGGCGCAGGGGCTGCAGCACCAGCATCGACAGGGAGGCGTAGAGCAGGCCGCCCGCCACCGCCGCGATCAGCAGCGACATCATCAGGCTGTTGACCAGAAAGCCCTCCAGCTCCTTCTTCAGCGGCTGGGCCGGGGCCAGGATCTCGACCAGATCGCCCGAGCGATACCGCGGCGCCGCCTGCACCCGCAGCGAACGATCGGGGTGGCCGAACAGGGTCTTCCACGGGTCCAGCAGCCGCGCCCCGACGTTGCGCTGGCGCAGGTCGATCAGTTCGGGCGCGCGCGGCAGGTTGGGGGCTTGCAGCAGCAGTCGCCGCACCCCCTGTTCGCCGATGACGACCGACTGCACCCCGCCGATGCTCAGCAGCTGTTCGGCGGTGGAGTCCTCGACAGCGGAATAGGGCAGGGCTTCGACCCCGACCGAGGCCAGTTCAGCCGCCTGCAGCCGGTCCATCAGCCACCGCTCCTGGAAGGAGGCGGCGCTGGGCACGATGATCAGGGCGGCGACCGCCAGGGTGAAGGCGACGGTCAGCAGCAGCAGGCGGCTGGACAGGCCGTCGGGCGCGCGGGGCTGCAGCCGTTGGCGCAGGACGCGCCATGGGGCGGGTGATGTCGCAGGCGGTCTGGCCGTCGTCGCCGGGGCCAGGGGCGTTTGAAGCTCCGTCGGAAGGGCCTCGCGTTCCGTCATGACGCCTCCATGCGGGGGCGCGCACGCAGCTTCTGGGCCAGCTTGAGCAGCAGGGGCAGCAGCATGGACAGGAAGGCGACTCCCATCAGAGGCCAGAAGAATTCCGCGAACAGGCTCCGAATGTCAGGATTCGGGTCCGTGATCAGAACGTCGTGCAGGCTGTCGCCGATCCAGCAATAGATGGTGTGGGCGGGCAGAAGGCCGATGAAGGTGGCGACGACATAGGGCCGCAGCGGCGCCGCCATCACGCCCGCCGCCACATTGATCATGTGGAAGGGCACGGTGACCACCAGCCGCGCGACCAGCACATACCAGAAGGTGTTCTTGTCCACCCCGGCGCAGACCTTGTTCAACAGGCCCGTATCGGCGGCGGCGCGGCGGCGCAGGGAATCGCCCAAGGCGGTGCGCCCCACATAATAGACGGCCAGGGCGCCGACGGTGGCGGCGAAGGCGGTGGCGACGCCGCCGACCCACGGCCCGAACAGATAGCCCGCCGTCACGGTGATGAAGACCACGCCGGGCACCACGCTGGCCGTCAGCAGGCTGAAGATCAGCATCAGGGCGCCCAGCATCAGCAGGTAGCGCTGGGCGGTCAGGGCCTCCAGCGCCGTTCCGTGCTCACGCAGGGTGTCCAGCGACAGATAGCGATTCCAGCCCATGCCGAAGATCACGGCGACGGCGACCAACAGCACGGCCAGGGGCAGAAATCTTTTGACCCGGTTCAAACCGCGCTCCGTCCTCTTTCTTCTGTATCCCTAGCGGATTTCGCGCTGTCGCGCGCGCTTGTCGACTGCACGGAAAAGCGGCTGTGGCGTTGACTCCCGTCCTGTCGCCGCTTATACGCCCGCCTCTCTCGCGGCTGACGCTTGTGTCTGTCGCCAACCCCAGTAACCCGGAGCCGACCGTGAAGCGGACCTATCAGCCGTCGCGACTCGTGCGCAAGCGCCGTCACGGCTTCCGTTCTCGGATGGCCACCAAGAACGGTCAAAAGATTGTCGCGCGTCGCCGCGCCAAAGGCCGCAAGCGCCTGACGGCCTGACGTCACGCGCCCATTACCCTTCAGGGCGGGCGCATGACCGATCTGATGAAAATCGATCGCCTGTTGAGGCGGCCCCAGTTTCTGGCGGCCGCCAAAGGCGTTTCTCAGGCTCGCGGCGCCGTGGTGGTCCAGCAACTGGATCGCGCCGACGGCGACCCGACGGTGCGCCTGGGATTCACCGCCACCCGCAAGATCGGCGGCGCCGTCGTGCGCAACCGCGCCAAGCGCCGTCTACGCGAAGCTGCGCGCCTGCTGACGCCCCTGCACGGGCGGGCGGGATGCGATTATGTGTTCATCGCCCGCATGGGCACGGCGGACCGCGACTGGGACCGCTTGCTTGACGATGTGAAATCGGCCCTTACAAGGCTCGCAACCCCGCGCACGGCTTCCGATATGGGAGACCGGGCCGTTTCGACCGCCCGCGCCGCCCCCGACCCGCGCCCCGCCGACCAGGACCGCTGATCCCGATGCAGAACGAGAACTCGCGCAACACCATCATCTTTTTCGTGTGCGCGGCCCTGATCATGGGCGTCTACTACTTCATGGTGATGCGCCCGCAGGCCGAGAGCCGCCGCCAGGCGCAGATCGTCGCCGCCGAACAGCAGAAGGCGCGCGAGGCTTCGGCCGACGCCGGCCTGACGCCGTCGGGCGCCGCGCCGGGCGTCTTCATCAAGGATCGCGCCCAGGCCCTGGGCACGGTCGCGCGCGTGCCGATCCAGACCCCGACCCTGAAGGGCTCGCTGTCGCTGCAGGGCGCGCGCATCGACGACCTGTATCTGACCCGCTACCGCGAGACGCTGGACAAGAATTCCCCGCCGGTCGAGCTGTTCCGTCCGCAGGGCATGGAGCACGCCTATTTCGCCCAGTTCGGCTGGAGCGGCCCGAACGTCGCCGGCGGCGTGCCCGGCCCCAACACCGTCTGGCGCCTGACCAAGGGCTCGACCCTGACGCCGACCACTCCGGTCGAACTGACCTGGGACAATGGTTCGGGCCTGCGCTTCACGCGCGTCGTCTCGATCGACGACCAGTACATGTTCACGGTCAAGGACACGGTCGCCAACCTGGGAACCCAGGCCATCGCCATCGCTCCCTACGGCCGCGTCGAGCGCCAGGGCGTTCCGGTCGATCTGGGCAAGCAGATGATCCTGCATGAAGGCGCCATCGGCACCTTCGGCGAGGGCGACAGCTATTCGACCGAACAGGTCAAGTACAAGGACTGGGCCAAGAAGCCGCGCATCGAGAACCAATCGACCGGCGGCTGGTTGGGCATCACCGACAAATACTGGCTGGCGGCCCTGATCCCCACCCAGGACGAGACCATCGAGGGCCGTTTCTCGGTGCGCGACGCCCAGGGGATGAACATCCACGAAGCCGCCATGCTGGGCGCCACCCATACCATCCAGCCGGGCCGCCAGATCGAGGAGACCCAGCGTCTGTTCGCCGGGGCCAAGCGCGCCGAGGTGCTGAAGGCCTATGAGCAGTCGCTGAACCTGCCGCGTTTCGTCTACGCCATCGACTGGGGCATGTTCTGGTTCCTGACGCGCCCGATCTTCACCGTGGTGGAGTTCTTCTACGGCGTCCTGGGCAACTTCGGCCTGGCCATCCTGGCCCTGACGGTGGTGGTCAAGCTGATCCTCTTCCCGCTGGCCAACAAGTCCTACGAGAGCCTCTCGAAGATGCGGAACCTCCAGCCCAAGATGGAGGAGATCAAGAAGAAGCACGGCTCCGAACCGCAGAAGCAGCAGCAGGAGATGATGGCCCTGTATCAGCGGGAGAAGATCAATCCGCTGGCGGGCTGTCTGCCGATGGTGGTGCAGATCCCGGTCTTCTACGCCCTGTACAAGGTGCTGTTCGTGACCATCGAAATGCGTCACGCGCCCTTCTTCGGCTGGATCCGCGACCTGTCGGCGCGCGACCCTTCGACGATCTGGAACCTGTTCGGCGCCATTCCATGGGATCCGGCGACCCTGCCCATCCTGGGCGGCATCCTGAACGGCCCGCTGCACCTGGGCGTGCTGCCCCTGGTCTATGGCTTCACCATGTGGCTGCAGATGGCGATGAACCCGCCGGCGCAGGATCCGATGCAGCGTCAGATCTTCGCCCTGATGCCGATCGTCTTCACCTTCATCATGGCGCCGTTCGCAGCCGGCCTGCTGATCTACTGGGCGTGGAACAACGTGCTGTCGATCATCCAGCAGTATGTGATCATGCATCGCTTCAAGGCCGAGAACCCGATCGACGCCTTCCTCGCCCGCTTCAAGAAGGCCTGATCGGTTGGACGCGTCTGACGAGCCCAAGGTCGGGGAATATTCCGACGCCGAGATCGAGGCGGCGCGCGTCCTGTTCGCGCGCCAGGCCAGCTTCGTCCTGGGCTGCGCCAAGATCGAGCAGCTGCCGACCCCGGACCTGCCCGAGATCGCCTTCGCCGGCCGCTCCAATGTGGGCAAGTCCAGTCTGATCAACGGCCTGGTCGGCATGCACAAGCTGGCCAGGGCCTCGAACGAGCCGGGCCGCACGCGCGAGGTCAACTTCTTCGATCTGGACGGGCGGATGCGTCTGGTCGATCTGCCCGGCTACGGCTGGGCCAAGGCGTCCAAGACCACGGTCAAGAAGTTCCAGGATCTGGGCCGCGACTATCTGCGCGGCCGGGTGACGTTGAAGCGCGTCTATCTGCTGATCGACAGCCGCCACGGCCTGAAGAAGGTCGACGACGAGGCGTTGGACGCACTGGACCTGTCGGCCGTCTCCTATCAGATCGTCCTGACCAAGGCCGACAAGCTGAAGAAGGGCGAGGCCGAAAAGGTCCAGGCGGCGACGCTGAAGGCCATCTCCAAGCGCCCGGCCGCCTATCCCCACGTCGCCGTCACCTCGTCGGAAAAGGGCTTCGGCCTGCCCGAGCTGCGCGCCGAGATCATGCGCACCACGGGCGTCGTCCTCGACTGAATCTCACATCCGCGTGAACCGTTAAGCCAGACCGGCGTTGTCCCCCTCGGTTCTTAACGAGAGGGGAGCGCTCCATGCGTTCAGCGATCATCGGCGGCGTCGCCGTCGCTTGCCTGCTGGGTCTGTCGGCCTGCGGAAACAACAACAACAAGGCCGAAACTCCGGCCGCTGACGGGGCTGAGACCGCTTCGACGGCCGCCGCGCCGGCGACGCTCGATGCGCCCAAGCCGGGCCTGTGGCGCGTGTCCACCGCCATGGAAGGCATGCCGGGCGGCGCCGCCGTCCCGCCGCAGGAAGTCTGCATCAAGGAAGCCAAGCTGGAGGCTCCGGCCAACACCCAGCAGCCGGGCGCCGATTGCACCACCCAGCCCTTCGCGCGTCAGGGGGACGCCATGGTCGCTACGTCGACCTGCACCCTGCCGGGCAATATGAAGGCCGACTCCACCATCCGCGTGACCGGCGACTTCAACAGCCGCTACGTCACCGAGGTCACCACCAAGATGGACCCGGCGCCGACGCCGCAGATGGCCCAGACCAAGGTCACCATGACCGCCGAGCGCATCGGCGACTGCCCCGCCGGTCAGTAAGCGCCCGCCCATAGACGATTGATCGTCACGGCCGGCATGGCGTCGCTGAAAAGCGGCCCCATATCGGTCGGATGATCCCTCTGTCCATTCTCGACCTCGCCCCCGTGCCGGAAGGCTCCGACGTGGGGCAGGCGCTCGCCAACACCATCGATCTGGCCCGCCACGCCGAACGGCTGGGCTACAATCGCTACTGGTTAGCCGAGCATCACAACATGCCGGGCATCGCCAGCGCCGCGACCTCGGTCGTCATCGGCGCGGTGGCGGCGGCGACGAAGACCATCCGCGTCGGCGCCGGCGGGGTCATGCTGCCCAATCACGCCCCCCTGGTCATCGCCGAACAGTTCGGCACCCTGAACGCGCTTCATCCCGGCCGGATCGACCTGGGCCTCGGCCGCGCGCCTGGCTCGGATCAGGCGACGGCGCGAGCTCTACGCCGCACGCTTCAGGGCGACCACGACGCCTTCCCTCAGGACGTGATGGAGCTGATGCAGTGGTTCGCGCCCGCGACGCCGGATCAGCGGATTATCGCCAACCCGGGCGAGGGTCAGGCCGTGCCGATCTGGATCCTCGGCTCCTCGACCTACGGCGCCCAGCTGGCGGCGCACCTGGGGCTGCCCTATGCCTTCGCCAGTCATTTTGCGCCGGGCGAGATGATGCGGGCCCTCGACATCTATCGCCAGACCTTCCGTCCGTCCCAGTACCTGGAAAAGCCCTACGTCATGCTGGGCTACAACGCCTTCGTGGCCGAGACTGATGAGGCGGCGCGCCTGCTGTTCACCTCGGTCCAGCAGGCCTTCGTCAACCTGAGAACCGGCCGCCCCGGCAAGCTGCCGCCGCCGGTCGAGGGCTATTATGAACGGCTGGACGGCGCGGCGCGCGGCATGATCGACGCCGCCCTGGCCTGTTCGGCGGTGGGCGCGCCTGCGACGGCTAAGGCCGCCCTCGACGCCTTCATCGCCCAGACCGGGGCGGACGAGCTGATGCTGACCAGCCAGATCTGGGATCCAGCCGCCCGTCTGCGCTCCCTCGAACTGCTCGCCGCGGCGACCGGGCTGGCGTCCGCCTAGCGGCTGCTGGCGGGCGGTTCGAACAGCAGGGGAGAAGCGGCGCTTTCGGCGCCCAGGCGACGCCAGGCGGCGCCCAGGCGGATGGCGTCGGCCAGATCCTGCGGCGTTATGGGTTCGGCGTCGGTCAGTCTCTGGCGCAGGCCGCGACAAGCCGCCAGCACGGCGGAGGCATGTCGTATCTCAGGGATCGTAGAGCGTGCGCCTATGCCGTCCAGCGAGGCGAAGCGCCAGCCTTCTTCGGGCGGCGCAGCCTGGATCATCGCCCATTTCTCGGCAGGGGTGAGTTGATCGCCCAGTTTCTCCCAGCCGCCGTTCTCACCCTGTCGACGGTACTGACCCGGCTGGGCGGGTAGGCCATGACGGCCATAGACGTCGCACGCGGCCGCCTCTATGGCGGCGACTTCTGCAAGCAGGCTGTCTACGCCGTCCGACAAGGCGTCAGAAGGAACGACAGCCTGCTCGCCGCCTCGGTCGTCGCGACGGCGTCCGAAGCGGCTCAACATCGCCTTTAGTTCAGGCTCAGGTTGCCGGTGACCGAGACGTCATAGACGACGCGGGTGATGCTCTGGACCACTTCGAAGAATTTGCGCATCTCAGCCGCGCCTGCACGCGGCGTGTAGATGAGATCGTCCGACTGCATCTGGAAATTGCTGGCGATGAAGAAGCCTTCACCCTCGTTCAGGTTCAGGCGATAGACCACCGGCACCCCGCGCGAGGTGACGGGCTGCTGGATGCCCAGGGCCTGGGCCACCTCCGGCCGCTCGAAACGGAAAACCAGAACCGAACGGGCATTGGCGATGTTGGAATCCAGGCCGCCGACGCCGCTGAGCGCCTCGGCCAGGGTCAGCGGGCCGGGCGGCAGTTCGCTGCGCGCCACGGCGTTGAAGGCGCCGAAGGAGCTGAAGCGGCGAGGCTTGTAGACCAGGTTGACCTGATCGCCCCGCTGCAGGCGCACGTTCTCGTTGAACTCGGTGGTGACGATCGACATCGGGGCCGTATAGACCTTGCCGTTGCGCTGGATGCGCACGTCGATGTCGTGCAGCGAACGCGAAGGGCCGCCGGCGGCCGCGATGACGTCGAGGATGCGGTCGCTGTTGGCGGATAGGGGCTGGCGTCCGGGGCTGCGCACGTCCCCAAGCACGGTGACGGCGTTGGAAGCGTTGCCCGCGATGGTGACGATCACCTGAGGATTGGCGACCTTGCCGATCAGGGCGCGGCGCACGGCCGCCGAGGCTTGTGATGGAGTCAGGCCTTGCACGGGCACTTCGCCGGCGAAGGGGATTGGGACGGCGCCGTTTCGGTTGACCATCAGCGGCGGCAGGGTCTGGTTGCCGCTGCTGGCGACGTCGCGTGACGAGCTGCCGCCGAACAGGCTGCCGCCCGGTTCGAAGATGCTGACGGCAAGGGTGTCGCCGACGCCGATCACATCCGTAGGCGCTTCGCTGGAGGCGAGCGCCAAGCTCGAGAAGGACGGCGGAGGCGCCGCCTTCAGCCGTTCGCTCAGCGCGAAGTTCAGATCGACGAGCGCGTAGTCGCCCGCCCGCTCCGGGGTGGACGAGCCTTGAACCACGTTGCGGCCGGACGGCCCGTCGCGCGGCAGGGTCGAGCACCCGGCCAGAAGGGCGACGATGAGCAGGCTGGCGGCGGTTCTGGACATAGGACCTCGGTTCAGTTCCATCAGATGCTTACCCTTCAGGCGGCTGCGCCGCCAGAGGCGGACAGCACCCGTTGCTGGACGACATCGAAATGCTGCTCCCAGTTGGGCGGAGAATAGGGCGGCGCGACCGGCGAATTGCGGGTCCAGTCCTCAAGCGCGGCCAACCATCCCAGGCCGTCCAGCGGATCGATTAGGCGGGCGTGCGGAACCAGTTCGCGGTGGGCGGCGATGTCGGAGGCGATAAGGGGCACGCCCATGGCGCTGGCCTCGACGGCGGGCAGGTCGAAGCCTTCCACCGATGAGGGCGCGACCATGGCGCGTGCGCCCCGCATCAGAGCCGAAAGGGCGCAGTCAGGCAGGTTTTCGGCCTGGTGCACGAGGCCGCGCAGATTGGGCGAGCGTTGCAGGTGGTCAAGCACGGCCTCGTTTTCCCAGCCGTATCGGCCGACTAGGACCAGGCGCGGCGTGTCGGTGCCCATGGTTTCTTGCAACCGGCGCCAGACGGTCAGCAGGAAGGCCAGGTTCTTTCGCGCCTCGATCGTGCCGACGTGCAGGAAATACGGGCGAGCGGGTGCAATCGTCGTGCGGCTGTCGAAGGTGCGCTCCAGCCCCAGATGCGCGACTTCGATCGGCGGGGCGGCGATGTTCGACTGGTCCGCGAAGCCTTTCAGTTCGTCGGCGGTGTACTGGGAATTGACGATGATCCGCGAAGCGTGGCGGAGCACGTTGGTCATCCGTCGCACATGCTTCAAGCCGTCGCCGGGGCGGCAGAACTCGGGATGGGTTACGGGGATCAGGTCGTGGACCATGATGATCCGCTCAATACCGCCGCCGGCCAGGGACGTAAGGATGTCGGGCGTATTCAGGCTCGTATGCCCGACATTTATATAGGCTCGCGCCGATGGAGGTGCGGCGATGCGGCGCGACCTGAAGTACTGCTTCCAGATCCGCTTCGGCTTGGTCTTGGACGGCGCTTTTTCTTCGGGAGCGGGCCCTATGACAGAGGCTCCGTCGTCCGGCGAGCGCAGGGCGTCGAACAGCTTACGGGCTTCGGGGCCCAGTTCTGTCACGGCGCCGGGGCCCGTCCAGCGGGTGCGCAGTTCGGCGAGGCGTTCGCGGAACCAGTCGCTGTCGACGCGCGCCAGCTGATCCTTTCGCGCCCGTACGGGCGTCATCCGATAGGTCGGGTGCTCGATCAGCCATTCGGCATAGGCCAGGCAGACCCGGTCTACCCCGGTCGGGGCGCTGCGTTCGGTACGGCTGAGCAGCCGGCTGGCGTCGAAGAGCACGTCCTCGATCATCAGGAGACGTAGCCCGCCTGCATCAGCTCGGCGATGTGGATGATGGCGACCGGGCGGCGATCCTCCAACACGAACAGATTGCTGATCTTGTTGGCGGACAGCAGGTCGACGACGTCGCTCATGCGCGCCTCGGGATCGACCGTGATGGGGCTGCGGCTCATGATGTCTTCCGCCCGGACGGCGCTGACGTCGCGGGTGAGGGCGCGGCGCAGGTCGCCGTCGGTGATCATGCCGGCCAGGGCCCCGTCGGCGGCCAGGACGGCGACCGCCCCCTTGCGCCCTTCGGTGATCGCCGAGACGACGGCGCTGAAGTCGGCGTCCAGGGGCACGCTGGCCGGAGCGGCGGCGTTGTCACCCATCCACTCGCGTACGGTCTGCAGGCTCATGCCCAGGGCGCCGCCGGGATGGTGCAGGCCGAAATCTTCCCGCGTGAAGCCGCGTCGGTCCATCAGCACCATGGCCAGGGCGTCGCCCATGGCCAGGGACATCAGCGTCGAGGTCGTCGGCGCCAGGCCGTTGGGGCAGGCCTCGGCCACCTTGGGCATGGTCAGGCAGACGGCGGAATGACGGCCCAGGAAGCTTTGCGGACGCTGGGTGACGCCGATCACCGGAATGTCGTTGCGCGCGCAGAAGATCAGCGGGTCGCGCAGTTCGCGGCTCTCGCCTGAGTTGGACAACGCCAACAGGGTGGTGTCGGGGCGCAGCATCCCCAGGTCGCCGTGACTCATCTCGGCCGGGTGGACGAAGAAGGAGTTGGTGCCTGTCGAGGCCAGGGTGGCGGCGATCTTGCCGCCGATGTGGCCCGACTTGCCCATGCCCGTCACCACGACATAGCCGGGCCGCGACAGGATGATGTCCGCCGCCCGTGCGATCGAGGAATCCAGCGAACGTTCCAGCGCTTCCAGAGCTTCTATGTTCAGACGCACGACTTCGCGCGCTCGATCAGACATGGCCGCGAGTTGTTCAGGAGAGGAAGGAACGGAAAAAGCAGTCATGACGGCTCCAGGCGCCGGGGCCGCTTCTGCGGCTCTTCGTAGCGCAGTGGCAAATGCCTCATTCGAGAGTTCGGCACAATGGCGTCGCAGCGGGTGAATGAACGATGAATAGCGACAACCATTATGGTCGTCATGCGTTGCCATATGTTCCACGCACAGAAAGAACCTTGAAACGCATGTCTTTAGCACAGGGGTTTGCGCGCCCCGCACTGCCTGCGCCGCCGATCCGTCTGAACGGAGCGGCGCTTTTCCTTGACCTGGACGGGGTTCTGGCCCCGTTGGCGCCGACTCCGGACGCCGTAGCGCCGGAGCCGCGCCGCACCCGCACCGTCGCGCGACTGACCCACGCCCTGGGCGGTCGGGTCGCGGTGGTCAGCGGCCGCACCCTGGCCGAGATCGACCGTATCGTCGACGGGGCGGCGCGCGCAGCCTCGGGCGTGCATGGACTGGAGCGCCGCCGCGCAGACGGCGTGCTGAGCGCCCGCGACCCTGCGCCTTCGGTGAAGGCGGCGCTGGCCGCCTTCCACGACTTCGCCGAGGCGCGCCCCGGCGTGCTGGTCGAGGACAAGGGTCTTTCGGCGGGCTTGCACTTCCGTCAGGCGCCGAGCCAGGCCGAGGCGGCCCTGGCCCTGGCGACCGCCCTGGCGGACGAAACCGGCCTGGCGCTTCAGCCGGGGTCGATGGTGCTGGAGCTCAAGACGCCCGGCGCCGACAAGGGCACGGCCGTCGCCGCCTTCATGGCCGAGGCGCCCTTCGCCGGCGCCACGCCTGTCATGGTCGGCGACGACCTGACCGACGAGGCGGGGTTCCGGGCGGCGGAAGCGCTAGGGGGCTTCGGCGTCCTGGTCGGGCCGGAGCGGCCGACGGCGGCGCGCTATCGGCTCGAAGACGTGGCGGCGGTGCTCGATTGGCTCGGCGCTCTGGCCGCAGGGGCCGCAGAGGAGAAGGAGGCGCGCGCATGACCCCCAACCTGGATCTGGCCCCCATCGGCAATTGTTCGGTCAGCGCCTTGGTCGATCGGCAGGGGCGGTTCGTCTGGGCCTGCGCGCCGCGCATCGACGGCGATCCCGTCTTTTCGGCCCTGATGGACGGGGCCTCGCCCGAGCACGGCTTCTGGGCTGTGGAGCTGGAGGGGCAGGTCGCGGTCGAACAGGCCTATGTCCGCAACACCGCCGTCCTGCGCACCGTGCTGACGGCGGCGGACGGCGGGGCGGTCGAGATACTGGATTTCTGTCCGCGGCATCTGAAGCACTCGCGCATCTATCGGCCGATCGCCTTTGCGCGCGTGATCCGGCCTCTGTCGGGCGCGCCGCGCGTCACCATGCGTCTGCGCCCGTCGACCGACTGGGGCGCGCGGGCGGCTGAGCGCACCTCGGGCTCCAACCACATCCGCTATCTGTGCAGGGATGTGACTTTACGCCTGACCACCAACTGCCCGGTCAGCCACGTGTTGAACGAACGCGCCTTCCGCCTGGAGGAGGAAATGGCCTTCTTCCTCGGCCCGGACGAGGGCTATGATCAGTCGGTGCTGGCGGGCGTCACCGCCGCCCTGGACCTGACCATCGCTCACTGGAAGCATTGGACCCGCACCCTCTATCTGCCGCTGGACTGGCAGGAGGCGGTGATCCGCGCCGCCATCACGCTGAAGCTTTGCGTCTATGAAGAGACTGGCGCCATCGTCGCCGCCATGACGACCTCCGTGCCGGAGTTTCCGGAGAGCGGACGCAACTGGGACTATCGCTACTGCTGGATCCGCGACGCCTACTATACGGTGCGGGCGCTGAACCGTCTGGGCGCGGTGGACATCCTCGAGAGCTATCTCGGCTATCTGCGCAACCTGGTCGACGCCTCGGCGGGCGGTCATGTTCAGCCGGTCTATGGCGTGGGTCTGGAGCCCGCCATCGTCGAGCACATCGTCGATAGCGTCGAAGGCTATCGCGGCATGAAGCCGGTGCGTGTCGGCAATCAGGCGCACGAGCACCTTCAGCATGACGTCTATGGCCAGATCGTCCTGCCGCTGGTGCAGGCCTTCTTCGATCACCGGCTGTTGCGTCCCGGTACGATTGAGGATTTTCGCGCGTTGGAGAAGGTCGGCGATCGCGCCTTCGCCATGCACGACCAGGTCGACGCAGGTCTGTGGGAATTCCGCACTATCGCGCGGGTGCACACCTATTCCTCGGTCATGTGCTGGGCGGCCTGCGATCGTCTGGCCAAGGCGGCGCATCATCTGGGTCTGGACGATCGCTGCGAGTTGTGGCGTGAGCGTGCGCGCATCATCCGCGAGCGCATCGAGGCCGAGGCCTATCTGCCGGACGAGGGCCGCTTCGCCGCCAGCTTCGGCGGGACGGAGCTGGACGCCTCCCTGCTGCAGATGACGGACCTGGGCTTTCTCGACGCCCATGACCCGCGTCAGGTGAAGACCTTCGAGGCGGTCGAGCGCGATCTGAAGCGCGGCCCCTATCTGTTCCGCTACATCCACCCCGACGACTTCGGCGAGCCGGAGACCGCCTTCAACTTCTGCACCTTCTGGTACATTGAGGCGCTGGCCCTGAACGGTCGGGTCGAAGAGGCGCGCGTCATCTTCGAGGAGATGCTCAGCCGCCGCACCCATGCGGGCCTGCTCAGCGAGGACATCGCGATCCAGGACGGCGAACTGTGGGGCAACTACCCCCAGACCTATTCGCTGGTGGGCATCATCAACTGCGCGGTCCTGCTCAGTCGTTCGTGGACGGATGCGCGATGAGCCGCCTGATCGTTGTCTCCAACCGCGTTTCAGCGCCCAAGGATCCGGCGGCGGGCTCGGCCGGCGGTCTGGCCATGGCTCTGTCGGCGGCGCTGCGCAAATATGAGGGTCTATGGTTCGGCTGGTCCGGCGAGACGGTCGAGCATTTCACCGGCGAGTTGAATATCGAGGACCGCGCGGGCGTCGCCGTCGCTACCGTCGATCTGGAGCCGCAGGACGTCGACGAATACTACAACGGCTACGCCAACAAGACGCTGTGGCCGCTGTTCCATCATCGTATCGACCTGACCGCCTATGAGCGGTCCTACGGTGAAGGCTATGAACGCACCAACCGCCGTTTCGCCGAAGTGCTTCAGCCTCTGCTCCAGCCCGACGACGTCATCTGGATCCACGACTACCACATGATTCCCATGGCGCGGGATCTGCGGCGGCTGGGGGTGAAGAACCGCATCGGCTTCTTCCTGCACACGCCCTGGCCGGCGCGTCAGCTGCTGGTGACGTTGCCGCATCACCGGCGGCTGGTGGAATCCATGTTCGATTTCGACCTGCTGGGCTTCCAGACGCGCGAGTGGCTGGGCCTGTTCCAGCGTTATGTCGAGGTCGAGGCGGGAGGCAAGGTGCGGGCTGACGGCCGGGTCGAGGCCTTCGGCCGCAGCGTTCAGACGGGGGCTTTCCCCATCGGCATCGATGTGGACGGCTTCCTGGCGGCGCGCGACTCGCCGCTGGGGCGACGGACCTATGATCGGATGTCGGCTTCGGCGGCCTTCCGTTCCATGATCGTCGGCGTAGACCGGCTGGATTACTCCAAGGGGCTGGAGCAGCGCCTGCTCGGCTATGAACAGTTTCTGGAGGACAATCCCGAACTGCGCGGCGAAGTTTTCCTTTTGCAGGTCACGCCGATTTCGCGGGACGAGGTGGATACGTATCAGGATATGCGTGTGCGCCTGGAAGCCTTGGCTGGGCGGGTCAACGGCGCCTACGCCGACATGGACTGGCAGCCGATCCGCTATCTGAACCGCACCTTCCGCCGCGACCAGCTGGCGGGGATCTATCGCGCGGCCAAGGCGGGGCTGGTGACGCCCCTGCGCGACGGCATGAATCTGGTGGCCAAGGAGTATGTGGCGGCGCAGGATCCTGAAGACCCCGGCGTCCTCATCCTGTCGCGCTTCGCAGGCTCCGCCGAACAGATGGGGGAGGCGCTTCTGGTCAATCCTTTCAGCCGCGAGGAGCTGTCCGAGGCGATCCAGAAGGCCCTGACCATGCCGCGGGAGGAACGGATACGGAAATGGAAGGCCCTGATGAAGGTCGTGCGCGACACTGACGTCGCCCGCTGGCGCGACGACTATGTTCAGGCGCTGATGGCGGCGTCGCAGTCGAAAGAAGGGTCGCAGTAGGCTCTCTTGCTAGCGGTCGTCGCCATGATCGCCGCTTGGATGAAAGGGCCGGTTCATCGACCATTCATCCTTGCTGACACAGTGAAGCCGTATTGCCCCGGTGCGGGGCGGCAACCCGATTTATGTTGAAATGGCGCCACAGTGGACACATTCAACACTCAAATGGGGAACCGCTGCACTGCAATATCGTTCGGCTTTCGAGCGCCTTCGCGGTATCGCATGGGCTTTCGGATCAACTAAGAGTGTGAGGACACCATGAAGCTGAAACTTCTGGCCAGTGTCGCTGCTGCGGGGCTGTTCGCAGCCGGCGCTGCATCGGCTGAGCCCGATGGCTGGTACGGCGCGATCGACGCCGGCTACCACATCATCGACGACATCAACACGGAAGCGTCGGCGACCGGCCACAACTGGAACTGGGAAGTCAACGACGGCTGGGCGGCGTTCGCTCGCCTCGGCTATCGTTTCAACCCGAACTGGCGCATGGAGCTCGAAGGCGGCTACCGCTCGGGCGACATCGGCAAGGTGCGCGCTGTCTCGGGCCCGAACGGCCTGTGCAACTCGACGCCGGCCACCGGCGCCTGCCACTCGCCGGAAGGCGACATCGAGTCCATGTCGCTGATGGCGAACGTCCTGTACGACTTCGGCTCGCCGGACTGGACCATCCGCCCGTTCGTCGGCCTGGGCGCCGGCTTCAACCGCGTCAGCACCGACGCCGTCGGCCGTCTGCGCCAGAACCCGGGCGTCACCTTCACCGCTGACGACAGCTCGACCCGTTTCGCCGCTCAGGCGATCGCCGGTCTGGCTTGGGCCGTGGGCGACCGCGCCAACATTGATCTGACCTATCGCTATCTGACCGGCGATATGCGTTTCGACACCACGCAGTCGGCTGCTCCGGCCTTCGGCACCCTGGAAGGCGACTACGACCAGTCGCACACCGTGACGCTGGGCCTGCGCTATGCGTTCGGCGCCGAGCCGGCTGCTCCCCCGCCGCCGCCGCCCCCGCCGCCGCCGCCCCCGCCGCCTCCCC
>NZ_JBRERY010000010.1:0-107384 GCF_052907225.1 Brevundimonas sp. RM1
GGATCGACGGCCGTGTCGGAGATTCCGTCCGGCCCGTGCTGTGCATGACTTGCGGACCCATGAGGTCCAGCAGATGCGTTGTGTTTCGACTCGGCCATGAGCCGCCCCTTTCCAATCGTAGATCGATCCGGCCCCCGACCCGATGTCGGGCCGACAGTTGTTGATCCTAGTGAACCATGAAGCTGATGGAGCCGGACATCTTGTGCCCGTCCGGGGCTTCGGCGGTCCATACGGCAGTGTAGGCCCCCGGGGCGAGAAGCGGCAAGGCGACGCTGACAATCGCGGCGGCGGGCGCGGGCGGGGCTGCGACCACGATCGGCGCCTGGCCCTCGGCGGTGAGGGTGACGGTCTTAAGAATCATGGGGTGCGGGAAGGTCGCACTGAAGCGTTCCGGTGACCCATTCGTCATCGCGCCGTCGGCGGGCGTGGTGACGATGCCCGATGGAGCCAGGGTCGACTGCTGCATCCCGGCGTGGCCGGCGTGCGGGTCCTGGGCGGCGGCGGCTCCGGCGACCGTCAGAACGGCGGTGAGAACGAAAATACGCATAATGAGTCCAATATCCTCGATTAGAACCAGGCCTTGATCCCGACGATCAGGCGAACATCTTCGGCATCCTCGTCACGCGCCCTGGCGTAGTCGGCGGTGTCGCCCAGCGACCGGCTCCACTCGACCCCGACGTAGGGCGCGAACTCCTTACGGATTTCGTAGCGCAGGCGCAGGCCCGCCGTGACCGAGGTCAGACCCGAACCGATCTCCAGTTCTGGAATGTCGCTGGCCGACATCGCCACTTCAATGGCCGGCTGAACGATCCACTTCTGGGTGATGCGCTGGTCATATTCGACCTCGGCACGGGCGGTCAGGTCGCCTTCGGTCGACAGGAAGGCGGCGGCGTTCATTTCGAACCAATAGGGGGCGACGCCCTGAACGCCGACGGTCAGATAGGTGGTGTCGTCGCCGTCGGGGCGGAAGTCCTGCCTCACGCCCGCTTGAACGTCCCAGAAGGGGGCGATGGCGCGGTGCCGTCATGTTAACTGGGTCCAGTCAAAAGTACCCCTTCCCTGCAAAATATCAGGCTACCGCCGCCATCCAAGCGGCATCCGCATCGGCGCGAAAACGACGAAGTGTGGATCTGCTGATGAGATGGCGCTGGATATTGAAGGTGTTGTAAATCGCCGCGTTGGTGGTGAGAAATCTCTGGGCTGAAGCTTGAGTTTTGAACCTCTGCTGCTGCCGTTCTCGTCGTCGGATCGGCAGGTGAGAATTCTCAACGCGGTTATTATCACGTAGCCGGCTAGGGCGATGTAGATGGCGCAGTTCCAACTGTTCAAGCGCCGCACCATATGATGCCAGTCCATCAGTTGTGATGGTTTCCGGCTCGACAGGTTGGTTGCGCAAAAGACGTCTGATCAGCTTCAAAGCCGCCTCTGTGTCCCGCCGGCGCTGGACGATGACGTCTAAAATCTCGCCTTCGTCGTCGACCGCCCGCCATAGATACATACGTCGGCCACCGATCTTGCAAACCATCTCATCGAGATGCCAACGGCCTGTGGGTGACCCACGTCGCTTCTTCAACCGCCTTGCAATCAATGGCCCAAACTTGATCGTCCAGCACCGGATCGTTTCATAGGTGACGTCAATTCCGCGTTGCGCCATCAGTTCCTCAACATCGCGGAAGCTTAGGCTGAAACGAAAGTACAGCCACAAGGCATGGCGGATCACATCGGCTGGAAAGCGATGACGTTTAAACGATAGCGGCTTCATAAAACGCCTTCTCCACCAATAGCTTGAAGCCTTCTAAGTGGAGCACCTTTAGCGTTAGACTGACAGCACCCGTCATCATCAGCAGTAGTCGCCATCACATCCTCCTGAAATGGCGAAGGCGACGACTAAAATATCATATAAGTCCAGCCATAAAAGCCTATTTATGCAGATACTTACTGACCGCTTTCTGGAGATTATTCATCGGATGACTGGGTCCACCCAGCAAAGATGTGCCGGCTGTCAGAACATGCCGACCGTATAGGCCGTGTATGCAGCGTAAGATGCGACGAGGGCGAAGCCTTCATTTCTGCTCAACCGGCCTCCGGAGAAGGCGAAAACCATGACAACCAGCGACACCGCCACCAGCAACAGGAGGTCAAAGGCCATCATGCTGGCAGGTACTTCGGTGGGAGCCACCACGCCAGTGATGCCGCCTATAAACAAGATGTTGTAAATGTTGGAGCCGAGGACATTGCCCAGAGCAATGTCACCTTCCTTGCGATAGGCAGCCACGGCAGAGGTGACCAGCTCCGGGAAGGACGTTCCAACCGCCACGATTGTCAGACCGATGACAGCGTCGCTCACTCCGAGCTGCTCTGCAATCTTGATGGCACCATCCACCAAAAGCGATCCGCCGCTCACTATCAATACGAGACCAACCAGAAAAAGGAGAATGGCCACCGAGAGCCTCCCGCCGGATTGCTCCTGCGGGATCAGGGCCGGGTCGATTTCTTCCATCGCCACGGCACGATCATAAGCGGCACTATGGGGCGCTCCCAATCGTTCCTGGCGGTAGGCATAATAAACATACCCTCCCATCGCGATCAGGAAGATGATGCCAGCCTCGCGGGAGAGGCCAACAGTCGCGCCGGCGGCGAGCAAGGCCAGAACGGCGAGGGTGCCAATACCGCCATCGCGCCAAAGGGTACGGGTTTTTACCGCGATGGGTGTGATCAGTGCAGCTATTCCGAGGATCAACAGGGCATTGGCAATGTTCGATCCAACGATATTGCCGATGGCAATCCCTGGTGATCCGGCAAGGCTGGCCTGCACGCTTGCGGCAAGTTCAGGCATAGAAGTGCCCATGCCCACAACTGTCAGGCCGATCAGCATCGGTGACAGACTCAGTCTTTCGGCAATCCGCACGGCACCGCGGACCAACAGGTCGCCGCCTGCAATCAGCAGAACAAGGCCCAGCAACAGGAAAAATGCATCAGCAAGCATGATGTGACAGCAACCTTTGTCGGGAAATTAGCGTCGATCAGTAGGGTGATGCCCTGCGGCTGTCACTGGGGTTGTGCCGGGGCATCGCCTGCCTTGTGCTTCTACCCCGACAGCTTCCATTGTAGTCGTGCGGGTGCCGTCAGGTTAATTAGGCATTGGCAAAAAAAGTCCCTACCCTGCTCATTTTCAGATGGTAGCGGCCGCCCAAGCAGCATCCGCATCGCCACGAAAGCGACGAAGTGTAGGTCTGCTGATCAGATGGCATTGGATGTTGAAGGTATTGTAGATAGCTGCGTGGGTTGTGAGAAATCTCTGCGCTGAGGCTTGGGATTTGAACCTCTGCTGCTGTCGCTCTCGTCGTCGGATCGGCAAATGCGAGTTTTCAACGCGGTTATTGTCTCGTAGCCGGCCAGGGCGATGAAGGTGCCGCAGTTCCAACTGATCAAGCGCCGCACCGTACGATGCCAGCCCATCCGTTGTGATGGTTTCCGGCTCGACAGGTTGTTTGCGTAAAAGACGTTTGATTAGATTCAGCGCGGCCTCTGTGTCCCGCCGGCGCTGGACGATGACGTCTAAAACCTCGCCTTCGTCGTCAACCGCGCGCCACAGATACATGCGCCGTCCTCCGATCTTGCAGACCATTTCATCGAGATGCCAACGGCCTGTCGGAGGCACTCTCCTCTTCTTGAGCCGCCGTGCAATCAGAGGCCCGAACTTGATCGTCCAGCACCGGATCGTTTCGTAGCTGACGTCAATTCCGCGTTGCGCCATCAGTTCCTCGACGTCGCGGAAGCTCAAGCTGAAACGAAAGTACAGCCACACGGCATGACGTATCACCTCAGCTGGAAAACGATGTCGCTTAAAAGATAGAGGCTTCATAAAATCGCCCACCCCACCAATGGCTTGCAGCCTTCGAAGTGGAGCACCTTTACCGTTAGACTGACAGCACCGCACCAGTAAGCCCTATCGTTCGGCCAACAACTACAGTAAACAAAATCCACGCATCATGATTTGGCGGCCGTGAGCCAGTTAGATGAGATAGTGGGGATTAGAGCATGAAAATGCTTGCGACATCAGTGCGCCTCGTGGCCTTCTCAACGTTCTGGCTAGCGCTGACAGGGGGCGCAATGGATGCGCTGTACTACGGGGCGCCAGCGGTCCTGCTGACAACCTCAATCAGCCTTGCGCTTTACCCGGCGACACAACCGGGGATTCGGCTGTGGTGGGCGGTCCTGTACGTGCCGCACCTCCTGCTCCGCGGCTTCTTAGGTGGTCTGGACGTCGCGCGGCGAGTGCTCGACCCACGTCTGCCCGTCCGGCCCGGCTGGCGCCGGGTGCCGCTCTTGACGAATATCGCTGAGGTGAATGCCGTCCTTGGCGGGGTCGTCAGCGTTCTGCCTGGCTCATTGGCCGCAGGGATCCGCAATGGCGCGTTGGAGGTTCACATGCTTGACACCGAAGATTTCAACCTGCGCAGCCTTCAGGCAGAAGAACGCCGCGTGCTACGCTTGTTTGGTATGCCTGTCGTTACCCCTCGCTACGCAGGAGAAAATCGTGGACGCAGCTGACCATTTCATGGTCGCCGCCGTCGTTCTTCTGCTCACGCTGGCGCTGGCGCTTTTTCGTGCCTGGTTCGGGCCACGGGCGATCGACCACGTAATGGCAGCGCAACTCGTCGCGACCAGCGGGGTCGGCGTGGCGCTGACGCTGGGCGCGGCCAGGGACGACGCTTCGATGCTGGATGCGGCCTTGGTTGGCACAGTGCTGGCCTCGGTGGCAATTCTCGTTTTTGTGCGGGACGGCCAGAGTGATGCGGACGAGCCCGGAGACCCAAAGCCATGACATTGGCCGATTACCTGGTCCCTGCGCTTCTTTACATCGGTGTCTTTTTCTATGCGGCCGGATCGTTGGGGCTGCTCAGGTTTCAAGATGCCGAGTTAAGGCTGCACGCGCTTACCAAGGCCGACAACGTCGGTCTGGGCTTCGTGGCGCTTGCCGCCGCGTTGCACTGGGGTTCGGTGGCTGTCGCTTTCAAGATCGCCGCCGTCTGGCTGTTCGCGCTCATGGCCGCCGGAGCGACCGCACAACTGATGGCGCGCCGCGCGAAGACTGCGGCCGAGCGGGGCACGGACCGATGACGCTGGCATTCGACCTCATCCTCTGCCTGATGATCGTCGGTACTGCAGCCGCAGCGCTTCTCACGCACAACGCGCTGGCGGCAATCGTTTTTTTCATCGTTTTCGGCAATCTGCTCGGACTGGCATGGCTGGCTATGAACGCAGTCAATGTCGCCATGGCAGAGATCGCCATCGGCGCGGGCATCACCGGAGTTTTGCTGATACTGACGCGGCAACGGCTGATGGCGCTTGGTGACGATCTGGTCAGCGCCGAGACGCCCGGCTGGCTACGTGCCGGCGCGGTGTTGGCCTGCACTGGTTTGACGGCGCTGGTTGGGTCCGCGGTCCTGAGTGTCGCGCCCGCAGACGACTTGGGCGGGCCAATCGCCGCGCTGCTGCCGGAGCTTGGCATCGAGAACCCGGTGACTGGCGTGCTTCTGGCCTTCCGGGCCTATGACACATTGCTGGAAACATTCGTCCTGCTGGGCGCGCTTGTCGCAGTCTGGTCGCTCGCCCCGGGAAATGCATGGCCGCGCCCGCCCGCGTCACTGAACCTGGCGGAAAGCGGGGGGGGAAGCGTCGCTCAGGCCTTCGGACGGTTGCTCTTGCCCTTGGCGCTGGTGATGGCGGCCTATCTGGTCTGGGCCGGGTCGGACTTTCCGGGTGGAGCGTTTCAGGCCGGAACCGTGCTTGCCGGCGGTCTGATCATCGCCGCGATCGGCGGAGCGGTCGCATGGCCGCGGGCCGACAACAGCATTCTCCGCGCGGTGCTTGTGCTTGGCCCGGGGGTCTTTCTCATCATCGGCCTGGCGGGAATCGCACTGGGCCGATTCCTGTTCTATCCGCCAGGCTTCGCGAAGGCCATGATCGTCGCGATCGAGTACAGCCTTGCGCTGTCGATCGGCGCGACCCTCGCGCTGCTACTGGCGGGTCGGTCGGTAGCGCCGGATCATAGGAGCTGACTACTGCATGCCAACGTTAATGCATCTTTACCCGCTAACAGGGGCGGCATTGGTGGGGCTCGGCCTCTACGGCATCGTGACCCTGCGTCATCCGTTGCGTCAGCTTCTGGCCGTCAATGTGGTTGGTGCCGGTATCTTCCTGATCCTCGGTGGACTCGGGCGCGGCACCGCTTCGACCGATCCGTTCCCGCAGGCGCTGGTCATCACCGGCATCGTCGTCGCGGTGGCGCTCACCGCTTTCGGTGCTGCGTTGGTTGTGCGCGTGGCCGAGGAGGAGCGGGCACGAGATGACACCGCGGCGGTCGAAGCGACCGGCGACAGTGCATGAGCCCGCTTGACCTGCTTGTCGCAGTGCCCCTCGCTCTGATGATCGCGGCGGTGCTGCTTGGGAGCCGGGGACGCTTATTGCTACTGGCGGCAATTCCGGTCATGGCGGGTCTGACGGTGTGGCTGCTGCTACTGCCAGAGGGTACCGCCCATATAGTGGGTGACTGGAACCTGCCGCTGGGAATCCTGTTGCGTGCGGATGGGGTGGCACAGCTTTTGGTGGCAGCCACGTCAGCCTGCGCTTCGATCATTGGACTGTACGCGCTGCGCGAATTCGCGCCCGGGCCGAGCGGGTCGGAGACCGCCCACGGCTATGCCTTCTGGCCGCTCTTCTACCTGTTGTGGGGCGGAGCAAATGCTGGATTCCTGACCACCGATCTCTTCAATCTTTATGTCGCGCTGGAAATGGTCAGCCTTGCCGCGGTGGCGATGGCGGCGATGGGCTCGCTGCGCGCCGCGCTGCAGTACTTCGTGGTCGCGCTGGTCGGATCGCTGGCCTACCTGCTAGGCGTCGCGCTTCTGTTTGCCAATTACGCGACAGTGGACATCACACTGCTGGCCGGGACAGCGAGGCCGGACCTTGCGACCAAGGTCGCACTGGCGGTGATGACGGCGGGACTGCTGATCAAGGCGGCGGTCTTTCCGCTGCACGGCTGGCTGCCGCCAGCCCATGCCGCAGCACCCGCACCCGCCAGCGCCCTGCTCTCCGCGATTGTCGTCAAGGTAGGATTCGTGATCCTGCTGCGCCTTTGGTTCGAGGCCTTCCCGGCCATCGTAGCCCCTGCGGCACTCGATGTGCTTGGCTGGCTCGGTGCGCTGGCGGTACTTTACGGCTCGATCCAGGCGATCCGGCAGGAAACCCTGAAAGCCCTCGTGGCCTATTCGACCGTGGCGCAGATCGGCTATCTGCTGCTGGCTTTTCCGCTTGTCGTGACAGCGGCAGGGTCCGACCGGGCTTGGGCCGGAATGACAATCCATGCGATAGCCCACATGCTTGCGAAGGCTGCGATGTTCCTCGCGGCCGGGCTTATGCTCAAGGCGGTGAACGGCCACCGCTTGGAGGACCTTAGTGGCCTTGTGCGGGTAATGCCGCTGACGGTGGCTGCCTTCGGGCTGGCCGCGATATCATTGATGGGCCTGCCGCCCTCGGCCGGCTTCATAGCGAAGTTCCTCCTGCTCGAGGCTGCGCTGGAGCAAGGCGCCGTGTTCCAGGCCGCCATCCTGCTCGTTGGCGGGTTGATGGCCGCAGTCTACCTATTCAATCCGCTATCCAGGACCTTCGCCGGCAGAGACACACCGGTTACCGAGGCAAAGGACACGTTGCAAACCGCCGCTCCGCTGGCGCTGGGGCTTCTGGCAGTGTCGCTGGGGTTCGCCGGACAAGCGATGGTCGATATCTCTGCAGGGGTGTCCCAGGCAGGGCCTCCGGCGGCTGCGGTTGGGGAGGTCCCGTGAACAGTCTTTTACCCCTGCTGCTGGTCTCGCTGACAATCGTTCCGGCGCTGATCAGCTTTGCCCTGCCGGACCGCCTCGCGGTCTGGCGCGACGCGATCAACATCGGCTTCGCCCTGAGCAAGCTGGCGCTCGTGGGCGCCTTGCTGCTGGCAGCACGCGAGGGCACGATCACGGAATGGCGCTACGAATTCCTGCCGGGACACGAATTCATCCTCCGGCCGGATTCACTTTCATTGCTGTTTGTCACTCTCTCTGCCTTCCTGTGGCTGATAACCACCGTCTATGCGATCGCCTATTTCAAGCGCGGACCGCACTTGGGGCGCTTCTTCGGATTCTTCAACCTCTGTGTCCTATCGGCGACCGGAGTGGCCATTTCTGGCACGGCGATCACCTTCTTCCTCTTCTATGAACTCCTGACCTTGGCGACGTGGCCGCTGGTCGTCCACAAGGGTGACGAGAAGTCCCTCCGCGCGGGGCGCATCTACCTGATCTATACGCTGGCAGGCAGCGCCGCCTTTCTGGCGGGCATCGTCTGGCTGAAGTCGCTCGTCGGCACGATCGAGTTCACGGCACCGCCTGATCTGACCGGGATCCCGCGGCTGGAACTCACGCTGATCTTCATCCTTTGCATCGGCGGGCTCGGCGTGAAGGCGGCGCTCATCCCGTTCCACGTATGGTTGCCCGAGGCGATGGCCGCGCCCGCTCCGGTGAGCGCGCTGCTCCACGCCGTGGCCGTGGTCAAGGCCGGCGCGTTCGGGATCCTGAGGATGATCTACGACGTTTACGGAATCGATACGGTATCGGAGCTTGGCCTCGGCACGCCGCTTGCCTTGTGGGCCGGAGCGACCATCCTCTATGGCTCGTTCCGCGCCGTGATGCAGACCGACATCAAGAAGCGGCTGGCCTATTCGACGGTCAGCCAGGTCAGCTACATCATTCTCGGGGCCAGCCTGATCGGCCCCTTCGCGATCATCGGCGGGCTGGTGCATCTGGTGCATCAGGGGATCATGAAGATCACTCTTTTCATGTGCGCAGGGGCGCTGGACAACCGGATGGGGATCAAGTTGGTGGCGGATCTCGACGGTGCCGGGCGGGCGATGCCGGTGACAATGGCAGCCTTCAGCATCGGCGCGCTCGGCATGATCGGCATTCCGCCGACCGCAGGTTTCATCTCGAAATGGTACCTGGGGATGGGAGGGCTGCAGTCCGAGGCGAGTTGGGTCATCGCCGTTCTGGCGGGATCGTCACTTCTGAATGCGCTCTACTTCCTGCCGCTGCTCTACCGCGCCTGGCTGCTTCCGCCATCGAAGGAGCTGGCGCCGGTACGCGAACTGGACGGCGCGTGGAACAGGATGCTGGTCCTCCCCGCCGCGGTGACCGCCCTGATAACATTGGCGGCCGGAGCCTTTGCGACTTTTCCGTTCAGCCCGCTGAAATGGGCCGAGCTGATCGCCGAGAGTGGCTATCTGAAATGACAATCGCACCCAGCCTTCTTCTGTTGGTCGTGATCCTCTGGCCACTCTTTCTCGCCTTTCTGTGCCTGCTGCCGAAGCTGGGGCCGAGGATGCTTTTGGCGCTGCCGCTTGGGCCGCTCCCGGCACTCGCCGCCGTGTTCCTGGCGCCGCGAGACCAGACCCTGAGCGTGCCTGGGGTACTGCTCGATGGCGGACTCCGACTGACCGAAACGGGGGTGCTGTTTCTGGGCGGCGCCGCGCTGCTGTGGTTCTGGGCTGGGGTTTATGCCCTGCGGTACATGCGCGGCGATTCCCGCGCGCAAACCTTTGCCCTGTTCTGGATGCTGGTACTCGCTGGAAACCTGGGTGTGTTTCTGGCAGCGGATCTGGCGACCTTCTACGTGTCCTTCGCGCTGGTGTCGCTGGCCGCCTATCCGCTTGTGATCCACGATCGCAAACCCGCGTCGATGAGGGCCGGCGTGGTCTACATCATCCTTGCAGTTGTCGGCGAAACCGCGCTGCTGGCCGGTTTCATGATGATCGCCCATGCGGCAGGGGGAACGATCCTCATAGAGGGGGTTCGCGACAGGCTCGCCGACCCGGGGGCCGACCCGCTGGTGCTGTGGTTGCTGATTGCGGGTTTCGGCATCAAGGCGGGATTGGTCCCGCTGCATGTCTGGCTTCCGGTGGCACATCCGGCGGCGCCGGTCCCGGCCTCGGCGGTGCTGTCTGGCGCCATCGTGAAGGCGGGCATCTTCGGGCTGGTCACATTTCTGCCTTGGGGCAGCGCCTGGCCGATCAGTGGAACGCTGCTGGCTCTTGCGGGGTTCGGCGGGCTCTTCACGGCGGCGCTCTACGGGGCGATGCAGGGCAATCCAAAGACGGTGCTGGCCTATTCAACAGTCAGCCAGATGGGGCTTCTGATGGGCGTGATGGGCGCGGCGCTGGCGGCGGGCCTGCCGGCGGCTTCGGTTCTGCCGGCGGTAGCGCTTTATGCGCTGCATCACGGGCTGGCCAAGGGGGCGCTGTTCCTGGGCGTCGGCGTGGTCGGCAAGGCTCGGGGCGTGGCGCGGGGCTTGGTGATCGCGGCACTGGCAATGGCCGCCTTGTCGGTGGCCGGGTTGCCGCTAACCGCCGGCGCGCTTGTGAAATCGGCGATCAAGGGTCCCGCAGGCGACTTTGGCGCGACGTTAATCGGCCTCTCGGCGCTGACCTCAGGGCTGTTGCTGGTGCGCTACTTTTTCACCCTTCCCGCGCCTGCAAAATCTGGCGGCCCGCCCGGTCTCATGGTCGTGCCGCTGGTAGCGCTGTCAGCCGCCGCGCTTGGCCTGCCGTGGTCACTCTATGCCCGGGCAACGGGCAATGCGCCCTACGAGGCGATTGACCTGTTGGCGCTCGGCATCAGCGCCTGGCCCCTTGGGCTCGCGGCAGTTCTCGTCATCGCCGCGTTGGGAACCGGACTGCGCGCCCCGTCGCTGGCCGAAGGCGACCTGCTCGGCCCGGCAGCCCGGCTCAGCGCGAGGGCAGCCGCCGTTGCCCGGGCAGCCGCATTGGCGGGCCGATCGGAGAGGCCGGGCGAAAACGGGCAGCTCTTGGCGGAGATCGCCGAGGGGCTTGAGCGTCTGGAACGGCTGATCAACGATCGTGCGGCCACGTCGGCCGCCGTTATACTGATTGCGCTGGGCCTGTTCGCTGCGCTTACCTGACGGCGCCGCGTGCGAAACTAGTCGGAACCGTCAGGTTAACTGAGCACATTCAAAAAGCCCCCAACCCTGCAAAATATCAGGCTACCGCCGCCATCCAAGCGGCATCCGCATCGGCGCGAAAACGACGAAGTGTGGATCTGCTGATGAGATGGCGCTGGATATTGAAGGTGTTGTAAATCGCCGCGTGGGTGGTGAGAAATCTCTGGGCTGAGGCTTGGGATTTGAACCTCTGCTGCTGCCGCTCTCGTCGCCGGATCGGCAGGTGAGAATTCTCAACGCGGTTATTATCACGCAGTCGACCGGGACGATGAAGATGCCGTAGTTCCAACGGATCGAGGGCCGCACCGTAGGATGCCAGCCCATCCGTTGTGATGGTTTCCGGCTCGACAGGTTGGTTACGTATAAGACGTCTAATCAGCTTCAAAGCCGCTTCTGTGTCCCGCCGACGCTGGACGATGACGTCTAGAACCTCGCCTTCATCATCAACAGCGCGCCACAGATACATACGTCTGCCACCGATCTTGCAAACCATCTCATCGAGATGCCAGCGGCCTGTGGGTGACCCACGTCGCTTCTTCAGCCGCCGTGCAATCAAAGGCCCGAACTTGATCGTCCAGCACCGGATCGTTTCGTAGCTCACGTCGATTCCGCGTTGCGCCATCAACTCCTCGACATCACGGAAGCTCAGGTTGAAACGAAAGTACAGCCACACGGCATGACGGATCACCTCAGCTGGAAAACGATGTCGCTTAAACGATAAGGGCTTCATAGAAATGCCTACTCCACCAGTGGCTTGCCACCTTTTAGGTGGAGCACCTTTAGCGTTAGACTGACAGCACCGCGCGGCGCACGGCTACGCTCGGCCTGACCTGGGCCCGATGTCCGCGGCGGAGTTTAGCGGCGGCCGCGCCACGGTCATGAAGGCGCTGGAGGAACTGGGGTTTGAAGTCTCCGCCGCTGTTGAAACGCCCGAAGCGGCGGCGGCCTTCCTCCTGACGTGGAAGGCCTCGGGCTGGCCTCACGAAAACCTCGTGAGGATGGTGGAAACGCTAAAGGCGCAGGGCTATGTCGATGAGCCTTGGCGGCTTCGATCATTTCGTAAGGCCGCCATTGGCGACCCCGTCTGGCTGCTGAAACAAGGCCCCGGGCCAAAGGTCATTTTTGGCCAGGGCCGCATCCTGGAGGCGCCCACCATGCGTGACGCTGGAAACGGCAAGGTGCAGCCCATGGCGACCATCCGGTTTTCACGGCTTGTCGATCCAGAAAACGCCTGCCTGATCGATGACGTCGCGACAAGCGACATCCTCGACGCCAATCAGATCCGAGCTCAGGCCAGCGGCGATCCCATCCGTGCGGAGCAGGCCGCAGCCCTCGTCCTGGCCGCCGGTCCCCCGCCCTCGGCCATGATCCCGCCGGAGCATGCGAGCGATGACGCATTCGACCCGGCGAACCTTCAGGACGCGCGGGACCGCGTGTTGCGAGAAATCGCCCAAAGGCGAGGCCAGAAGGCTTTCCGAGACGCCCTCTTGCGCGCCTATGGCGGCCGGTGCGCGGTCACCGACTGCGACGTCAAAGACGTGCTGGAGGCGGCGCATATCGTGCCCTACCTCGGGCCCGAGACCCACCGGACCGAGAATGGCCTCCTGTTGCGCGCCGACATCCACACCCTGTTCGACTGCGGCCTCATCACCATCGATCCCATGAGCCGAACCGTCGTGGTGGCGGAGCGCCTGCTGACGACGGAGTATGGCTCGCTCCACGGCAAGCCGCTTCGAGCCCCGAGCGCGATGAGCGACGCCCCCAGCATTGGGGCTTTGACCCGACGGAGCGAGATGGCCGCCGGACGTCGTTGAGCGCCGGCGAAGCCCGCGTCGCCCCCTTCCTCGCGGCAGCGCCCAGCGATCAGCGATCAGCGATCAGCGCCTTCAATTCCGCCAGCGACAGCCACGGCCTTTTGGCGTGCACCATCCGATGACAGTTGGCGCACAGGAGGGCCAGATCGCTGACCTTGGTCGGCTGGCTCGGATCGAGCGTTTCCAGCGGCTGGGTGTGATGGGCCTCGATGTAGGCGTCGCCGCGCGGTCCGTAGGCGACGCCGAACTCGAAATCGCAGGCTTCGCACGCCAAACGCCCATGGCGCTTCAGCGCCAGCGCCTTGCGCTTTTTGACCAGACCCCGATCGCGTTCGCGATAGTGATGCAGGCGGGTCAGCACAGCGCCTTCGGCCGCCTCCGCCTCTTCATCGTCCGCCTGCGTCACAAGACCCGGGGATTGGGCGAGGGCCGCCTTGATGGCCAGGGCCACGGCGCTGAGGCGGGCGCGATCGCCGGAGAACTCGTCCCAGATTTCGACATCACGCTGCGCCCCATTGGCCAAGCCCTTGTTCCCGCGGCTTTGGAACGTCGGATCCAGCCGCTGGAAATTACTCAGCTTCATCGACACCCCGGACGGATTGCGCAGCGTGGCGGAGGTCGCGCCGCCGACCTGCGCCCAGAATTGGTTCAACAGCGCCGACAGCGCCCTCACCTCCGGATGCGTTTGATCCGCGGCGGGGTGATCGAAGTAGAGATCCAACGCCAAGATCAGCTCGTCGCGCGTCCAGTTCGGATTGCGGGCGCGCGACGCCGGGGCGCCAGCTTCCAGGACGTCTTCGGCTGAGACGTCGAACCCCGGCGCGCCGCCGTCGCAGTTTGGGCAGCGTCGCGCATGGATATCGGAGCCGTTGGCGCCGTAGACGTGGGCGCACCGCCCGCAGGACAAGACATAGATGCTCTGCCCGTAGTCGGTCCCAGGCCGCCCCGTGGGGCCGAGGACGACCTGGCCCCGACCATTGACGTAGCCTGGCGTGGTGGTGATGGCCATCAATCTTCCCCCGAGCGGCGTTGACGTCCCATGCTAGCCGCCGAGTCTCACCGAACGGTATCCGCCATGCCGCACCACGTCCTCACCCGCCGAGATCTTTACGACCGCGTCTGGACCGAACCGATCCGCACCGTGGCGCGGAGCCTGGAGGTGTCCGACGTCGGCCTGGCCAAGGCCTGCCGCGTCGCCGGCGTTCCGGTCCCGCCGCGCGGTTATTGGGCCAAGCGGCAGCACGGCAAGCCGACCCCGCCGCGCCCGCCTCTGCCGCCGCGCCCCGGCGACGAGCAGGTGGTGATCGCCCCGCCGAAGAAGCGCCCGCCCGCCCCCGCCGCGACGGACGCCGAAGCCATCCCGGTCCCGGGCGACCTGCGCCGCGCCCATCCGATCGTGCGCCGCTGGATCGCTGACAACGCCGAGACCGCCGCCGGCATCGCCGGGGGGGTTGGGGCCTGGAGGGGCTGGCGGATCTGAGCGCGCCTCTGGCTCAACGCCGTCTGCGCCTCACCAGTGCCCTGCTCACGGCGCTGGCGCGCCGCCGATGCGAGGTCGCCTGCGGCCCAGAAGGGCTGACCGTCAAGGCGAACGGCGAGACCCTGACCTTCACCCTCTATGAGCGTCGCAAGGTCGCGTCCCGCCCCGCCACCGCCGAAGAACGACGCTGGCGGCCAGAGCGTCCGACGGTGCGCGCGACCGTTCCCGCCGGCGATCTGGTCTGCAAGATCCGCGAGGCTCTGTCGGTTCCGACGGAATTCCACGAGCGCGCCACGCCGTTGGAGGCGCAGCTGCCGGCCATCGTCGCCAGTCTGGAGGCGGGTTTGGCGGAACTGGCCGAGCGGCGGCGTCTTCGGGCGCTAGAGGCCGAGCGGCGCGCCGCGGCGGAGACGGCCCGCCAGAAGCGCCGGGCCTATCGCGAAGCGCAAACGGCGCTGTCGGCGAGGCTCGTCGCCCAGGCCGAGCGCCATGCGCAGGCCCAGGCGATCCGGGCCTATGTCGCCGCCGCGGACGGCTCGGCGGCGGCGGCCGCGGCGGACTACGCCGATTGGCGGAGCTGGGCCTTGGATCAGGCCGCGGCGAGGAATCCGCTGCGGAACGGCGCAGCGCCGTTCGCGCGCCTCTCGTCGATCGGGGACTCGACGCAGCCCGGCCGCTGACCGGGGAGAGACGAACCGGGCGCGTCTAACAGATCTTATGCCGCCTGGGCCGCAGCCCCGCCCGAGCGGCGCCCGGTTGCGCCCCCGCGAATCCCCGTTATGGCGAAGGTTCGACACGTCCTAATCGTCGAGGGGGAGAGAAGATGGACCTGGGCTATCAAAGGCAAGCCGTCGCCGAATGGCGCGACCGGCAGATGACGGCCGCGGCGGCGCTGTTCAACCTGAAGGCCGTCGACGCCCGCGCGGCCTTTGACCGCGATCTTCACGACGCCACCGCCCGCGACGCCTTCTTCCCGTCGGCCTTGGCCACGACCCGCATCGACGCCCTGATGACGGCGGCCTTGGACCAGGCTCTGCCGGACTTCTTGTCTGCGGCCGCGCAAGAGCTGGTCGCCATCTCCGAGCGCCTCACGACGCTGTCCCAGGGCCTTGGCGACGCCAAGCTCGATCTTCCGAGCGCCGCTTCGGCGACGCTCGAGGCCGCCTCGGCGCCGGCGAGCGAAGAGACCCCCGCGCCGCCCGCCGCCTCGCTCCCTGCCGCCGTGGCCCCGTCCGCCTGGCTCACGGACCTGCCGAGCCGCCTGCGCAAGCAGGCGGCGGGGGTGATCGACAGCGCCGGCGCGGCGGCGGACCAGCTCGTCACTGAAAGGCTGAAGATGGTCGACCGGCTGCGGGCGGCCGCGGCCAAGCGGCTCGAGCGGGCCTGGATGAACGACGAGGCGGGCTGTGACCCGCTCTCGCAGCTCATCGGCCTGATTGACGAAACCGCCCACGCTAGCCGAGTCAGCTTGTCATGATCGCCGGCGCGATCGGCGGGCTCTTGCTGCGGGAGATTCCCGGCCCTCTTTTGCACGGCCTGGCGACCGGCGAGTACCGCCTGTTTGGATCCACGATCCGCCAAGCCGCCAACGGCCGGATCGTCGGCTTTCTGCAAGAAGCGGCGCCACGCGCGCTTCAGAGCGGAAACCCCGTCCTCGCCCCGGTCAGCATCGCCGCCGATCTGGGCCAGTTGGTCCAAGGCGAGCTCATTCGCGCCGGGGTCAAGCGATTGGAGGCCGGCATGGCCGTGCTGCAAACCCTGGGGGCGGCGAACCTCGCCGTCAGCGCCGCCGGTCTCGGCGTGTCCCTGGTCGGCTTCGCCGTCATGTCGGCGCGGATCGAGGCGGTGCGCAAAGCGGTCGACGCGCTGTCAGACCAAATCGCCGACGTCGGCAGCAAGATCGACCAGATCCAGCAAGACGCCGTCGATCTCGAGTTCGTCGAAATCCAGGCGCTGGCGCGAAGCGCGGACGAGGCGTGGCGCCTGTCGGACGCCGCCGCGGAAAGCCGCTGGCGAGAGGTGGCGCGCGCCGCGCTGCACCACCAGGCGCGCTTTGAACTGCGAGCCGATCGCATGCTCGCCGGCGACGCCCGACGTTATGCGCTCGCCGATCCCTTTTTGGACGCCTTGGCGCTCACCGCCGCCCTTCGCGTCTCGGCCCTGATCGCCGGCAACGAGACCCAGGCCGCCCGCGAGGCGGCGGCCGACGGCGCCCGAAGCCTGGAGCGGCTGACCGGCGGCCTCGGCCTGGCCGATCTCAGCCGGATCGAACAAAGGAAGAGCGATGCGCCGCCCGGCACGCGCCAATGGGCTCTGGCGCAAGCCCGCGCCAACGAGGCGGTGCGCGACACGGTGCGCAAAATGCGCCAGCGCGAGGCCGCCGCCCTAACCCGCGCAGCGCCCCTGGCGGACCTCGAGCAGAGGGGCGTCACGCCCCGCGACTGGCTGGCCCAGGTGCGCGCCGAAACCGAAACGCCCGTCTTGGTGATGCTCGCCGACCGCTGACGCGCAGGGCGGGCGCCGCGCCCCTCGAAAGAACCTCGATTTTTAGGGGTCGCGCGGCGCCGCGTTCCATGGCTTGATCGCTTGTCACGGCTCAAGCCTGGCCGGGCGGTTCGGTTGCGGCGTCCAGCGCCCCCCCTTGTCGGGCCCGCGCCCGAGCCGCCCCTTTTTTGAGGCCGGGCGGCCGCCCTTGTCACCGAACGCGGCTCTGTTTCATCCGGCGACGGCGCGTCGAAAGGCTGCCCTGATCGCCCGCGAAGCCACGGTCTGGAAGCGGCGGACCTTCATCCCGCTGTGACCAAGGACCGTCCGCTGCGGAAGACAGCGCCCCTGCCCGGACAGCCGTCTGCGCCCCTCCGCCAGGCCCCGAAACCGTGGACAAGTTTTAAAGAACATTGATCGTCGCGATAACGCCAAGCTAAGACTTTAAAGCGAAGCTTTCGTCGCGGCCGCGCTAAGAACGCCGCAATTTCAAGAGGATCTTGAGCTGTCCATGGCGTTTCGTCTCTCTCTTCCGACGCTCCTTTGTTCCGCGGCGCTCGCGTCCTTCGGCTTGGCGGCCTGCAACAAGCCCGAGGCGCCGCCCGCTTCTGAAGCGGCCGAGGCCAACGCCGACAGCCGCCTGGCCGCGATCGACGACAGTCTGGCGCGCATGAACTACGGCGAAGCCGCCCGCCTGGCCGCTGAGGCGCAAGCGCAATACCCCGGCGACGCCCGCCTGCACGCCGCCGCCGCCCGCGCCCAGGCGCGCCTCGGCGACGCGGAAGCGTCCGCCGCCGCCCTGCAGCGCGCGGTCGCCGCTGGCCTGCCCGACGTCGGCGCCCTTCTCGCGGACCCCGCCTTTGACACGGTGCGCGACCATCAGGCGCTCGCCGCCTACCGCCCGCGCCGGGCGGGCAAGGCGCCCGCTGCGCCGACCAGCCGCATCCGCGCCGGCGACGTGGAGATCATCGAAAGCGCCAATGGCGACGTCATCCGCGCCGGCGACGTCGTCCTCGACACCCGTCCCTAAGAGTTTCTCATGACCTTCAAAACCTCCTGCTTCGCCGCCGTGGCCCTGGCGGCGATCAGCTCCGTCGCCTTCGCCCAAACGTCCAACGTCGTCTCCGGCAGCGGCTCCGCGCCGGTCACCCGCGACGCGAACGCCGTGCGGGCCCAGGCCGAAGCCCTGGCCAAGGCCGATGTGGTCCGCGCCTTCGCCCGCCAGGTCCTCGGCGCCGAACGCATGGGCGAACTGACGCCGGAGATGGTCGATCAGTTGGCGGTCCAGATCCGCAACGACATGATCGTCGATCGCTCCTCCGAACGGGTCGGCAACGCCTTCAACGTCACCCTGTCGGCCAGCATCGACCGTCAATGGTTCCAAAGCGCTCTGGATGATCTGGGCCTCGCCTCCTCCTCGCGCCGCGGCGGCGGTCAACAGCAACGCATCGTGGTCATGATCGACGAGGCCATCGGCGTGGCGCCGGACTTCAGCCAACCGGCCGAGATCGTCACCGAATATGATCGCGACAGCGGCTCCTCCTTCAGCGACAAATCGGCCCTGGCCTACAGCAACCGCGAACGCTCCGGGTCGTCGTCCTCGTCCGCATCGGGCCAATCCTCGCAAGGCCGTTACGCCGGCGCGGCAAGCGGTCGGGGCGGCTCGGTCGCCGTCAGCGGATCGGGCAGAAGCTCCAGCGCCCAGCGCTCGCGTTCGTCCTCCGCCTCCTCCAGCGACACCGCGCTGATCGACCGCACCAATATCGAGGCCAGCACCCATGACGATGTGCGCTTCCGTCAGCGCATCACCTTCCAGTCGGCCGCCAACAGCGCCACCGGCCGCGCGGCCGTCTCGGCTCTGACCGAAGGCCTGGTCAACTACGACATCGGCACCGCCAGCGTCACGCCGCTGATGGCGGCTTTCCAGCCCGGCCCGACCCCGCTGTTCACCGAGCTGCAAGCCAGCGGCAAGCTGAACGCCTTCTTCCAGTACGCCCAAAGCCAGTCGGCGCCCTTCTTCATGTCGGGCGCCCTGGAGATCAATCATGGCGGCCGCCACCCCGCGACCGGCGAGGTCGAATGCACCGGCGCCTTCAACGCCGACGCCTACAGCACCGCCACCGGCCAGAACGTCGGCTCCGCCTTCCGCGAAGCGACCGGCGTCGGCCGCAACAGTTCCGACTGCGAAAACCGCCTGACCGCGGTTCTGGCCAGCCAGGTCGCGGCCGCCCTCGGCCCGCAGATCCAACGCGAATGGCGCAATGTCAGTCGCGCTCAAACCTCAGCCGTCCAGTCCGCGTCGGCCCCTGCCGAATACACCCTGACGCTGCGCGGAAACGACCTGAACATGGGCGTTCAGGCCGATCTCCTGGACGCGCTCGGCGCCATCCCAGGCGTCGATCAGCATGCCTTCCTTGGACAGGACGCGCGTCAGATCAACATCCACGTCAAATATTCGGGGTCCACGCCGCTGCACCTGGCCCTGTTCCAACGCCTGCGCGGCAACCCCGCCTTCGCCGCCATGCAGTCGCAAACGGCGCCCCAGCAGGTCATCCTCTGCCTGAACGGCTGCTAATGTCGCGCCTCGCGTCTTGGCTCTTGGCCGCAGCCGTCGCCGCGCCGACCGTCGCGTCGGCCGGCGAGAGCGGCCTTCGCCTTCACCCGATCCCAGGTCTGTTCGGGCCCGAGGACTCCGCCTGCGGAACCTCGGGCCGAACGGACAATCTGATTTCACCGGCTCTGTGCGACAAGCTCGCGCCGATCGACCGGCGCCAGTACTGGGGCCAGCGCTTCGACGCCCTGATCGCCGACCGCCTCGGCGAGGACCAGGTGGCGCGCGACCTCTCGACCCCGCCGCCTTCAGGGATGACGCGCGAGACCCTCATGTCGCGCACCCTGGTCGCCTCCCTGCATGTGTCGCGCGCCGATCTATGGACCGTGCCGCGTCCCAGCGTGGTCGAGGCCCACATGCCGATCACGGCGACCCTGCTGATGACCAATGTCCTGACCGGCGAGGTCATGTTCGCCCACACGGTCTCGACCAACGTCCAGGGCCTGATGGGGCGCAACACCTATCAGGCGGAAGCGGCGGCTCAGTTCGACCGCCATTTCGACGCCGCCCTGGTGCGCCTGGTCGATGAGGCCAAGGCCCGCTTCCAACCGAGCGCGGTCACGGCTCAGGTTCGAGGTCGCCACGGCGACCTCTATATTGTCGACGCCGGCCTGCAGAAGGGCTTGCGGCCCGGCGACCAGATCGGCGCCGACGCCCGCGTGGTCTTCGCCGACGCCCACTACGCCCTGGTGGCCCCGGCTCTGGATACGCTCAGCGTGGGGCAGAGCCTGTCGCGCTATGTGGCCCAACCCCTCGATGCCCTGACCCGTCCCTCCCTGCTGGTGGTGGTGGCGGACACCGCGCCCGACGTTCCGCCCGGTTACGCCGCCGCCATCATGGAAGAAGCCTTGGCCGCCGCCGGCGGCTTCGCCCTCATGCCGATCAATCCCGCGGCATCCGCCATCCGCGCGCCGCAGCTGACCGCCGCGGGCGTCGAAAGCCGTCCGCCGGCCCTGCCCGACTACTTTCTGCGCCTCACCGTCGCACCGCTAGAGCCTTTGCAAGCGCCCACCAATGTGCCCAGCGTCGAGCGCCGCGTTCAAGACGCCCGGGTTTTCCTCGAGGTGATTGATCATGACGGCCGCGTGGTCTTCGCCGTCGAAGGCAAGGACCAGCAGATCGACGAGATCACGGACGGCATGGCGCCGTCGACCGCTCAGCGCCGGGATGTGGCCGTCCGCAACGCCATGCGACAGGCCGCTCAGGTCCTCAAAGCCGGCTTCACGCCGTCTCGCGTACGACTGGCGGTCGCTTCGGCCGACGACGGCGAGGTCGTGATCACCGACCCGGCCGGCGCCCTCGGTCTGGGCCAGAACGCCCACGTCGTGCGCGCCATCGGCCGGGTCTCCGGCGTTCAGGGCGAGGTCTGGGCGCCGGTGGCGGCGCTGGAAGTCGTCGAATTCGGCGACGGCGTCGCCAAGGCGCGACAATCCGGCGTCGAGGTCGCCCGGGTTCGCCGAGGCGATCAAGTCGTTCAGGACACGGTCGGCTCGCTTTCCGCATCGCGTTTCCGCTACGCCCCCTGCGCGACCGCCGTCGCCTTCCGCGGCGCGGAACAGCCTCTGTTCCAGGCCCTCAGCTTCAATCGCTTCGCCGCGGGCTTCCCCGGCGCGGTCCAGGCGTCGCGCTTCGCCGAGGAAGCTGCGCCTCTGGCGCTCGCGTCGCTCTCTCCGGACTACCGTGAGGTCAAGGCTCTGACGGCTCGCCCCGCCAACCTCTGCTTCGAAGCGGTTCACAATCTGACGCAGACTGGGCAGAAGCGCTCGGGTCAGAGCTTCGTCCAGAACACCTATGACCTGACGGTCGGCTATGTTCTGAAGCGGAACGATCAAAGGGTCGGCGCCCAAGGCCTGCAGCAGACCCTCACCGCCACCGCCGTCCCGGCTGACGCCGACGCCGCGCATCAGGATCTTTCGGTTCAGATCGACCTGGCCGACTTCGCCTCGGACCTCGCCCTGCGCGCGGCCAAGGCCCTGACCCCCGCCCCCTAAACCCAAACCTCACTTGGAGACTTCCATGAAGACCTCGTCCCTCCTGGCCGTCGCTGTGGCCGCCACCCTTGCGGCCTCCGGCGTCGCCTCTTCGGCCCACGCCCAACTGGGCGCCCTGCGCAAGCTCGCGCCCGGCGGCGCGAGTGCCTCGGCCGGCGACCCGGACGCCTTTCTGAGCGAGACGATCGAGACCACCAAGCTGGTCATGACCTCCGCGGCGCTTCTGGCCGCCGCCGCATCGCAAGACGCCGACCGTGACGCCATCAAGGCCCGCATCACGGCCATCGAGGGGGCGTCGTCACCGCGTGACCTCCAAGCTCACAAGGCCGAGTTCGAGGCGGATGTCGCCACCGTCAACGCCAATGCCGCCGATGCGGCGGCCTGGCAGGCGAAGTACGACGCGGCCAACGCCCAACAGCGCGCCTTGATGGTCAACGCGGCCTACAACTTCACCATCGGCATGATGCGCAACGTCGCTCTGGGTCAGCAGGCGCCAAGCCTGATCAGCGGCCTGCAGTCCAACCCCATGCAGCTTACCAAGCTGGGCAGCCTGCGCGCCGCCGCCGGCCTGCTGGGCGACCAGGTCCAAGCCACGCGCTCGATGGTCGGCCCCATGCGCACCCTGCTCAGCCGCGGCGGCGTCGAAGTCCCCGCCGACGCCACCGCGTCCAGCGCCCGACCCGTCGATCTCTAAACGATCACCTCAAAAACAGACGCCGGGTCGTCCGGCGCGCATTCGCCCTGCATCAACTCCGACGTCCCAGCGTCGGAGTTTCTTTTTGCCCCACCTTTGCGGGCCCCCATGGCCCCGTGCACAGTCGCCCGAGGAGAAGGATTAGGAACGACCCGGCGCTGAAACCCACCCCGCCGCCCGGGCCTCGGCTTCCGAACAAAACCAGCGCTCGCCGGCCGTCTCGTCGATCCGCGTGCGGGCGTAAGACCGCATGCCCGGCGCATGATAGTAGCGCGCGCCCTTGGCGTTGATATTGCCCTCAATAGCGCAAGCCGGTTGGGGCGGCGCCTGTTCTGGACGGTCATTCCGGCGCGCCGCTCGCCACGCCCACGCCGGCTCGAACGTCCCAGCATGCAGGCCCCTCGCGGCCGCTCGCGCCGACGCCTCATCCCGGGCGTAGACCCCGGCGCTATAGCGCCGATAATCCAGAGCCAGACCCTGCGACACCATCCAAGCGCCGATGTCCTGACCGTCAACGGCGCACCGGGCGACGCTGCGGCCGTATTGATCCTTCTCGACCTCAACGCAGGAAACCGCGCTCTGGCCGATCCATTCGCGCAGCGCCTGACTGGCGACCTCGCCGCAGCGATAATCCTGACCGTGGCGGCGACAGGTTTGGTCCTGTTCGGGCGCATCCACGCCCCAGAGCCTGATCCTCTCGCCATCGATCGTCAGGGTGTCGCCATCGACAACCATCGGCGCCGAGTCGCTCGACGTGACCGCAGGACTGGCCCCGCACGCCGCAAGAACTAAGGCCGCAACGGCAATTATATGGGAAATCACGTATCCCGTCCCAGACCTACGGAACGTCGCTGTCCAAAACTGCATGCCTCTATCCTATCGGCGGCCGAAGACGGCGATCCAGGCTGTGGCGGTCACCAACGCCTGAAGACAATGAAATCGACGAGACGCCGTTGGACACGCTCTGGCGCTAAAGGCTCAGCCGCGCGCAGACGCATGCTGGCCTCATCACGCTCTCCTCCAGCCTGGCTTAGACGTCGCCTAAAGCCGGCAGCCAGACACGGCGAACTCAGTCGCCCCAGCCCCACGCAGGCGAAATCCAGGTTGAAACGAGCGGGCCGATCCGCATGGATCGGCCCTGCCCTTCCTTAGTTGGGGAAGGTCTTTTGATCGGCCTGATGCTGGGCCGGCAGATAGGGCCCCGCCGGCAAGCCCTGCCCCGCCACGTGGGTGGCCAAGAGGTTGGCCTGCTGGGTCAGAGGAATATAGTTGGGCTTGGCCTTTTCGACCGCCGCAGCGATCGCCTGGACCAGCAGATCAGCAAGCGGATTGCCCGAACTCGACGCCTGAGGACTGTAAGACAGAGCCTGGCTGTTAGACCACAAGGTTTCGCCCGTGCGGCAGCTCTTCAGCGTATAGTCGAACTCCACATTAGTGGAGGTCGAAATGACGATATATTGAGACTCCCACTTCTGGATCTCCACGAACATCACCGTATCGCAGCCGAACAGGCCTCCGAACTGAGAGGCGTCAGCCTGGTGCACCAAGCCGGCGTCAGACAGGCCTTCGTCGTCCAGAAGGCGTTTCACCATGTGGGCGGGGAAGACATAGTAGCCGCGCTCAGCGACCGGACGAGAAATCGTCGAGACGAAATAATCGGCCGCATCAACATTCACTGTGGAGTTGAGCGCCGGCACGACCAGAACGCTGCGAGGATTGGCCGCCCTCAGAGCCCCATAGCTCTTGGGGGTCGGCGCGGTGACGCAGGCGGAAAGCGCAGCGCAGCCGGCCAGGGCCGCCGCTGCGGCGATGAGTGTTGAACGTCGCATCAGTTGCCCCCTCCGGCCACGGCCGTCCCGCCGTCGATCTTCTGAATAATCCGATCCATGAACTGGGCCGACTCCGGGAAGCGCGTCCGCTCCTCCTGGAACAGCTTCAGCGCCGTCGCTGCGTCGCCCGCTTCCAGATGGAGATAGCCCAACTCGGCCAGCAGACCCGGCGCCACGGCGTCGCGCGCACGACCGCGCTCGATCGCCTGTTCCAGCGCCGTCTGATAGACGTCGCGTCGCTCGGGGCTTTGCGAATAGGCGTAGAGGGCCGGCTCATAGGCGCCCCATTCAAAACGGCTCGTGGGGGCGCAGGCCGCGACGGCCATGAGGGCGGCCAGGGCCGCGAGCGATACCAGGCGCCTCATGGGACCGTCACCGCGACGCGCGCGCCGGCGGACACGAAGACCGCCTGGGCGTGCAGGCGACGTCCGCCGTTTTCGATGGCTATGTCGTGACGTCCCGTGGTCAGGGGCGCGCCCGCCTCGAACTGGGCCACGGCGCCGAGATCGCGTCCATCGACGATGAGGCGCGCCTCGGGCGGGGCGTTGGTCACCACCAGCACGCCCGCCGCCGCGCCTTGGGCGACCTCGCGTTCGGCGTAGTTCTGCACGCAGCCCGTCGCCATCGCCGCGCATAGCGCAACGAGGGCCAGTGTCTTCAGTCTCATCTATTTGATCTCCGTGACCCGCAGGCCAGTGATGTCTTGAGGCAGGGCGCCGCTGACCAGACGGGCGGTCGAGCCCTCCGCGTCCGGGGCGTCGCCGAAGAAGCCCGTCAGTTCGATTTCAGCCACGACGGACCCAGGCAGGGTGATGGGCAGGCCGGATTGGGCGCTGACCACGGTCTCGCCCGGGGTCTCGACGCGGAAGCGGTCGCCGACGCGCAGACCCTGGCTAGCGCCGCCGCTCACGAACACCGTCTCGCCCGATACGCGCAGGACGTCGGTGAACCAGGCCCGCTGCTGCAACTGATTGATGACATTGGTCATGGTGTCGGCGATGGCGGCGGCCACGGCGCGATCGTTCAAGGTCGAGTCATAGCCCGCACGGGTGCCGAAACCAGCGACTTCACCCGTCTCGGTCGTGGCCTCCCCCGAGCCCGAGGTCGAGAAGAAGACCCGCCCCGTGCGCACATCGACGAGACGGATCTCGACCGTGGCGTTGACCGCCTGGCGACGCTGGGAGTTCAAGAAGCCCTGCTTGCCCTCGTTGCGTCGGCCCAGCTGCGTGATCGAACCCAACAGAAGGGCGTCGACGCCCACGAGATTCTGGGCCGTCGCCTCCGAAATCAGGCGCTCGGCGTTCAGCGCCGTCAGATCCGCCCGTTCGAAGACGAAGAAGTGCTGCGAGGACGTCAGGGCGTTGACCAGCATGTCGCTGGCCTGGGTCGCGATCGGATCCGCCTGACCCGGCGATTGCAGCAGGCGGCCGTAAGGCGTGCTGTTGGTGAAGCGCCCGACGGCCACGCGCCGTTTCAGACCCGCACGCTGGACGGTCTCAGCCTGTTGCGCCGCCATGTCGGTCGCCAAGGCGGGCGGCGCCCAGGTTGCGCCGACCGTCAAGGCCAGCGCCGCGGATGCGACGCAAACCTTTTGATAGATTGTCATTTTTAGCCCCCCGAAGTAGCAATGATCGCTGTGCCATAGCACTGCTGAGAGTGGCAAGCCTTGTCCGTAACACCCCTCACCGATCATGGCCTCGCCCCCACCCCCGGCCCGTCGACCCGCCCGGCGCCGGTCAGTCGCCGCAGCAAGACGATCATCGCCTCGGTGTCGCGCTCGCAATAGGTCTCCAGCCCCGCCTTGAGTTGGTCCCGGCGCGTATTGCTCGTCTCGGCCCTGGCCGCCTCGAACCAGGCCTGCTGGGCCGCGCCGCCGTCCTTCACCTCCAGATCGTCATAGGCGAGATCAGGCGCGATCGTGGGCAGGACCGCCTTGATCGACCAACTCCCCCTCTGGTCGCGGTGATAATAGACCTCGCGCGTCACCGGCAGCAGATCCACGATCCTGGCCTCGATCTCGATCAGAGCCTGCGCCAGATCCGGGAAGGCCTCGGCCAGGTCGCGAACGCAGCGTCTTTCGAACGCGGCGTTGTAGGCGATGATCGCGCCGCAGCGCTCGGCGCCCAACTGAACGACCAGGGCCTCGGCGCAGGCGCGCCGCGGATCTCCGCCGTCGATCGACAGGAAGCCCGTGTGAATAATCTCGCCGCCTTCGGCCTCGATGTGGCACGAGAACTGAAACGGAATCTGCTGAAACGGTCTGCAACCGACCCACCGCGGCGCGGCCGGTCCAATGGTCTCGAAATCAAGATAGGCGCGCGGCCAGGCCCACCCCTTCGTCGCCTCGATCGCCCCTTGGCGATCCAGATAGGCCTCTCCCGTCACAGTCGCTTCACGCACGCGTTCATGCACCGCATTGGCCAGGACGCCCGGCTTGAGATCATTCAGGTCGAACAGGCCCTCCTCGGCCCAACGCGCGGCGATGGCCCTTCCAGTCCGCGGCAGCAGGCTGATGGGCCAATCGGGGCCGGGAGGATCATGGCGGGCGCAATAGCTCGAAAACTCGCAAGCGAACGGACGGGCGCAATGTTCGCCAGCTCTGACATCGGGCTCATCGCCGGCGAGAACGGCCCGGGCTCTAGCGACGATCGCATCGCGATCCGCGATCAGATCGGCCAAGAGGTCCAGGCATTCCGCATCCCGGAAAAGACCCGCGTAGTCCCCCTCGCGCTGAAGCCGGAAGCTGCTGTCGATATGGCGGATGCAGGCCGACGGCACAGGCGTCCCCGACCGGGCCACCACCCACGCCTGGGTGGCCAGGTCCCCGAGATGATAGTCCTTCACCCCCGCCGAACTCTTCACCTCGGCGATCGCCCATCCGTCCCGCATAGGCAACAGCACGTCGACCCGAACCAGGACGCCGTCGTGCTCAAATGTCGCCTCGAAAATAGGCTCGGACCAGCCCTCATCGATGAGGGTGCGCGTGCGCGCCACCGCCGCGGCCAGATCAGGTTCGGCCTCGACCATCACGCCCGTAGGCCACAGGCCGCAGGCGATTTCGCCGACTTCATGGCCGGTCGCAAATCGCGCTTCAGCCCCGTCGTCGACCAGGGCCGCCTCCGGCCTGTGCTTCGACAGCCAGAGCTTACGCGGACACTGCTCGAAGGCCGCGATCTTCGATTTCGACAATCCGTAGCGACGCGCGCCGCGCACCAAAGTGACGACGCTCCCGCCAGAGACGGCGTCCATAGCCTGGTCCATGTCTTCGCCTCCCTGCCCCGGCGCCGCGCGCGCCTTCTTCCAGAGCCCAGTAGCAACACACAGATACGCCAGTTTCGGTCGCACGATTGAGCCAAAGGCTAGACGGGGCACAGAACCCGGTTACGTCACTCAGCAACCTAACGCTCAGGGGGATGATGTGACCGACGACCTTTCAACCGCGCTTCCGAACGAGCGCACTCAGCTTCTTGAAACTTGGAAACGCGTTTTCGCCAAAACGCCAAACCCCTGCGTCGCCCGCTTCCTTCAGCTTGATCGACTAGCCAAGGGCCCGACGGACAAGAAGGCGATCAGCAACGATCTTCGCAAGTTTCACGACCGGTTTGGCTGGATGGCTATGGAAAGCTCGTCGGCCGGAAAATGCGCGGGCGCGCTCTACCGAACCCAGGCCTTCATCCAACTTCCGAGCGATGAACGCATCGGTAAAAAGCGCGGCCAAACCGTGCACATCGAGCATACCGTGCCAGTCAATGTTCTCTCGATGCGCTGGCTTGAGGTGCGCAAGGGCGGCCAAGAACAGGAACTCATGCCGACTTTTGCATGGGTGATGCACCACACCGTCGCCACAGCATTCCATCAGGACGAACGAATGTTGCTGAAGGGCGTCTCCAAATCGACAGACTGCTTCGCTGAAGGCGCGCCGGGCTTCGGCCGCCCCTTCAAGCGCTACAGCGGCCTCTTTCATCAGGGCGGCCAAGTCTGGGACGTCTACAACGGCGCATTGATCGAGCCTGACCTGTTCTCCCTCAGCGACCACTTCGCCAATGTCGTCGCCCTTGCCCAGGAGGCCGGCGCCGCCCCTCAGTTCATCGCGGCGCTCAAGGCGAGCAGTCCCGACTAGATCCAGCAGCGCCACGCGCAAAAGTCGTCCAAGGCAACGGTAGGACCATACTCTATCCCGGCGGAGCTTCGCTTCCGTTCATCGACACCCACTCGATGTCCGCCGCTGATAGCCTCGCATAGATGTCATCGCCGAACGCCCACCCCATCGGCATGCGCTGACGCAAATCCAGCTGATCCTTTCGGTCGAGTCTCAAACACTCTTCGGCGGAGATCCTAACGATCTTCACGTGATCGCGGATAAAGGCCGCGATCTGAGCATCCGTCGCACCGCGCTCCAGCATGTCGTGGACTTCTTTGATCACAACGAGCCGAGGAATAACGTGCTCACGTCGCCCTTTCGTGTCGAACGCATGCGACTGTCCGACCACGGTGAACTCGTCGGGGAGAAGCAGCCCCTCAATCAAGCGCGTGTCCGAACTCCCCTTCTCCTCCCATAGTCCGCGAATATTCATCGCAGCGCGAAGACACGCCCGCTGATAGCGCTCTTCAAACGAGTATTCTCTTCTCATCACGCCCCCAGCGTAAACGCGTCCGCATAGTGCGCACCGCCCCCGATGCGCCTTGCCGACCGGACCCAATCGTCGCGGCTCCGACTAAGGTTGTGAATACCCCGGCCGCGAAATAACGGTTGCGGCCAGAGAAAAGTCAGCCGACCTCACGGCCGTAAGGGCGGCCGAAACGCGCCGCGCGTCGCGCGCATCCCAGCCGCCTCTCATCGACAACCGATCTGATCGCGATCGGCCTAGCGGGCTCCGAACGGGTTCGCCGTCATCCCCGCCGCCATCCTCGATCCGCCCCACGCGACGGCTTCTCCGATGGTCCCGGCGCTTGAAGGGTCCCGGTCCCCTGATCCCGGCGCTCAGGCCGCCGCCGGCGAAGCCTCAAGCGAAACGGCGGCGATGACGCCCCGGAAGGTCTCCAGCATCTCGAAATGCCCGGTCGCCAAGAACTGCTCGATGGGCCGCCGAGACAGCAGACGCTCCAGGAAGCCCGCTGCGATCACCAGCAACAAGGCGTCGTCGCCGTAAGAAATCTCCAGCTCTCTATAGTCGTGGGTCACCACCGCCAGCTCACGCACCAGTCGCTCCCTCTCGACATGGTCGGCGCCGGCGGCCTTCTTCACTGCATCGGGTTTGACCAAGTCCGCTGGTCGGGTCGTCACTAAAAGGGCCTTGGCGTAGTTGGCGCTATAGTTGTTTGCCGACACCATGAGTTCCGCGACCTCCAGCTGGCGGATCGGCTTCATCTTCCGCAATTTCTGGAAGGCGTTGATCCCGACCGGCTTGTCCTTCAGCAGTTCGGCCACGTCGGGATGGATGCCGCTTAACAAATGTCGCCGTTGACGGATGGCCGCCACATCGACATTCAGCGCCCGCGCCAGCTTTTGCATAGAGACGCCCCGCTCGATCGCGCGGACGATCATATAATGCTCTTGGATCGGAGCCAGACGATTGACCCGTTTGTTGTAGGTGAAGGCTTCGTCGTCCGCAGCCACAACGCAACGGGCTTCCGTTTCTCCCCCGGCCTGCAACACGCTCAAGCGGACATGGCCGTCGAGCAGGGTGTAGAGGCCGTCGGCGCCCGCCTGAGCCACCACCAAGGGCTCCACCACGCCGACCTCCGCGACAGACGCGGCGATCCGTTTGTATTTCACCGACTCCATGACCGCTGCCGGCAAGATCTTGGATGGCAGGAGCTTGTCTAACGACAGCACGCGAACCCGCGGCTCAAAGGCGATCCGGACCGGCTCCATCTAGAGGCGCTCCCGTCCAATGCGCGCCGCCAAGGCGGTCGGCAGGGTGTTGAATCCTTCCGCCCGCATCAGGGCGACGAACAGGTCATTGGCCAGGAGGTGTTGAAGCGCGCTGACGACGAAGTCGAGACGCGACCGTGTCAGCCCCGCCCGCCGAACAAACGCCGTTTGACGTTCTGTCTCGCGCTCCAAGGTGCGGATCAGCGATTCCGGCGTGGCCGGCTGAGTGGGGCGAACCCCACGGCTGCGCGGGTTCATGCCCTTTCCGCTGGTGTTGCGTTGTTCGATGATGCGGCGGATCGCCAAGATCTGATTTCCAGGGATCAACTTGTCTTCATAGGCCTGGGCAAGGGCCTGCTGAACATCACCTTCCTTGGCTTGGACGATCTCCATGGCGATGGTGTGCGGAATGACCCCGCGCTCCACTGCAGAGATCAGTTTTTCCTCTCCGTTCTCCAGCAGGAAACAGATGGCGTAGATATATTCGCGGCTGAAGCCGACCTTGGCCGCGATCTCCCCATGGCCGTAGCCGCGCTCGCGCAGGGCGCCGATGGCGCGCACCAATTCCAGCGGCGTGTGTTGTCGCCGAGCCAAGTTCTCGACCAGGCTCATGACGAAACAGTCGTCTTCGGCGGCGTCGATCACGACAGCGGGAATCGATTCCTGGCCAAGCGCCATGAAGGCCTCCAGCCTTCCTTGCCCGCAGACGAGATCATAGCGAGATCGTCCGGGGCGTTGGCTGACCGTGATCGGCTTCTTCAAGCCCAACCGTTCAATGCTGGTCACGAGTTCTTGGAACACGCGCTTGTTGCGCGCCCGAGGATTGAGAACGGTGATGGCGCTCACCGGGATCATCAGGATATCGGGAACATCACTCATGCCGCTCGCAGCTCCGTCCGACGCGTGAGGTCGTAAAATCCGTCCAAGTCGTCGAAACGAAAGGCGTCCAACCGCACCCCGTTTTCCGGCGACAGCTTGAGGCTGGGATCGGCGCCGCCCTCGATCCAGGGCAGAAGGTAGTAGTCGCGGATTTCCGCATTCCCGACCTCCATCCGAACGGCGATGGTGATGTCCGGTCGGAGCCCTTGATCCAGGCGGATTTTCCATCGCAGCGCTCCAGCAGCGGTTTCGCAACACCGAGCGAGCACGATGGAGGCGGTGAACTCGGCGTTGACGGTGATCAGGTCGGTGGCGTCGTCGCGCTCGGCCGTCCCTCCGGCCTTCGCAACCTCGGCGATCACTTGGGCCACGATATCCGGATGGAGGCGGCGCAACGCGCGATTGGTTTCAATGTAGCGGAAATCCTTCGCCGGCGCGTAGCCGATCAAGGCGTAAGCGCGCACCAGGCTGCCGAATCGATGACGAAAGGTCGAACTCGACGCCATGCCCTCGACTTCGTCGATCACCAACCCCGACAACCAGCCCTTCTGCTCCAGAAGCGCCGACAGCTGGCCGAGCAGCTCCTCGTCGGAGAAGCGCCGACTGCGGTCCTGGATGATCCGCTGCGCCGCTTCGAAGAAGTCGGGCTCGACGATGCCGTCGAAAGCGCCGTCTTTGCGCACCCACATGTCAGGCGTGTTCAAAACCCGTTTGGCCTTCAGCTTGAAGGAGCGTCGATTGTAGACGTTGTTGCCGATGTATTTTTCATTGGTCAGCACCTGGTGGACCGTCGATCGCGTCCATGGCCGTCCGAGATCGGTCATTACGCCTTCCGCGTTGAGCACGGCGGCGATCTCGCTTTCCGAACGACGCTGAACGACGAACATCCGGTAGAGGCGGCGCACTACCTCCACCTCCGCCGGCGGTCCCGGCGTCAGGATCACGCGGTCCGTTTGCAGGCTCTTCTGTTCGCCACGCGCCAGCTCCCCTTTAGGGCGACAGAACTCGTCGACCAGCTGACGGCGCAGTCCAAACCCCGCCGGTCCGCCTTGACGGAACCCGAGGGTGATCAACCGGCACTGGCCGGCGAACACCTTGGTCGACAGCTCGCGGCTATACTCGCCGGCCATCGCGCGCTTCATGCTCTTGATGATGGTCGCGCTAAGACTGCCGTCGTTCTCGAACTGCTCGGCGCAATAGTGCACCGCGATGCCAGCCTCTCGACAGATAAACTCGTAGTAGGCGCTCTCGTCCGCGTCCTGAAATCGACCCCACCGGCTGACGTCGTAGACGATGACGGCGTCGAAGTCGGCGACGCCGTTGCGCACGTCGGCGATCAAGCCTTGCAATGCAGCGCGCCCATCCAGCTTTAGACCGCTCTTACCTGCATCGACATAGGTTTTGACGATCTCGAAGCCGCGTCGTGCGGCGTAGGCCGCAATCGCTTCCGACTGGTTCTCGGTGGAGTATTTTTGGTGCTCGGTCGACATGCGCACGTATTCAGCCGCACGCATCAGCTTGCCGCCAACACCTCCGCCGTGGTCGCTCGATCGCTCCATCGCCCTACAAGTCGCTCGCCGCCTTGGCCGCACGATTAGACCGACACCGTAAGCGCCCTTCGGCGTGAAAGTCGTTTCAGAAATTGGACTGAAAAGTTCAGTCCAAAACAGGAAAAACTTTTCACACGGAAGAGGCGTAGGATGGAGAGCTTCCCGCAGCAGATCGCTACGGCCATGCGGCGTGAGTGGGGGGCAACGCCCTCAGCGCGAAAAGAGGTCGGACGGATTACGAGCGCCAATGAACGCGCCGTGCGGAACTGGTTCGAAGGCCGCAACGGCCCGAGCGGAGAAAACCTCGTGTCCCTGATCCGCGCCTCGGACGCCGTGTTCGAAACCGTCTTGGCGCTTTCAGGACGAAGGTCCGCCTTGTCGGGCGTTCACGTGCCGGCGCTGCGAGAGCGTTTGAAGCTGCTCCTCGATCTGATCGACGAAGCCCCTTCTCGATAGATACCGCCACTTCGGCTCGGAGGAAGCAGTCCCATGGCGCGACCTATGGGCACCCGACGCGCGCCTTCTAGGCGCAGTTCTTGTGGAGACAAGTTCGCATTGGACTGGCAGCACCGCCACGTTCATCGCCCTACATTCTGCGTGCTTTTTGAGCGATGCACGTCAGGCGGCGATGTTTCCCCACAACACGACTGTTGGAGTGTCTTTCCACCGCACCGGACATTTAAGGGCGCCGTCCGTTTCGTCCGTAGTTGTCTTCAGAGCCTCAACGGCCTCCCTCTGGAGACGATCATGTCCACCTTGAATCCCCTTTCCTTCATCGCCGTCTCTGCCGCCGTCCTGTTGTCGGCGGCGCCGGCTGCGGCGCACGCTCGCCTGGTCAGCGCCACGCCGGCGGCTAAGTCGGCCGTCGCATCGCCGCGTGTCGTGACCCTGACCTTCAGCGACCGCGTCGCTCCGGCCTTCTCCAGCTTCGACGTCGTCAACGCCGCCGGCGCCAAGGCGACGGTTCGCACCCAGGTCAGCCAGGACGGCAAGACGATCACGGGAACCCTGGCGCGTCCGCTTGCGGCTGGCGCCTATGTCGTCAACTGGCGCATCGCCTCCACCGACGGGCACCGCATGACCGGCAGCTACGACTTCACCGTGCGCTGATATGGTCGAGATCTGGATCGTCGTCCTGCGCGGGGTGCAATACGCCGTCGGGGCGCTGCTGCTCGGCCTGCCCGCCTTTATGCTCTACAGCGCGCGGGCGGTCGGACCGCTAAACTTGCGTTGGCCGCGTCCGACCATAGCCTGGGCCGCAGCAGTCCTGATGGTGGCCGCGCCCGGTGCCCTGCTGGCTCAAACCGCGATGATGGCGGGCTCCCTAAGTGAAGCGCTCAAGCCGGAAGCCTTGGGCTTCATGGTCACGAGCATGGGGCTGGGCAAGGCGTTGGTCGTGCGGATGTTCGCGGCGGCTCTGGCCTTGGCGTTGGCGCTGCTGCTGCGTCCCGGTCGGCTGGCGTGGAGCGTGCTGGCGCTGCTGGGTCTCGTCGTCTCAGCCAGTTTCGCCTGGACCGGCCACGGCGCAGCGACGCAAGGGCCGGGACATCTGATCCACCTGGCCTCGGACATCACCCATGCCGTAGCGGCCTCCATCTGGGTCGGCGCCCTGGCGGCCTTCGCCGTCCTGATCGTGCGGCGACCGTCAGCCGATCCCGCCTGGGACGCCGGCGTGGCGCGCAGCCTGACCGGATTCGCCGGGGTCGGTACGGCGGCGGTCGGCGCCCTGGTCGTGACGGGGCTGATCAACAGCGCCTATCTGGTCGGCGTCTCCAAAGCGCTGAGTTTGACCGCCAGCCCCTATGGCGTCCTGCTGATGATCAAGCTGGCGCTGTTTGGCCTGATGGTCTGTTTGGCGGCCGCCAACCGATTCCGTCTGGCGCCCTTGATGGCTCGTGATGCGGGCCAGGCCATGCCGCATTTGAAAAAGAGCCTGGTGATCGAGTTCGCTATGGCGCTGGCGATCCTGGCTGTCGTCGCCGTGATGGGCGTCCAGCCGCCCCCCGCTTCCCTCTAGGCGTCGAGCCTGGGTCGTGACGCGATCTTTCGCCACGCCCCCCACTTGGCGTAGGTTGCCATTATCGGAACCATGCCCGTTCGACGCGCTCCTTTCCAAGGGAAGACGCGTCGCCTCGCGTATGAAGGATCGAGCCCGCGAAAGGCGCAGAATGACAGACGACATGGAACGCATGCTGGCGACGCCGCCTTCAACCGATGAGACCTCACGATTGGCGGGCCTGGAGAACCGGGTCTGGCGCCGGATCGAAGAGCGGCAGGAGCAGCGTCGCATGAGCCAGGTGCGCCTGGCCGTCATGGCTGTCGCCCTGCTGGTCGGCGTGACCAACGGCGGCATGCTGGGCCAGGCATTCAAGCCTGGTCGGTCGGACATCCAGGTTTTCAGCGTCTCCGCTGGTCTGTCGCCGATGACCCGCTTCGAGGTCGGCGGATGAGCGCCAACTGGAAGTCCATCGCCCTGACGGTCGTCTTGGCCGCCCTGGCCAGCGGCGGCGCCGCCTGGCTGGCGGCCGGCTGGATGATGAAGCAGCACGAGACCCCCAGCGTGCACGACATCGTGCACCAGAAACTGGACCTGACCGCCGACCAAGACGCCCGCCTGGACCAGATCGAGGCGAGCTTCGCCGTCCAGCGCGACGCGCTGGAGGCCGATGTCCGCGCCGCCAATCGCGAACTGGCCGACTCCATCGCCGCCAGCAAGGGCGACAGCCCCGAGGTCCGCGCCGCGGTCGACCACTTCCACGACGCCATGGGCGCCTTGCAGAAGGCCACCATCGCCCATGTGTTCGAGATGCGCGCGGTGTTGACGCCGGAACAGGCCCGCATCTTCGACAAGGAAATCGCCGGCGCCCTTACGCAAGAGCCTCGGTAAGGCCGAGGTGGAGGTCGAGGGCGATACAGACGAGGCGCGCGCGGCGCGTGGCGACCGCACAGCCTTCACCGCCCTCATGGCGGCGACCAGCGGCGACCTTTATCGCTTCGTTCGCCGATATGTCGGCGACACAGACGAGGCGCACGACCTGCTGCAGGAAACCTATGTCTCGGCCTGGCTGGCCATCCGGCGCTATGACCCGACGCGGCCCTTCGCGACCTGGCTGCGCTCCATCGCCATCAACAAGTGCCGCGACTGGGGCCGTAAGCGAACGGTGCGGCGCATCGTGCGCGGCGTCATGGGGCTGGACACGCCCGAAGCCATGGCCGTGGGCGAGGATGCGCCGGAAGCCGAGACCCAGTTGGACGACCGCCGTCGCATGGACGAGATGAATCGCGCCCTGGCCGCGCTGCCCGACAATCTGAAGGCGCCGCTTCTGCTGGCCTCGCTTGAGGGTCGTTCTCACGCCGAGATCGCCGAGGTACTGGGCGTCACGCCCAAGGCGGTCGAGACCCGCATCGCCCGCGCCAGGCAGAAGTTAAACCAGACCCTGGCGCGCTAAGGCGTCGGCATGCTGCGGCGCCCTGCCGCAACGGTGATGCAAGGGGCGGCCGTTTCGCCTGCGTATCCCGATCAGACCCCTCCCCGCGCGCCCTTACGGGCGAACGGCCTCTTTGAGACTTGGACTTCATGGCGACAACATCACTGGACCGTCGAACCCTGTTGCGAGGCGCCGCCCTGGGCGGCGGCATTCTGGGCCTGCAGGGCCTTCTGCCCGCCTGGGCGCAGACCGGATCGCCCGGCCTGCGGGCCGACCTGCCGACGCTGACCGGACCGAACATCGACCTGAGCGTAGGTGACGCCAGCTTCACCGTCGGCGGCCGCACCGGCCACGCCTTCATGGTCAACGGCCTGCTGCCCGCGCCCCTGCTGCGGATGCGCGAGGGCCAGAACGTGCGCCTGTCGGTGACCAACAATCTGGACGAGGACACCTCGATCCACTGGCACGGCCTGCTGCTGCCTTTCCAGATGGACGGCGTGCCCGGCGTCAGCTTCCCCGGCATCAAGCCGCGCGAGACCTTCGTCTATGAGTTCCCGATCAAGCAGTCGGGCACCTATTGGTATCACAGCCACTCGGGCCTTCAGGAGGCCATGGGCCACTACGGCCCCATCGTCATCGACCCGGCGGGGGCCGATCCGGTCGCCTATGACCGCGAACACGTCCTGGTCCTGTCGGACTGGAGCTTCCTGCATCCGCATGAAATCCTCGACAAGCTGAAGAAGAGCCCCGGCTACTTCAACATGCAGAAGACGACCTTGGCCGGTCTGTTGGACGGTTCGGACGGAATGAACGCCGCCGAGCGCCGGATGTGGGGCGGGATGCGGATGGACCCGCGCGACATCCTGGACGTCAACGGCACGACCTACACCTATCTGGTCAACGGCCATGGTCCGGAAGAGAACTGGACCGGCCTGTTCCGACCGGGCGAGCGCGTGCGTCTGCGCATCATCAACGCCTCGGCCATGTCGATCTTCAATTTCCGCATTCCTGGCCTGCCGATGACCGTAGTCCAGGCCGACGGGGAGAACGTCCGCCCGGTCGAAGTCGACGAGTTCCAGATCTCGGTCGCCGAGACCTATGACGTCATCGTCCGCCCAACCGAGGACCGCGCCTATACCATCGTCTCCGAAGCCATCGACCGCTCGGGCATGGGCCGCGCCACCCTGGCGCCGCGCCGGGGCATGACGGCGGAAGTCCCGCCGCTGCGCAAGGTGCCCAACCTGACCATGAAAGACATGGGCATGGGCGGCATGGATCACAGCGCGCACGGCGCCGCGGGCGCCGACCACGCGGCCATAGGCCATGGGGCGGCGGCAGGCGCGGCGGCCGCTGCGCCGATGGACCATTCGGGCATGAGCATGCGCGATCCGAATAACGCCCCGGCCGACATGGCCGTCGGCGTCGGCGTGGACGCCATCGCCCCGGCCCCGTCCAACCGCCTGGCCGACCGGCCGCAGGGCCTCGATGACGTCGATCACCGCGTGCTGGTCTACGCCGACCTGCGCTCGCTGACGCCGAACAAGGACACTCGCGCGCCATCGCGCACCATGGAGATCCACCTGACCGGCAATATGGAGCGGTTCATGTGGGGCTTTGACGGCCGCAAATTCTCGGAGGTGGTCGAACCGATCCGCTTCGAGCTGAACGAGCGTGTGCGCGTGACCCTGGTTAACGACACCATGATGGCCCACCCCATCCACCTGCACGGCCACTTCTTCGAGCTGGTCAACGGCCACGACGGCCATCAGCCGCTCAAGCACACCGTCAACGTCGCGCCGGGCGGCAAGGTCACTTTCGACCTGACCGCCGACGCGCCTGGCGACTGGGCTTTCCACTGCCACCTTCTGATGCACATGCACGCGGGCATGTTCAACGTCGTCACCGTTCGCCCGCTGGCTGGAGCCGCCTCGTGAAGTCTCTTTCCCTCTCCCTGGCGCTCGCGCCCCTGATGCTGGCTGCGGGCGGTCCCGCCCTGGCCCAGAGCCACGCCAGTCATGCGGCTCACGTTCCCGCAGCGGCTCCCGCCGCACAGGCGACGCCCTCGGCCGCCAAGCCCGCGCACGACTGCCCCATGATGCGTGAGGGCAAGCCCTGTCCCATGCATGGAGCCGCCTCCGGCGCTCAGTCTGACCCGCACGCTGGTCATGACATGAGCGGTCACGCCGGGCACGGCGCCGCTCCGGCTGATGCCCATGCCGGCCACAACATGGCTCCGGCCCAGGTGGCCCCGGCGAATCCCCACGCGGGTCACGACATGGCTCCGGCCCACGCCGCCCAAGCTGGCCCGCACGCAGATCACAACACCGCGTCGGCCGATCCGCATGCCGGTCACGATATGAGCGGCCACGCAGGGCACGGCGCTCCCGCAGCTGATCCCCATGCGGGCCACGCCATGGCTCCAGCCCAGGCGACCCCAGCCGATCCGCACACAGGTCACGACATGAGCGGCCATGCAGGTCATGGCGCCGCCCAGGCCGATCCCCACGCCGGTCATGACATGAGCGCCGCGCGCGGCGGGCCGAACATACCGACCAGCGTGGACGCCGTCGGCGGCCGCATGGTCGAGACCCCGCCCCCGGCCGCCGCTCGCTCGGCTCCGGCCCATGCCGCCGACCTGCTGTTCGACCCGGCGGTCATGGCCGCTTCGCGCAAGCAACTTCTGGTCGAGAACGGCGACATCCGCACGACGGCCGTGCTGATCGACTCCATCGAGGCCAGTTTCGGCGACGGCGCTGACGGCTACAGCTGGGGCGCCCAGGGCTGGACCGGCGGCGACATCAACCGCTTCTGGTGGAAGACCGAGGGCGAAGGCGAGATCGACGGCAAGCTTCACGAGGCCGAGGTTCAGGCTCTCTACAGCCGCGCCATCGCGCCCTTCTGGGACGTGCAGGCGGGCGTGCGCCAGGACTTCCGTCCGGACGGCGACGACACCACCCACCTGACCGTCGGCGTTCAGGGCGTGGCTCCCTACTGGTTCGAGATGAGCGCGGCCGCCTTCCTCTCGACCGAGGGCGACCTGACCGCCCGTGCCGAGGCCGAATACGATCAGCGCATCACCCAGAAGTGGATCCTGCAACCGGCGATCGAAGTGGCTCTGTCGGCCAGCGACATCCCCGAGCTCGAGATCGGCTCGGGCCTGACGTCGGTCACCGCCGGTCTTCGCCTGCGCTATGAAATCCGCAAGGAGTTCGCCCCCTACGTCGGCGTCGAGTGGACCCGTTCGCTGGGCGACACCGCCGACTACGCCAAGGCCAGAGGCCAGGATCCCGAAGACACGCGCTTCGTGGTCGGCATCAAGGCCTGGTTCTAAGATCTGAAGGGAAGATTGGTCATGCTGAAGACAATGGTTCTCACCGCTGCGCTGGCCTCGCTGGCCGGCGCGGCCGCCGCTCAAGACCCGCACGCGGGCCATGCCGGACATGGCGGCTCGCAAGCGAAGGCTTCGGGCATCGTCACCAGCCCGGCCGACGGCGCCATGACGCATGGTTCGCCGGAACGATTCAGCGTGACCTTTCCCCATCCGATGACGCTCAAGACCGTCACCCTGACGACCCAGGGGCGAGCGCCGATCACGGTCACGGCGCCGTCGGCCCCGGCCGCTCGAACCGTCAGCGCGCCTTTGCCTCGCCTCGCCCCAGGCAACTATGCGGCGGCCTGGACAGCCGAAGGGCCTGACGGCCATCGGATGAACGGCTCGACCCGCTTCATGGTCCACTAAAAGGCTTCGACAAGGCCTCTAGGTCGTGGGGCTGACGAAGAACCAGCACCACGACCGAAGCCTACTTCAATCCGTCAACCGATAGCCGACCCCAGGCTCGGTGGCGATCATTCGGGGCTGCCCAGGGTCGATCTCAAGTTTCTGGCGCAGTTGTCCGATAACGACCCGCAGATATTGGGTGTCTTCGGCGTGAGCCTTGCCCCAGACGGCGGTCAGCAGGTCGCGGTGGCCGACGACCTTGCCGACATTGCGCGCCAGATGGGCCAGGACATCATACTCCTTGGGCGTCAGACGAACGGCTTCGCCTGCGCGGGTGATGTTGCGGCGCTCCAGGTCGATGACCACCTCGCCCGCCGTCAGCGGCCCCGCCGCCTCGGCGCGCGGCGCCTGACGCAGATTGGCGCGCAGCCGGGCCAGAAGTTCGCCGACGCCGAAGGGCTTCTCGACATAGTCATTGGCGCCCAGATCAAGAGCCGCGATCTTCTCGGCCTCCTTGTCCCGCGCCGACAGGATGATGATGGGACCGGCGTAGAATTCCCGGGCGCGGGCCAGCACGTCCTTGCCGTCCATATCGGGCAGACCCAGGTCCAGCACCACGGCGTCGGGACTCCACAGGGCGATGCCGCGCAGGCCCTCCTGCCCGCTGTCAGCACGGCGCGGCTCATAACCGGCGGCGTCCAGCGCCGGAGACAGGAAGCGGTGGATCTGGGACTCGTCGTCGATGACGAGAATCTGAGGACGAACGGCGGCCATGCGACAGACCTTAAAGCAGGCTCGGGTGGGTGACGACGGCCTTGGGCAGGCTGATCAGGATGCGGGTGCCTTTTCCGTCCTGGATCGGACTGGCGGCGGCGATGCGTCCGTTCATCGCTTCGACGAAGCCCCTGGCGATAGCCAGGCCTAGCCCCGCCCCTTTGGTGCGGTCCGACGGCTCCTCCATGCGGCGGAACTTGTCGAACACCCGCTCCAGTTCGGCGGTGGGGATGCCCTTGCCTTCGTCCTCGATGGAGATGACCACGGCGCCCCGATCTTCATACGCGGCCAGTTCGACCGTCGAGCCGTCAGGGCTATAGGCGATGGCGTTCTCGAGGATGTTGACCAGCGCCTGTTCCAGCAGCCCCTGATCGACCATGACCAGGCTGAGTTGGGCAGGGAAGTCGCGGGCCAGCTTACGCTCGCCCAGACGTCGCGCCACGCGCTTGCCTGCTGCGTTCAGCACGTCGCGCACGTCGACCCAGTCGGCGCGAATGTTGAGACCGCCGCCCTCCAGCCGGGTCATGTCCAGCAGGTCGCCGACGTAGCGGCTGAGACGCTCGGCCTCCTCGCGGATCGACAGCAGAAGGTCGGCGCGGACGGCGGGCTTCAGCTTGTCGCCGAGGTCGATCAGGGTGGTCGAGGCCCCCAGCACCGTCGACAGCGGCGTTCTCAGATCATGGCTGACTGAGTTCATCAGCGCGCCGCGGAAGCGGTCCGTACGGCGCAGGGTCTCGGTTTCTACCGCCTGACCGGCCAGATCGGCGCGCTCGACCGCCACAGCGCCCTGGTCCAGCAGAGCTAGGGCCAGTTTCTCCTCGTCAGAGCCCGGCGACAGGGCCGCCGCCTCAATCCCCGCCACCCCTGCGCGGTCGCGCACGCCCTGAAGCGGCCGGAAGCTCCACCGCGCTTGAGGCAGGGTGCCGGTGCCGTGGCCGGCGGGTTCGCCCTTTTCCCAGGCCCAGCGCGCGGCGGCCATGGCCTCCGCGTCCAGTTCCGGCTTGCCCGGCGCCCCAGCCGTCAGGGTCAATTCGTTCTCGACAGGCAGCAACACCACAGCCCCGGCGCCGGCGGCGGCGGCCGTCTGTTCAGCCAGGATGCGCGCCGCCTCGCCCCGGTCGCCGATGCCGGTCAGACGCTGGCTGGCGGCGAGCAGGGCGGACACCGCCGAGGCGCGGCGCTGGGCCGCCCTGGCCTGCTCGCGCACCCGGCCCGCCAAGGCGCCGGTCGTCAAGGCGACGCCCCAGAAGACGATCAGGGTCAGCACGTCCGTCGGCGACCCGATGGCGAAGCTGAACTTCGGTTGCAGGAACAGGAAGTTGTAGGTCAGGAAGGCGACAGTCGCCGCCGCCAGCGCGGGTCGCAGCCCATAGAGGGCGCCCGCAGCCAGCACCGCCGTCAGATAGATGACGCCCAGGTCCACACGTTCGAAGGTCCGGTCCAGCAAGAGGGCCAGTCCCGTCGCCGCAATGACGCAAGCTACGCCGACGGCGTAGCCGCGCCACCCTCCGGCCAGGTTCAGGCGCACGTCTTTCGGCGCTTTCGGTTCCGGCTCGACCTCGTCGGTGACCACGTGAACGGCCACGCCCCGCGCCTGACGCAGCAGTTCGGCGGCCAGGGACCGGCCCAGCCATTCGGACAGGCGGCTGTCGCGTCCCTTGGCCAGGACGATCTGGGTGACATGGTTGTTGTGAGCGTGATCCATGATGGCGCGCACCACGTCGTCGCCGCTGAGAACCACAGTGCGCCCGCCCAGTTGCTCGGCCAGTTTCAGCGCATCGGACAACTTGCCCGCCGAGCCGACGCCGTGGCGCGCACCAGACGGCCGATCGACATGAGCCACGGTCCAGGGCGCGTCCATCATCATGTCGGACATGCGCCGCCCTGTCCGCACCAGAGGGCCGGCCATGGCGTCGCCCGCCACCAGGACCAGGATGCGCTCGCCCGCCGCCCACGGCCCGGCCGCGCCCTGTTCGCGCAGACGGGCGGTTAGTTGGTCGTCCACCGTCTGGGCCGCGCGACGCAGGGCCAGTTCGCGCAAGGCCGTCAGATTCTCGACCTTGAAGAAGTTGTCCGAGGCCAGCCGCGCCGTCTCGGGCACATAGACCTTGCCCTCGGCCAGACGCTTGCGCAGCTCCTCGGGGGTGATGTCCACCAGCTCGATGTCGTCGGCGCGCGACAGGGCGCTGTCGGGCACGCTCTCGCGTTGGCGGACGCCCGTGATGCGCAGCACCACGTCCGACAGGCTTTCCAGATGCTGGACGTTCAATGTGGTCCAGACGTCGATCCCGGCCTCCAGTATCTCCTCCACGTCCTGCCACCGCTTCGGATGGCGCGAACCCGGCGCGTTGGAGTGGGCGTACTCGTCGACCAGCAGCAGGTCCGGGCGGCGCGCTATGGCCGCGTCGATGTCGAACTCCAGCAGGGTCCGTTCGCGATAGGCGATGGGCCTACGGGCCATCACTTCCAGCCCGCGCAGCAGGCTCATCGTCTCCTTGCGGCCGTGGGTCTCGACCACGCCGACGACGACGTCCTCGCCCTCGGCCTTTCGTCTCCGGGCGGCGCGCAGCATCTCATAGGTCTTGCCGACGCCTGGCGACATGCCCAGAAAGACCTTCAGCCGCCCACGCTTTCGCGGGGCGGCCGGGGCCTGATCCGTAGAGAGAATCGGCGACGTCATCCGCCCTCAGTCGTCAGAAGACCGAGGCGAGCATCCAGCGCCTGATTGGTCAGCAGCACATTGACGCGCGGTTGGCCCAGCACGCCGAACGTGCGGCCCTCGACATGCTGTCGGATCACTTCGCGCACCTGCCCCTCCCCTACGCCGCGCGCCTTGGCGATGCGAGCGGCCTGAAGCTCAGCGTAGGCCGGAGAGATATGCGGGTCGAGACCCGACGCAGAGGCCGTCACGGCGTCGGCGGGGATGGCCTTTGCGCCCGCCTCGCTTTGCAAGGCGTCGGCGTCCGTCTTCACCCGCGCGATCAGATCGGGGTTCAACGGGCCGAGGTTGGAGCCGGACGAGGCGGCGGCGTCATAACCGTCCCCCGCCGCCGACGGCCGGGGGTGCAGATACCCCGGCGCGGCGAACGTCTGGCCGACCAGGGCCGAGCCGACCACCTGCCCTGCTTTGTCGCGTACCAGGCTGCCGTTCGCCTGATCCGAAAAGGCCGCCTGGGCCACCCCCGTCACGGCCAGCGGATAGCCGACGCCCAGAACGCCGGTGAACAGGGCGATCATGACGATCGCCGGGCGAATATAGTTCAGCATCAGAAGTTCGCCTTCAGGCTGGCGACGACGCGGCTGTCATAGGCGGAGCCGAAGCCGTGCTCGTCGGTGTCGAAATAGCGGACGTCCAGGCCCAGCCGCTCCGTCAGTTGATAGGCCGCGCCCAGGTTCCAGGTCGTGTAGTCGAAGTCAGACGACACCCACTGGCGCCCCAACGCCGCCGAGAGCGTCCATTTGTCGGCCGGGCTGATCGCCGCATTGATCTCGGCATAGGTCGCCTCGTCCTCGGACGCGCCAAAGAAGTCCGGCGAATAGTAGATCGCAGCGCCCAGCGTCGCCGGGCCGACCGCGCGCGAAGCGGCGGCCTTCAGTTCCACATAATCATAGTCTGCGCCGTCCGGCTGGCCGGCGTAGACATAGCCGACCACGCCGAAGTCCCAGTCGAAGCCGCCGAATGCGGGCCGGACGCCTGCGTAGAGGTCGATCTCGGCGTCGGTGTCGGCGTCTCCGGCGAAAGATACGTTCCCAGCCCAGGCCCCGGCGTAGAAGAGACCTTGCGTCACATCCACCCCGGCTGAGATCGCCGGGTCGCCGTCATTCTGGCTGACGCCCCGGAAGACGTAGTCAGATCCAATGGCGGCGTTGAAGGCGATCTCGGGACGGGCGCCCTTCGCAACGTCCTGAGCCTTGGCGTCCGTGGGCGCCGTACACAGGCCCAGGGTGATGACGGCGATCAGGCAGGCCCCGCCCAACAGGGCGTTGTTCAGGTCCGAGCCGTCGAGTTTCTTGCGTTTACGCATAGTGGTTTTCCTTGCGCCTCAGGGTCGGCTTCAGGCCAGGCCGAGGGCGGAGATGACGATGTCGATGAGCTTGATGCCGGCGAAGGGCGCGATCAGACCGCCCAGTCCGTAGATCAGCAGGTTGCGGCCCAGCAGCTTGCCCGCCCCCACGGCGCGGTATTTCACCCCACGCAGCGCCAGCGGGATCAGGGCGACGATGACCAGGGCGTTGAAGATGACCGCCGACAGGATGGCGCTTTCCGGGCTGGACAGCTTCATCACGTTCAGCGCCGCCAGCGACGGCAGGCCGACCACGAACATCGCCGGGATGATGGCGAAATACTTGGCCACGTCGTTGGCGATGGAGAAGGTGGTCAGGGCCCCGCGCGTGATCAGCAATTGCTTGCCGACCTCGACGATCTCGATGACCTTGGTCGGGTCCGAGTCCAGATCGACCATATTGCCGGCCTCGCGCGCGGCCTGGGCGCCGGTCTGCATGGCTACGCCGACATCGGCCTGAGCCAGAGCGGGCGCATCGTTGGCCCCGTCGCCGCACATGGCGACCAAACGCCCCTTGGCCTGCTCCGCCTTGATCAGGCGCATCTTGTCCTCGGGCGTAGCCTCGGACAGGAAGTCGTCAACCCCGGCTTCGGAGGCGATGGCGGCCGCCGTCACCGGGTTGTCGCCGGTGATCATGACGGTGCGCAGGCCCATGCGGCGTAGATCGGCGAAGCGCGCCTTGACCCCCGGCTTGACCACGTCTTTCAGGTGGATGACGCCGACCAGGGCCTCGTTCTCCACCACAGCCAGAGGCGTGCCGCCCGAGCGGGCGATACGGTCCACGGCGGCGCGGAACTCGGCGGGGGCCTCAGCCTCGGCCAGCCCCAGGGCCTTGAGCACGGCGTCCACCGCCCCCTTGCGCCACGAGCGGCCGTCCGCTTCGAGGCCCGACTGGCGGGTCACGGCGGTGAACGGAATGGTCTTGGCCCCGGCAGGCATGTCGCCCGTCACCCCGGCGTTGCGGCCCAGCTCGACGATGGAGCGGCCCTCAGGCGTCTCATCGGCCAATGAGGCCATGACCGCCGCGCGCATAGCCGCTTCGAGACGGACGCCCGGCGCGGGGATGACCTCGGTCGCCATGCGGTTGCCGAAGGTGATGGTGCCGGTCTTGTCGAGCAACAGGGTGTCGACGTCGCCTGCCGCCTCCACCGCGCGGCCCGAGGTGGCCAGAACATTCACCTTCAGCAACCGGTCCATGCCGGCGATGCCGACGGCGGACAGAAGGCCCCCGATCGTCGTGGGGATCAGGGTGATGAACAGGGCGCCCAGGACGATGGGGTCTAGCTTGATGCCCGAATAGGCGCCCAGACCCAGCAGGGCCGCGACCGCGATCAGGAAGATCAGGCTCAGACCGGCCAGCAGGACCGACAGGGCCAGTTCGTTCGGCGTCTTGCGACGGTCCGCCCCCTCGACCATGGCGATCATGCGGTCGAGGAAGGTCGCGCCGGGGGCCGAGGTGATGCGCACCTTGATCCAGTCGGAGACGACCGTGGTGCCGCCTGTGACGGCCGAGCGGTCGCCGCCGCTTTCGCGGATGACGGGCGCGCTTTCGCCGGTGATGGCGGCCTCGTTGACCGAGGCGACGCCCTCGATGATCTCGCCGTCCGAGGGGATGACATCCCCGGCCTCGACCAGAACGATCGCGCCGATCTCCAGCTCATGCGCCGGGGTCGGGACGACCGTGCCCGTCACAGGGTCGACGATCAGCTTGGCCTTGGTAGTGACGCGTGAGGCGCGAAGACTGTCGGCCGCCGCCTTGCCGCGCCCCTCGGCGATGCTTTCCGCTACGTTGGCGAACAGCACCGTGGCCCACAGCCACAGGGCCAGTTGGACGGCGAAGCCCGCCGCCTGCCCCGTCGCCACGGCGGCGACCGCTGAGACGGTGGCCAGGGCCGCGACGATCCAGGTGGCGAAGATCACCGGGTTGTTGAGAAGCTTGGTCGGGTTCAGCTTGACGACGGCGTCGCCGAGCGCCCGGCCGAGCATGGCCCCGTTCAGGCCGCCCGCGATGGGCGCAGCAGATCGGGAGCTCGACGGATCGAGCGTGACTTGGGTCATGACGGATATCCGATCAGAACCGGGCCGTGACCTGGAGCATGTCGAAATGCTCCACGATCGGTCCCAGGGAGAGTGCGGGGAAGAACTGCAGGCCGCCGAGGATCAGGATCACCCCGATCAACAGGCCGATGAACAGCGGGCCATGCGTGGGCAGGGTGCCGACCGACGGCGCCAGGCGGGGCTTGGCGACCAGCGCCCCAGCCACGGCCAGAACCGCGACGGCGGGCACGAACCGCCCCAGCAGCATGGCCAGACCCAGGGTGGTGTTCCACCACGGCGTATTGGCGCTCAATCCGCCGAAAGCCGAACCGTTGTTCCCCGTCGCCGAGGTATAGGCGTAGAGGATTTCGGACAGGCCATGCGGTCCCTTGTTCAAAAGGCTGGCCAACGCCTCGGGCAGGACCGCTGCGGCAGCCGAGAAGCCCAGCACCGACAAAGGCACGACCAGCACCACCAGCATGGCGAACTGGATCTCGCGCGCCTCGATCTTCTTGCCCAGGTATTCCGGCGTGCGGCCGACCATCAGGCCCGCCACGAAAACCGCCAGCATGGCCATCAGCACCATGACCGCGACGCCCGAGCCGATCCCGCCGGGCAGGATCTCGCCCAACTGCATCAGGAACATCGTCACCGCCCCGCCCAGCGGCATATAGCTGGCGTGCATGGAGTTGACCGACCCGTTCGAGGCGCCTGTCGTCTGGGCCGCCCAGGCGACGGACGACGGCACGCCGAAGCGGACCTCCTTGCCTTCCATGTTTCCGGCGGAGGTATCGACGCCGGCCGCGACCAGAGCGGGTGCAGGTTGGCTTTCGATGACATAGAGGGCCGAACCCGCCGCCCCCAGCAACAGGATCGCCGCGACCACCAGGGCGCGCACGTCCTTCTTGGCCAGGACGCTGCGGCCGAAGGCGAAGAAGGCCGCCCAGCCCAGGACGTTCACGCTGATCGCCGTGATCAGATTGGTCAGCGGGGTCGGGTTCTCCAGCGGGTGCGCCGAGTTGACGCCGAACACGCCGCCGCCGTTGATGCCCAACTGCTTGATGGCCAGTTGGCTGGCGGTCGGGAACAGGCTGATCGTCTGCGATCCGCCCTCCAGCGTCGTCGCCTGGGCTGAGGCCGCCAGCGACTGCACCACGCCCAAACCAGCCAGAGCCACGGCCACGATGAAGGCGATGGGCAGCAGGACATAGAGGCTGGTGCGCGTCAGATCGGCCCAGAAGTTGCCGACGCCCTCGCCGCGACTGGCGATGAAGGCGCGCGCCAACGCCGCCGCGATGGTCGCGCCGGTGGCGGCCGAGACGAAGTTCTGCACCGTCAGTCCGACCATCTGGCTGAAGGTCGAGACGGTGGTTTCGCCGCTATAGCTCTGCCAGTTGGTGTTGGTGACGAAGCTGACGGCGGTGTTGAAGGCCAGGTGCGGGCTGACCCCGTCGAACCCCTGCGGGTTCATCGGCAGGACGCCCTGCAGGCGCAACATGGCGTAAAGCAGCAGGAAGCCCGCCAGGTTGAACGCCAGCAAGGCGCCGGCATAGCCCAGCCAGCCCTGACTGCGCGTCGGATCAACCCCGGCGGCGCGATAAAACAGACCCTCTACCGGCTTCAGCACAGGGTCCAGCCAAGTACGTTCGCCGTTCCAGACACGCGACATATAGACCCCGATCGGCCAGCCGAGCATGACGGCGAGGCCGAGGGTCAGGGCGATCTCCGCCCATCCTTGAATGTTCATGAGAAGGCGGCTCCGTTCAGAACCGCTCGGGCCGCAGCAGGGCCGCGACCATATAGCCGGCGATGACCAGGGCGCCGACGCCCCAAAGGACGTTCAGCCACACGGTCACAACCTCCTCAACACAATGGCGAGGACGGCGAAGGCCACGAAGGCTCCAACGCCGATCGTCACGAAAATCACATCGGCCATGCCGATACCTCCAGCTCAGTTAGGGCCGGAAGAGACGCTTTCAGGGCGTAAGCGGGCCATTCGGAAAGCCGCTCCCCGCATAAGGCGCGCATAAAGCATCAAGGCCGAAGGGGCTTCAGAACAGGCGACTTGCCCTGATCCGCTCCATCATCGGCGGCCGCGACTAAACCCCTTGCACCACCCTCCAAAACTGTGAATATGAGGTCATCTTCAATTTTAGGGTTCAGTGATGGTTCAGGCGGTTGAACACGCTTCGGAGATGGTCTCGGAGTGGGTCGAGGTGACGCAGGCCATGATTGACGATTTCGGTCGCGCCACCCTGGACAGCGATCCCTTTCACAACGACCCCGAATGGGCCAAGGACAACACGCCTTACGGCGGCACGATCGCCTTTGGCTTCCTGACGGTGTCCCTGCTGACCCACCTCGCCGCGAAAGCGATCGAAGGCGCCGGCGGCGACTTCAAGCCTGAAGGCGGCTACTTCCTGAACTATGGATTCGATCGTATGCGTCTGGTCGCGCCGGTGCCGACGGGCAGCCGCGTGCGGGGCCGTTTCGTCAAGGGACCGGAGCATACGGATGAGGCTGGACGAGTGCGCCGCTCCATGGACGCCGTGATCGAGATCGAAGGCGGCGAGCGCCCTGCCCTGGTGGCGACCTGGCTCAGCGTCTGGGTGCCTGACAGCGTCGAAACGAGGGCCTGATGTCCAGCGCTCAGCAGCGGTTGATGCCTTCCAGCACGGCGTCGGCGGTAGGAGATTCGCCGCTGCTGACGCTGATTTCCGACTACGCCGCCTGGTATGGCGAGCAGACGCCTGATGCGCCGGCGGCGACGCTGGACGGTCAGGTTCAGACCTATGCGGAGCTGGCGCACGGCGTGGACGCCCTCGCCCGCGCCATGATCGCCGCCGGCGTCGGCAAGGGCGATCGCGTCGCCATGCTGGCCCCGCCCTCCCCTGACTTTCTGACCGTCTTCCTGGCCACGGCCGCGGTCGGGGCTATCTGGGTCGGATTGAACCCTCGCTACCGTTATGAAGAACTGGCCTATGTCGTCAGCGACTGCGCGCCGCGCCTGATCATCGGGCGTCGCCGTGTGGCTGGACGAGATTACGTCGAGGATCTGGAAGCCCTGGCGGCGGAAGTGTCGGCTGATCTGGTCCTGATCGGCGAAGACGACTTGGACGCCCGCGCCCATCTGCCGTTAAGCGTCTATGTCGCCCAGGGCGAGGCCGTGCCCGACGAAGCCCTGACGGAGCGGAAACGGTCCGTTTCGACGCGCGATCCCTGCCTGATCGTCTACACCTCAGGCAGCACAGGCAAGCCGAAGGGCGCGGTCCTGCATCATGAAGGACTGATCCTTCCCGCCCTGGAGCAGGGCGAACCCTTGCGCGGCGAACCGCTGTGCATGTTGAACTACCTGCCGATCAACCACATCGGCTGCGTCGGCGACATCACCGCCATGGTTCTGGTCAACGGCGGCAAGCTGGCCTTTCTGGAACAGTTCGACGTCGAAACGGGGCTGAACACGATGGCGTTGGAGGGCGTCACCCTGTGGGGCACGGTTCCGTCCGTGTTCGAGATGACGGTGGCTCATTCCGCCTTCGCCCAGACCAACCTGTCGGCTGTGCGGCGCGTCTTCTGGGGCGGAGCGGCCATGCCTGCGCCGACGATCAAGGCTCTGATCCCCGTCGCGACCTGCATGGGCACCAACTACGGCCTGACGGAATCCTGCGGCCCCATCGCCGCCACCGGCGACATGACGGTTCAGGATGATGCGGACGTCGTCTTCGCTACGGCCTCGGTCGGACGGCCGACCCGTCATTATGAAGTCCGCCTGCGCGCCGAAGACGGTTCGCTGGTCGAAAACGCCGGCGTCGACGGCGAGATCGAGGCCAGGGGCGCGCCCTTGTTCCTCGGCTACTGGAACCGATCTGACGCCACGGCCGACGCCTTCACCAAGGACGGCTGGTTCCGCACTGGCGATGTCGGCGCCTGGCTGGACGACGGCCGTCTGCGCATCACCGGACGGCTGAAGGAAATGTACAAATCCGGCGGTTACAACGTCTATCCACGCGAGATCGAGATCGCGCTGGAAGGCCACCCCGCCATCACCGAGGCCGCTGTCGTGGGAATTCCCGATCCTGTCTGGGGCGAGGTGGGCGTCGCCTTCGTGATCGCCCGCGCCGGCGTCGACGCCGCTCAGCTTCAGGCTCATTGCCGCCAGCGACTGGCCAACTACAAGATTCCCAAGCGTTTCGTGATCGAGCCGGACCTTCCGCGTCTGCCGGTCGGCAAGGTGGACAAGATGGCGCTGCGCCGTCTGGCCGTGGAGGACTAATGGACGCCGCCGTCAAGACGCCGAACGCCCTGGAGCAAGCGACGCCGCTGCGCCCTCGCCTGCTGGCCGGATATGGCCTGGCCAATATCGGCCTGGCCTGTTTCCTGATCACGCCGCAGTTGTTGCTGCTCTACTTCCTGACTGACACCCTGGCGGTGCCGGCGGCGACGGCGGGCGTGGTCCTTCTGCTGCCGAAGATCTGGGAAGTCGTGTTCGACCCTGTCGTGGGCCTGTGGTCAGATCGACTCCGCGGGCGGATGGGGCGACGCTGGCCCTTGATGGCGGCGGGCGCGGCCCTGTTTCCACTAGGTTTCGCGGCCATGTTCGCCCCGCCGACGCACCTGACCGGCTTCGGCGCCGTGATCTGGGTCATGGCGGCCTACATGGCGGCGACGACGGCCTACGCCCTGTTCTCCATCCCCTACGCCGCCATGCCGGGCGAGATTTCGCGACGTCAGCAGGACCGGACCCGTGTCGTAGCCTGGCGCGTCGGCTTCCTGGCGTTCGGCCTGATGGTCGCGGGCGGGATGTCGCCCATGTTGGTCGAAATGGCGGGCGGCGGCCGTCCCGGCTATGCGGTCATGGGTCTGTTGCTGGCGCTGATGGCGGGCGGCGCCCTGCTGGGGTCGTTGCGCGCGGTCTGGAAGTTACAGGACCGCCAACGCGACTTCGGCGCGCCGCTGAAGCCGGCCAAGGCGCTGGCGGCCGGGGTGCGCGCCACCCTGGGAAATCCAGCCTATCGCTTCCTGTGGATCGGCTACGCCTTCCAGACAGTCGCCATGGGCGCCCAGTCGGCGATGATGCCCTATGCCGTCACCTATCAGATCCAGGCGTCTTCGGGCGTGCTGGCGCAACTGTTCCTGGCCGGAGCCGTCGTTCAGGTCGCGGCCATGCCCTTGTGGGTCAAGATCGCCGACCGTTTGGGCGCGACACGTGCGGCGATCGGCGCCGCCACAGCCTATGCTCTGGCTACCCTGGGCTATGTCTGGTGCGGGCCGGGCGATGTGGCCCTCGCCACCGCCGTCGCCGCCCTGGCGGGCCTGGGTCAGGCGGGGTGTTATGTCCTGCCGTTCGCCCTAATGCCAAGCGTGGTCGCGGCCCGCGATCAGAAAGAGGCTGAAGCCAATCTCGGCCTGCTGACGGCCGTCTGGGTCTCGGGTGAAAAGCTGGGTCTGGCCCTGGGCGGCGCGGCCGCGGGGGTGCTGTTGGGCCTCGCGGGCTATGTCTCAGGGGGGCAGGCGCAGCCGGCTTCGGCTCTAGCCGCCATTCCCCTGCTGTTCGCGACAGGTCCGGCGCTCATGCTGGCGTGCAGCGCGCCGCTGCTGTTCAAGCTGGATCGCCTGCGTCGCCGTCAGGGCCAACCGCTCTAAACGGCGGGCCGCGACCGCGACAGGAAGCCGGCCAGTCTGACGGCCGCTTCCGGCAGGTCGTCGCTGGCAGGCGCGTCGCCATAGGCCAACTGGTGCCAGACCACGCTGACGGCGTCCGACAGGGTGTCGTCCGCGTCGGCTCCCATGCGCGCCAAGACCTCGATGAACGATTCATCCGGCAGAACGATCATCTTGCGAGCGATTTCGTCCGCCATGGCGACCAGCATGTAGCCGGCCAGGCGCACGGCGTCCGGGTCATCCTCGGCGCGGCGACGCTGGATGCTCTCGGCCACGACCTCGGCCCAGCGGCGGTTGATCTTCTGGCTGATCTGCAGAAATTCGGGAACATAGTCGCCGACCTGGAAGACGCACTTCATGAGGCCGGGATTCGCCCGACAGACCCGGAACCACAGACGGTTAGTCGAACGGATCCGAGCGAATGGCGTATCGCCTGACGCCGGCGTCATCGCCTTGGCGACATAGTCATCGAAGAAGCGGGCCAACGCCTCGACGGAAATCTCGGTCTTGTCCTTGAAGTAGACGTAGAAGGAGCCTTCGGCGACTTCGGCCTGGGCTGTGATGTCGCCGACGCGCATGGCGTGAAAACCACGCTCCTCCAGCACCTGGGCTGCGGCCAGCAAAAGCCGTGCGCGCGTGCGCTGGCCCTTCTGACGCGGCGGATTGTCCCGCAGCTCGGCGGCCAGATAGGAGGAATAGCTCTGCAGTTGCATCAACGCCTCGTCTGCGACGAGGTCGGATCACGCCCCAGCCCGTCGTTTCGATCAAGAACCGGCGGCGTCCGACCAGGCCGAACGCCGCCAAGCGTCCCTTAGTAACGCAAACGCAGATAGACGCCAGCCGAGCGAGGCTCGCCCATCGACACCCGGTCCATGCCCAGGGCCTCCAGGTTGACGATGCCGCGCTGATAGACTTCGTCCGTCAGGTTGCGCGCCCACAGGCCGACCTCGGTCTTGCCGTCCGGCAAAGCCCAGCCCAGTTCGCCGTTTACGGTCCAATATCCGTCCTGGCTGAGCCGCTCTACATTGCCCGAGCTGAAGTAGAACTTCGAACGATACGACCCCGACAGGGTCATCAGCAGATCCCCCTTGTCCGCCAGACTGTGCTGATAGGACACAGCACCGTTGAAGGTGAACTCCGGCGCGGTCGGCAGGCGGTTGCCAGAGAAGTCCTCGCCTACCGAGATGTAGTTCTTGTACTCGCTGTCCAGCACCGCGGCGCCCAGCGAGATATCCAGCCCCTTCATCGGCGCGACGGTCAGCTCGATTTCCGCGCCCTTGATGACGGCGTCGGAGGCGTTGTCGAGGATCGGCACGCTGGTCGGGCCGCGCACGACGTAGCTGTAAACCTGCAGATCCTGATAGTCGTAGTAGAAGGCCGCCGCGTTCAGGCGCGCGCGACGTCCGAACAGCTCGCTCTTGAAGCCGACCTCATAGGCGTTCAGCACTTCGTCGTCATACGGACCCAGATCCTGCACGTCCGTAATCATGCCTCCCGCAAAGCCGCCGCTCTTATAGCCGCGGTTGTAGCTGACATAGGCGCGCGAGTTGTCGCTGATGTCATAGTTCAGCACGGCGCGGCCCGAGATGCTCTCGAACGACTTGGAGCCATGGAAGTCGACCAGGGTCACGCCCGCCTCGGTGAAGCGGCTGTGGTAGTCCATGGTCTTGTCGTCACGCGACCAACGCAGGCCCGCGACCAGCGACAGGCGCTCGGTCAGCTTGTAGTCGACCTCGCCGAAGACGGCGTAGCTCTCGGTCTTCAGGCTGTGCGGATAGGAAACAGTGCCCACGCCCATGGCGACGCCGTCCATCGGATCCGGCAGCATATTCAGCAGGTCCAGACCGATCTCGAAGGCGCTGTCCGACTTCAGGCTGTCGTTCATGTAGAAGACGCCCGCGACCCAGTCGAAGCGACCGCCGCTATTGGACTGCAGACGGAACTCCTGGGTGAACTGGTCCTGATCGACGCGATAGAAGCCCTTGATCAGATTGTTCGGGCCGGAATCCGTGTTCTCGTCGTCGCGATGGCGAGCGTTGACGAAGCCAGTCACCGACACCAGCGACAGCTCGCCCAGATCGACCGTGGTGGTGACATCGGCGTTGAACAGCTTCAGCCTGTCGCGGCCTTCCATCGAATAGTCGCCGGCGTAGGGATCGCCATCGGTGTCGACATAGCCCAACGCGTCAGTGCAGGCCGAAGTGCCGTAGAAGCTGGGCAGGCACCAGCCGTCCGGCCCTGTGGCGGCTGCAGTGTTGGGGATCAGTCCCCTCGCCTGCCCCTGCAGGGCGCCGTTGCGGCTGTTGCCGCCGCCGATGTGAGCCAGCACTTCGACGCGATCGTTGGGCGTGTAGAGCAGCGACATCCGCGCAGCCCAGCGGTCGGTGTCGTTGACATTGTTCCCGGTCAGGCGGTTCTTCGTATAGCCGTCGTCGCGGACGTAGTTGGCCGCCGCGCGGAAGGCCAGGACATCCTCGATCACCGGGCCGCCGACGCCGCCTTCCAACTCCATCCGCTCGCGTGAGCCGTAACGGGCGGTCAGATCAGCCGTGTAGTAATCCGTCGGACGACGGCTGGTGATGTTCAGGGCGCCGCCCGTGGTGTTGCGGCCGAACAGCGTGCCCTGCGGTCCGCGCAGCACCTCGACCTGCGACAGGTCGAAGAAGGAATCCAACTGCATGATCGACGAGCCGCGGATCACGCCATCCACATAGACGGCGGTCGGGCTGGGGTTGGTCGGGTTGAAGTCGTTCGAGCCGACACCGCGGATATAGACCTTAGGCGCCACTGAGGAGTCCCCGCCGTGCACCTGAAGGCCCGGCGCCAGGCCGCTCAGCTCCAGCACGTTGTTGACGTTCATCCGGTCCAGATTTTCGCCCGAATAGGCGGTGATGGAGATCGGCACATCCTGCAGGTTCTGGGCGCGGTGACGCGCCGTCACCACGATTTCTTCGACAGTTGCGATGTCCGAAGCAGGTTCCGACTGGGCTTGGGCGTTCGCCGCCACGGCGAGCGCCACAGTGCATACCGCTCCGAATAGATTGCTCTTCTTCACGCTATCTTCCCCTTCGCCTCTATGTGTCGTTGAAATTAAATATGAGGCCATATTCATATACGACGCATTCAACGACCGCTGTCAATGCGTTCGCGCGCTCCCGAAATAGTCCCATAAACTTGTAGGCAGAGCTTACCGGGCATGGCTGCGGCTTTGACCGCGGGAAAGGAAAAGGGCGCGCACACCCTCCCCTTCAGTTCGCGAAAGGCGCTGCACGCCCGCCGACTCGATCAGGCGTCGCCTCAAAGCGTGTTCTTGTGAATGCGCCCGGCCTTCATGATCAGCTTCATCGTCCGGTCCGGGTCAGCGATCACCGAGATGTCCGCCAGCGGATCGCCTTCGACCACCAGCAGGTCCGCATAGGCGCCGGCCTCGATGCGTCCCAGCTTCGCCGGATAGGGATTGCGCGGACCTGATAGTTTCAGGATCTCTGCGTTGCCGTCCGTCAGCATCCGCAGCACTTCGGCGGCGCCGTACCAGCGCGCGAACTTGGCCAACTGCTTGCCCTGCGTCGTCGTGCCCTTCGGGCTGAACAGGATATCGGTGCCGAGGGCCATATTCACCTTGTGCTTGCGTCCCCATTCAATCGCGCGAGCCGTGCCTTCAGCGATGATCTGCTGTTGGGCGCGCTGCTCAGGCGAGGGGTAAACATTGGCGTCCTCGTCGGCCAGGAAGGGCTGGATGCTCCACCAGGCGCCGGCGTCCGCCATGCGCCGCACCGTCTCCTCGTCCGCCATCTGTCCATGCTCGATGGACTTCACTCCGCAGGCGACCGCCCGCTGGATGCCTGCCGGCGTATAGGTGTGGGCGCAGACATAGACGCCCCAATCCGTAGCGGCGGCCACCGCCGCCTTCATCTCGGCTTCCGTATATTGCAGGGCGTCGACCGGATCATAGGTCGAGGCGACGCCGCCGCCTGCGTGGATCTTGATCTGGCTAGCGCCGAGCATCAGCTGTTCGCGCACGCGACGCAGCACCTCGGCCTCGCCGTCGGCGATGGCGGCGATGCCCGCCTGCTCTGCAACGCTGAGCGTGCTTTGGGCCGTTCGGGGCAAGTCAGCCCGCATCCGGAAGTCGCCATGCCCCGAGGTCTGAGAGATCATCGAACCCGACGGATAGATGCGCGGCCCGGCGAAACGGCCTTCATCAATGGCGCGCTTCAACGCGAAGCTGGGGCCGCCCATGTCGCGAACGGTCGTGAAGCCCCGCATCACAGTGCGCTCCGCCTCCTGAGCCGCCACGAGGTGCAGATAGGGAATATCGGCGGTCATTGCGGCCATCTGAGAAATGCCGGCCAGCATGGCGTGCCAGTGAGCGTCGATCATGCCCGGCATCAGGACACGTCCGCCGCAATCCACCACATCGGCGTCCGCGACAATCTCGCCTGCGGGAACCAGCGCCTGGATCATGTCGCCGACGATGAGGACGTTGCGGCCCTCGATCAGACGGGCGCTCGCCCCATCAAAGATCCGCACATTGGCGAGCAGGCGCGGCTTGGTCGACGCCTGAGCGAACGCCGGCGAAGCGACGCCAAGCCCGGCTGTGGCGAAGCCCGCCGCCGCGCCAGCCAAAATAGAGCGTCGCGACATGCCCGCTTCCATACGGGCCAGCAGCTTCTGCGCCTGGGGAGAATGACAGGCGCAGGTCGCGCCATGTTGCAGAGGCCGTTGCTGTGCGATTCCGCCGAACCAAGTCTTCAAGAGCGCATCCTCACCAATCGAGCGGCCATGGCCGCATGCCAACGCGATAGGAACGGCTACGCTATTTCGATTCCGCAAACGATCGGGGGCATTTCATCGGTCGCGGCAATTCGCAGACGAAGACGTGCGTCCAGCGCGGCGGAGCTTGCGATCGTGATGTTTGGAGGAACGCCCCGAAGGGCGATTTCTTCAGCGAAAACCGATGGCTGGGGAACTAGGACTCGAACCTAGAATGACGGTACCAAAAACCGTAGTGTTACCATTACACCATTCCCCAGCGGTCCGGTGTTTCCCGCCGAGCGCTGTGCGTCGCGGCGAGGGCGGTCATCTACGCCAAGGCTCCGGGGGATGCAACACCTGAAAACGAAAGAATTTTCATCGACCCGAGACTTTTTTCGAGAGCCTCATTTACCCGCTTGCGAGGGCCGGTCGGCATGGCTATAAGCCCCCTCCTCGACGCAGATGGCGGCCCACAGGTCGTTTGATCTGCGAAAGTCGGAGTGTGGCTCAGTCTGGTAGAGCACCGCGTTCGGGACGCGGGGGTCGTAGGTTCGAATCCTATCACTCCGACCATCTTTCTTACATTGTTAAGCGAATGACACGGCCTAGGCCGTGCCTTTTCGCGCGTCGCTGCTAGGTTTGCAGGATGACACAACGCCTTACCCCCTCTGAAGTGTTGGATTTCTGGTCTGACGCCGGGCCGGAGAAATGGTTCGCCAAGGACGTCGCCTTTGATCGGGCCTTCTCTGATCGCTGCTGCGACACGCACTACGCCGCAGCGCGCCGCGAACTGGATCATTGGATCGAAGCGCCCGACGCCGCCCTGGCTCTGATCATCCTGCTGGATCAGCTGCCGCGAAACGCCTTTCGCGATACAGCCCACATGTTCGCGACCGATCCCTTGGCGCTGAAATTCTCAAAAGATGCGATTTATCGCGGACATGATCGCAAGGTCGCCCCGGACCTACGCTCTTTTATCCTGATGCCACTGATGCACTCTGAATCATTGGCGGATCAGGAGCGGCTGCTGCGCCTGTTAAGCCCGGAAAAAGAAGCCGAGACCTACAAGTTCGCCGTCATCCATCGGGAGATCGTCGCCCGCTTCGGCCGTTTTCCGCACAGAAACAATTGCCTGGGTCGGGACAGCACGTCCCAGGAGCTGGAATTCTTAAATGCCGGAGGTTTTTCCGGATAGCGCCCGCAGAGCGTTGGTTGATTTACGGGTATGGTGAAGCTAAGGCCCAGGCTTCTTCAACAGCCAGCCGAAGACATAATGAATCGCTACGCTCTCGCCCTGACGGCGACCTCGGCTCTCATTGCAGCCCTCACCACACCGGCTGAAGCACAGATTTTCGGTCGTCGCGGAAATGCGGAGACGACTCAGGTCATCAATGAGGCGCCGCGCTGCACTCAGAACCTGGGCACGGTGGCGATCGCCGAAACACAAAGCGTCCTGTTCGATCAAATGGGCCTGGGGGCGCCGACCCAACTGCTGCGCACGGTAATTCGTGAATCCGGCTGCTTCACCCTGATCGAGCGCGGGCCGGGCATGGACCTGGTGGAGCGTGAGCGCAGCCTTGGCGGCGGCGCCCGCGTTCGCACCGCCGACTTCGTTCTGGTCGCCGAATTGGCGAATCCGATCGAGCCGACCGACAACGACCGCGGGTCTGGCCTGCTCGGTTCCCTGGCGGCGGTCGGCGGCCGAGCCCTGCTCACCGCCGGCCTCGCTGCGGCGACGGGCGGGGAAATGGGCGGCGGCCTGGGAGGTTTTGGCGGCCTGGGCGCCGGCGCCGGCCTCAACCCCTTGCAGATGCAGGCTCTGAACGCCGCCACGAACATGGCCGGAAATGTCCTCGGCGGGCAAGGCGGGCAAGCCGCTCAGGGACCGGCGCCTTCCCTGAACGCCAATACGGTCGAACGGATTCGCGATCTCAAGAAGGACATCGGACGCGGCAAGGAAGACGCCCAGGTCGTCTTCTCCCTGGCCAGCGTGCCTCTGGCTGAAACGGTCGGCAACACGCGCGCCGTGGCGAACAAAGGCGACCTGCGCAGCCTGCGTATCCGCGACAATCATTTCGGCGGCCGCGTCGGCGCGGGATATGAAAGCGAAGAAGAAGGCAAGATCATCGCCCTGGCCATGGTGCGCGGGTATGCCGACCTGGTGACCAGCCTGGGCGGCACCGGCTCCCAAATTCCGGAAGTCACCCGCGCCAACCGTGAAGCCATCGCCGCTGAAACCGCCAACCGCGAAGCGGAGACGCGTCGCGTGGCGGCTGAAGAACGCCGCGAACTGGAACGGGCCGAGCGCGAGCGCGAAGCCGAGCGTCGCCGCATTCGCGAAGAAATCCGCCGAGAGGAAGACGACCGCCGTCGCTATGCCGAGCGTCCGTCTATGTCGAGCCGCAGCCTGGCGCTGCCGACGATCCTGCGCGCCGCCCCTGACGGCGAGACCATTCGGCCTCTGGCCGCGCGCGAGGTGGTGTTCCCCACCGGAAAGGAGCGCGGCGGCTGGATAGAGGTGCTGGATAGCGACGACAACATCGGCTGGGTGCAGAACGAGCGTTTGGCGCCCGCACGCTGACCACATCGCTGCCGCCCTTTAGCAAAGCGTCCGCCGGTTCGATCGGCGGGCGCTTTCTCTTTTCTGTGAGCAAGCGAATCAGGCGCCTGCCGTCGGCGCCGAATCAGCGGCATCCTCTCTTCCCATGAACGCCGCCGTCGCCCTTGCTGATCTCGAAACTCGTACGGCGGCCGCGCCTGCCGATCATCCTGAGTGGCAGTATCTGAACCTGCTGCGGGACATTCTCGACAACGGCGTACGGCGGGACGACCGCACCGGCACCGGCACCCTGGGCGTCTTCGGGCGCCAGATGCGCTTCGACCTGTCCAAGGGCTTCCCCCTGCTGACGACGAAGAAGCTGCACACGCGGTCGATCTTCATCGAACTGCTGTGGTTCCTGCGCGGCGAGACCAACATCGCCTGGCTGAAGGACAACGGCGTCAGCATCTGGGACGAATGGGCCGACGCCGACGGCGACCTAGGCCCCGTCTATGGCAAGCAGTGGCGCTCCTGGGCCGCGCCCAACGGCGCGAGCATCGACCAGATCCAGAAGCTAGTGCACGGCCTCAAGACCAATCCCAACAGCCGCCGCCACATCGTCAGCGCCTGGAACCCGGCCGACGTGGACGACATGGCCCTGCCGCCCTGCCACTGCCTGTTCCAATTCTTCGTCGCTGACGGAAAGCTGAGCTGCCAGCTGTACCAACGGTCGGCCGACGTTTTCCTGGGCGTGCCGTTCAACATCGCCTCCTACGCCCTGTTGACGCACATGCTGGCCAAGGTCGTGGGGCTGGAGCCGGGCGATTTCGTCCACACCTTCGGCGACGCCCACCTGTATCTGAACCACCTGGAACAGGCTGAGCTGCAACTGAGCCGCGCTCCCCTGCCCCTGCCGACCTTGAGCGTGGCGGACAAGGACGACCTGTTCGGCTTCGAGCTATCGGACTTCGTGCTGAACGACTACCAGTCCTGGCCTCACATCAAGGCCGCCGTCGCCGTCTAAGGCGGCCTGATCCCGATGAAACTCACCGACCTCCAGGCGGATGTCCTGCGCATCTCCGACATCTATGCGCGCGAACATTCCATCGACCGCGATCGCGATTGGGCCCTGCTGAAGCTGCAGGAAGAGCTGGGCGAACTGACCGCCGAGCATCTGCGCCTGACCCAACGGGCGCGCGGCGCCGCTGATGCTCGGGCCCTGGCCGACGAAGCAGCCGACGTTCTGGGCATGCTGCTGATCTACTGCGACCGCGCCGGCGTCGACCTGAACGCCGCCATGCAGCGCAAATGGCTGCGCTGGTTGAAGGCGGATACGTAAACTCACGTAACGTCGACTGGCGAATTCGGCTTTTTAAGCGCACCCTCTTTGCGATCCGCCACCAGGCGGTGACTGGAAACGGGAGGGTTTCATGGTCAAGAAGTTCGCCGCCGAACTGGTCGGCACGCTGGTTCTGGTGCTTTTCGGATGCGGGGCCGCCGTGCTGGGCGGGTTCGATCACGTCGGGCAGTTGGGCATCGCCCTGGCCTTCGGCTTCGCCATCGTCGCCATGGCCTATGGCATCGGGCCGGTGTCGGGCTGCCACGTCAATCCGGCTGTCAGCCTGGGCGCCTTCGTCGCCGGACGGATAAGCGCCAAGGACATGGTCGTCTACTGGATCGCCCAGTTCATCGGCGCGATCATCGGCGCGGCCATCCTGGGCATGATCGCCAAGACGGGCTTCGCCCACCTGGGCCAGAACGGCTTCGACGCCGGATCGCCGGGCGGGTACGGCCTGCACGCGGCCCTGGTTTTCGAGGTGGTGGCGACCGCCATCTTCCTGATCGCCATCCTGGGCGTGACAGGGGCCAAGGGGCACGGCGCTTTCGCCGGGGTCGCCATCGGCATCACCCTGGCCGTCATCCACATCGTCGGCATCCAGGTGACGGGCGTGTCGGTCAATCCGGCCCGCAGCTTCGGCCCGGCCCTGCTGGTCGGGGGCCAAGCGCTGAGCCAGGTCTGGGTCTTCTTCGTCGCCCCGGCGATCGGCGCGGTGATCGGCGGCCTGCTGTTCCGTGCGAAACTGCTAGAGCCGGACGCCTGATCAGGTCGAGGCGGCGCTGTCCGGCGCCGTCATCGGCATGCGCGCCAACCTGGCGCTGAGCGCATCCTTGTCTTCGGGCGCGGGCACCAGCACGACGCTGTTTTTGACCGCGCCCATCGACACCGTGGCCCGATAGGCGAAAGCCTGACCGTCGCGCGCGACGAAACTGACGACCGCGGCGTTGTTCTGAGGACCGGCCAGGCCGCCGAAGCCGGCCGATAGCTCATGCTCGCCCGGATCGACCGCCAGGGCGGTGAACTTGCCGCCCTTGATCTGGGCGAATTCACGACCATCCAGCGCCAGGTTCATGCCCGCAGCCATGGCCACAAAGCCTTCGCGATAGACGATGACCAGGGCTTTGCCGTGAGGCGGCGTCAGGCTGGCCGCCGCCGCGCGATCGGCTTCGGACGCCGCGACGCCGGCTCGGTTTCCCGCCAGATTGGCCATGATGTAGGCGGTGAACGCGCCGGCGAAGAGACCGGCCATCATCGGCAGCACGCCCAGATCCGCCCCGACAGCTCCTCCCAGGAAACCGATACCGAAGGAAACGGTCAACAGGACGACGAATCCGACGATCAACGGTTTGGCGTACTTGTTCACACGAGGCTCCGGGGGCATTTGACATGCAAAGTTCCAACCTCAACGGAAAACCAGCTTGGCCGTTCCCTCAATCGCCCTCGTCGTCGCCCGCGCCAGGAACGACGTCATCGGTCGCGACGGCGACCTGCCCTGGCGACTGCGCTCGGACCTGCAACGTTTCAAGGCCGTGACCGTGGGCAAGCCCTGCATCATGGGCCGCAAGACGTGGGAGAGCCTGCCGTTGAAGCCCCTGCCCGGCCGCCTGAACATCGTCCTGACCAAGGATGAATCCTACGCCGAGGCCGGTCTGGCCAAGGGCGCCGTGGTCTGCGCCACCCTGGACGAGGCCCTGTCCATCGCGCGTGAACAGGCGGCGGAGGACGGCGTCGACGAAGTCTGCGTCATCGGCGGCACGGCGATCTTCGCCGCCGCCCTGCCCCGCGCCAAGCGTCTTTACATCACCGAGGTCGAGGCCGAGCCTGAAGGCGACGCCGTCTTCCCGCCCTTCGACGAAACCGCCTTCGTCCGCACCGCGTTCGAACCGCACGAAGCGGGCGAGAAGGACGACCACGCTTTCGCCTTCACCGTTCTGGATCGTCGCTGAATCAAGGAGAGCCGAATGATCGTCGCCACCACCAATGACCTGGCCGGTCATCGCGTCGTGCGTCAACTGGGCGTGGTGCGCGGCATCACCGTGCGCTCGCGCAACGTCATCTCCGACGCCATCGGCGGGGTGCAGTCGATGATCGGCGGCAAGGTCGGCGCCTACGTCAAACTGGCCGAGGCGGCGCGGCAGGAAGCCTATGACGACCTGATCGCCCATGCGCAGGAGATCGGCGCCAACGCCATCCTGGCCATGCGCTACGACGCCAATGAAATCATGCCCGGCGTGACCGAGGTTCTGGCTTACGGCACCGCCGTGGTGGTCGAACCCGTCTGAAGCTAGCGGGCGATCGTCACGCTGACCGGCGCGCGGGCGGCCACGGCCTTGGCGGTCGAACCCATCAGCCAGTTGACCAGGCCCTTGCGGTCGCCCGTACCCACGACGATGTGGTCCGCGCCCAGTTGAGCGGCGGCGGCGATCAGGGCGTCAGGGACATCATGACCCTCGATCGTCACAGCCTCGACCGATTCGCAGTGACGGCGGGCCTCGGCTGTCGAGCGGGCTAGGATGGCCTCCTGCTCCTCGACCTTCCAGGCGCGAATGTCGGGGTGGCCGCTGGCCGAACTGAGTGGATTGACCGCCACCAAGACCAGCTTGCCGCCCTTCGCCTTGGCCAGTTGCGCCGCCAGACGCACGGCCGCTTCGGCGTGCGCGCTGCCGTCGATGCCGCAGACGACGACGGACGTTTCCTGTTCCGCCATCACCCTCTCCTTCAGAGACCCAGCGCCGCAGCGACCTGCGCGGCGATCTGGTGGAAACGGCCGGACGCCGGATGCTGCGGGTCAGCGGCGACCAATGGCCGCCCCGCATCGCCCGCGCGGCGTATCGCCCCGTCCAGCGGCAGATCGCCCAGATAGGGCGCATTCAGGCGCGCGGCCTCGGCCTCGGCGCCGCCGGTCCCGAATACTTCGCCGCTCATGTTCTCGATCAGACCCAGGGTCGGCACGCCGACCTTTGCAAACAGGGTATGCGCCCGGCGCGCATCGGCCAGGGCCACTTCCTGCGGCGTCGAGACGATCACCGCCCCATCCAGCGGCGTCTTCTGGATCAGGGTCAGCTGTACGTCGCCGGTGCCCGGCGGCAGGTCGATGACCAGGACGTCCAGCGGCTGCTCTTCCGTGCCCCAGCGCGTCTGGGTCAGCATCTGGGTAATGGCCTGCGACGCCATCGGCCCGCGCCAGATCATCGCGTCCTCGGCCTTGGTCAGCAGGCCGACCGACATGGCTTTCAAGCCGTACGCCGTATGCGGGACCATGGCCCCGTCCTCATAGGCGGGCTGGCCCGACAGGCCCAGCATGGTCGGCAAGGACGGGCCATAGACATCGGCGTCCAACACCCCGGCCGACAGGCCGCGCGCCGCCAACGCCGCCGCCAGGTTGACCGCAACCGTCGACTTTCCAACGCCGCCCTTGCCGCTGGCCACGGCCAGGACGCGCTTCACATGGGCAGGGCGATCCGTCGGGACCGGCGCCTTGGGCCGCCCCTGATCGGTCGCGGCCTTCGACAGGCCCGCCGTACGGCGCGGCGCGGCGGCCACAGCCTCGGCGGTCAGGACGACCGACACGCGCTCCATGCCCGGTATCGCCTTCAGCGCCGTTTCGGCCGCGTCGCGCACGGGGGCGTACAGCGCCGTTTCCTTGGCTGGAACTTCCATGACGAAGCCCGCGCGGCCGTCGGCCACAACCAGCCCCTGCACCAGCCCGGCCGTCGCCAGCCCCTGGCCCGACTTCGGGTCGGTCACGGCGTCGAGGGCGGCGAGAACGGCGGCGCGGTCGGTCACGATGGAGACTCCTTGTGGCTCGACGGACTTGCCGGGCCGGTGACGGGCGTTCTATCGCCCTAAGCGTCCGTTCGCGAGTTGATCCTTTGTCCCAGCCCCTCGTCACCCTGATCGCCGGCCCCACCGCCTCAGGCAAGTCGCGCTTGGCGATGGAGCGCGCGCGCGAAACGAATGCCGTCATCATCAACGCCGACAGCCAACAGCTGTACGCCGACCTGCGCGTGCTGAGCGCCCGCCCGTCGGCTGAGGATGAAGCTGCGGTCTCGCATCGCCTCTACGGCGTCGCTGACGCCGCCGACGCCTGGTCAGTCGGTCGGTGGAATCGGGCTGTCATGGACCTGCTGGCCGAACTGGCGTCTGAGGGTCGCCCCGCCCTGCTGGTCGGCGGCACCGGCCTCTATTTCAACGCCCTGACGAAGGGGCTGGCCGATATTCCGCCCATACCGGTCGAAACTCGCGACGCCGTTCAGGCCGAGTTCGACGCTGAAGGCGAAACCGCCTTCCGTCGCCGCCTGGCCGAAGTCGACCCCGTCGCCGAAGCCGCCGTCTTTCCCGGCGATCGGCAGCGTCTGGTTCGCGCCCTCAGCGTGCATCGCGCCAGCGGCCGCGCGCTCAGCGCCTGGAAGGCCGACACCCGACCGCTATTGCCTCCCGACAGCTACGATACCCTCGTCGTGGAGCCGTCGCGCGATCGTCTTTACGCCTCATGTGACGCTCGGGTGGATCTGATGATGGCGCACTGCGCGCTGAACGAGGTGCGCGCCCTCGTCGCCCGCGATCTGGACCCGGACCTACCCGCCATGAAGGCGGTCGGCGTGCGCGAACTGGCGGCGCATCTAAGGGGCGAACTGTCGCTGGGCGACGCCGTCGACGCCGTGAAGCAGTCCACCCGCAACTACGCCAAGCGTCAGTTGACCTGGTTCCGCAACCAGCAGAGGGATTGGCCCCGCCACCCCGGTTTCGCCTGAACTTCTTCGCCAGCCCCTTGGAAGGCCGCGTCGCCCATACTATATTGATCCTGCTCGGGTTCGCCCGAGCTATGGCGATAAACGCGCCTGTAATAAGCGGACCGGACCCGGGTGCGATTCCCGGCGGCTCCACCAACTTCTTCCCCGCGTTATCGGCGGAGGCAGCATGGGGCCGACTAGCATCGACGGACGTGTAAAGAGGATTGCTTTCGCTCGTCCTGGCCCACCGTATCGGGCCTTTATCTAACTGCGAACGATAACTTCGCTGGAGAAGTCCGCCTCGCCGCGTAATGCGGTTCGGTTGATTTCGAACACTTAAGTCCTAGGGGTTCAGATCCTTAGGCGGGGCCCGGGGGGCGCCTGGCAACAGAAGCCCCCCACTTCCTTAGGAGTCTGGCGACAGAATCCCGGCGCTTGTCCCGACATCGAAATTCCTTTGCCGCAGGCGACTCTGCGTCTTCCGTCGCTCGCCTTGGGCGGGTAACAGTCGCGCGTTCCCCTTTCTTGAGGCGCCGATGACGGATCAAACTCCCCCTGTCGACGAGATGCATTATGAGCAACTCGCCCAGGACGCCCTGCGCGGCGTGATCCGCCTGGCGCTTGAGCGCGCGGCTGAGCCCGAGGGCATTCCCGGCGCCCACCACTTCTACATCACCTTCAAGACCCGCGGCGCCGGCGTCAGCGTCCCGCCGGACGTCCTGGCCAAATACCCGGACGAGATGACGGTGGTGCTGCAACACCAATATTGGGATCTGGCGGTAGAGCCTGACCTGTTTTCGGTGATGCTGAAGTTCGGCGGCGCGCCCAAGGTGCTGACCGTGCCCTACAGCGCCGTGGTCCGCTTCTACGACCCCAGCGTGCAGTTCCTGCTGCAGTTCGACGAGCCGGAAATCGTCGAGGCCGAGATCGCGCCCCTGTCGCCGCCGGCGCGCGACCCGGACGCCGCCCCGCCTCCACCCTCGGACGACGACGGCCCGAAGGTCGTTTCGCTGGACCAGTTCCGCAAGAAATAACGTCTTCGCGCCAAAGGGCGCGCAACCTTTGGCTGCAGATAAGCGTTGCCGTAACCTCCCCTTCCTTACCTAAGCGAGGTCGCTTCCATGCGTCTGTCTCTCATGTCCGCCGCCGCCGTCTCCCTGACGCTGGCCGCCTGCAGCCAGCCTGAAGCGACGCCGCCGGCGGAAACCCCGACCGCCTCGACCGAGGCCGCGCCCGCAACCGTTGAAACCGCCGCTGCTGACTGGAACGCCCTGAACACCCAGATCGGCAAGTATCCCAACGAGACCAAGCTTCTAGAAGACAGCGCGATCACGGCTGATTTGAAGACGCTGCTGGGCGACAAGTTCGACGTCCTGACGACCAATATGCAGACCCAAGCGCCGCTGCAAAAAGACGGCGCCGTCCTGTTCACTTCGGGCAACAAGCAGCATGAGGGCGGCGTCAACGCGGCCTATCTGCTGATCGACCCGGCGACCAAGGCGCTGGAAGTCGGCCTGTGGGAAGGCGGCAAGCTGACCACCTACAAGACCGCCGGCTCGAACATCGCCAAGCCGAAAGACGTACAGACGCTGATCTCGAACGCGGCAGGCTGAACCGCTTCTAGACTGACCTTAGATAGGGGTCGCGCCCGGCGCGGCCCCTATTTTCGTGGCTCTATTTGCGGGGAAAGACTCGAATGGTGATGCGCTCGCGCTCGCCTTCGCGGCGCTCGACCAGCAGGCGGGCGACCTGGCTGTCGTCGTGGAACAGATAGCCCTTGATGGCGTCCAGAAGGGCCTTGGCCAGGTTGTCCAGGTCCATCCATGGCGGGTCGCCGACGTGCTCCATCACGATCTCGACGACATAGTCGCCCCACGATGGTCGCGAAGTCCATTCCTTGCGCATGAACTCATAGACCAGCGGCTTGTAGTATTTGGCCTGGGTGGTCAGGCCGTCGATGGCGATCTCGACCGCCTCGCCCTGCTCGCGCGCCCTGACCTTTCCGGTTCCGATCCAGCCGTCCACGCGCCGTCCGCCTTTCGTGAAGTGCGGCTCGCCTTGCCCCGCCGCGCCTGCGTGCTACACCGCCCGGCATCTTCCCGCCACGCCTGAGAGACGAGTCCCGCGCACATGAGCAACGTTCGTATCGAAACCGACACCTTCGGCCCCATCGAGGTCGCCGCCGATCGCTATTGGGGCGCCCAAGCCCAGCGTTCGCTCGGCAACTTCAAGATCGGCTGGGAAAAGCAGCCCCTGCCGGTCGTGCGCGCCCTGGGCATCGTCAAGCGCGCCGCCGCCGAGACCAACCGCGACCTGGGCAAGCTGGATCCCAAGCTGGCCGACGCCATCATCGCCGCCGCCAATGAAGTGATCGAAGGCAAGCTGAACGACCACTTCCCCCTGGTCGTCTGGCAGACAGGTTCGGGCACCCAGTCGAACATGAACGCCAATGAGGTGATCTCGAACCGCGCCATCGAGATGCTGGGCGGCGAGATGGGCTCCAAGAAGCCGGTCCACCCCAACGACCACGTCAACATGAGCCAGTCGTCGAACGACACCTATCCGACGGCCATGCACGTGGCCTGCGCCGAGCAGGTGGTCAACGACCTGATCCCCGCCCTGAAGCATCTGCACGCCGCCCTGGACGCCAAGGCCAAGGCCTGGGCCCACATCATCAAGATCGGCCGCACCCACACCCAGGACGCCACGCCGCTGACGCTGGGCCAGGAGTTCGGCGGCTACGCCCATCAGGTCGCCATGGGCATCGAGCGCATCGAACTGACCCTGCCGCGCCTGATGGAGCTGGCCCAGGGCGGCACCGCCGTCGGCACCGGCCTGAACGCTCCGATCGGCTTCGCTGAAAAGGTCGCGGCCCAGATCGCGGGCATCACCGGCCTGCCCTTCACCACGGCGCCGAACAAGTTCGAGGCCCTGGCCGCGCACGACGCCATGGTCTTCACCCACGGCGCGATCAACACGGTCGCCGCCTCGCTGTTCAAGATCGCCAACGACATCCGCTTCCTGGGCTCGGGCCCGCGCGCGGGTCTGGGCGAACTGTCGCTGCCGGAAAACGAGCCGGGCTCGTCCATCATGCCGGGCAAGGTCAACCCGACCCAGAGCGAAGCCCTGACCCAGGTCTGCGCCCAGGTGTTCGGCAACAACGCCGCAATCTCCTTCGCCGGTTCGCAGGGCCACTTCGAGCTGAACGTCTACAACCCGGTGATGGCCTACAACTTCCTGCAGTCCGTGCGCCTGGTCGCCGACGCGGCCATCAGCTTCACTGACAACTGCGTCGTCGGCATCGAGCCGCGCGAGGACAACATCAAGCACGGCCTGGAAAACAGCCTGATGCTGGTCACGGCCCTGAACGCCAAGCTCGGCTACGACACCTGCGCCAAGATCGCCAAGACGGCGCACAAGAACGGCACCACCCTGCGCCAGGAAGCCGTCGGCGGCGGTTATCTGACAGACGCCGAGTTCGACGAATACGTTCGTCCCGAGAAGATGATCTCGCCGCAGTAAGCCGCGTTTATCGCCAGACATGAAGACGCCGGCCGGGTTCGCCCCGGCCGGCGTTTTTCATGCTCAGTCCTTGTCGCGAATGGTCCGCCCCACGGGCGCCAGCGACAGCTTAGCCAATTCGACGTTCTTCAACGCGAACGGAATGCCGATCAGGCTGACGAACTGCGGGACGGCGATCAGGATATGCGCCAAGGCGATGTACCAGCCCGCCAGCACCAGCCAGATCACATTCAGCCCGACGCCCAGACAGCCTGCGCCCAGATCGGCCGGGTTCGGATCGCGCCAGACGATCTCGCGCCCAAACGGCCAGAAGGAATAGCTGGCGATCCGCCACGCCGAAAACGCCCACGGCAGGCCTACGACCGTCAAGGCCAGCAACAGCCCGCCGAACAGCCAGGCCAGGCCTGAGGCGAACCCGCCCAGGAAGAACCACAGCAGGTTCAGGATCAGTCGGATCAAATCGGTCGCTCCTTAGCGTCAATCAACCCTCTTCATATGGCGAAAGGCCCCGCTGATTGCAGCGGGGCCCGGGATGAAATCGCGGTAAGGCGACGCCTTAGTGTTTCTCGGTCCAGCGCGCCTTGGCTTCGTCCTGGGTCATGTTCAGATGGACGTGCTCGTCCACGTGCGTGACCCAACTGACAGGGATCATATGGTGCTTGAAGCCTGAACCGAGATCCAGCTTCGCCAACTCGATCTGGTCGCCCATCACATGATCGACGCGGCCGACATGGCGGCCGTCCGAACCGACGACTTCCTGATGTTCCTTGATCATCGAGGCGTTTATCATTGACGCTCTCCGTTACTATGGGGACCGCCTCGGAACGGCCTGGCCGCTAGAGGGTTCACCGCAAAGCCAGGCGAGGAAGTTCACAATGTCGATGATCATTCACCACGCGCCGCAGTCCCGCTCGACCCGCCTTCTGTGGCTGCTGGAGGAACTGGGCGCCGATTATCGCATCCACTACGTCGACATTCTGCGGCGAGAGGGCCAGGGCCGAACCGATCCGGCCAACCCCCATCCGCTGAAGCAGGCCCCGGCGCTCGAGATCGACGGCCAGGTGCTGATCGAATCCGTGCTGATCTTCCTGTTCATGACCGATCGCCACCCCGAGGCAGGCCTGGCGCCGGGACCGGCCGATCCGCGCCGGGCGGAATATCTGTCGTGGCTGGGCCTCTACAACAATGTGCTGGAGACGGTGCTGACGTCCAGTCCGCCCGCCGGTTGGAACGAGACGCAGAAGGCCGCCTATGCCGAACTGGACCGGCGCTGGCGCACGGCGATCCAGGGCGGCGACTACATCCTGGGCGACTTCTCGGCCCTCGACATCCTGTTCGGCAGCCTGCTGCAGTGGTTCCGCGCCGCCATGCCTGCGGGCGAGCCTTATGACGCCTATGTCCAGCGCATCGGCGCCCGCCCGGCGCTGAAGCGCGCCTGGGCCAAGGACAGCCCGGACGGTCATATCTGATGGGTGAGATCGTCAACCTGAACAAGGCGCGAAAGGCCCGCGACAAGGCCGCCGCCAAGCGGACGGCCGAAGCCAACCGCCTGACCTTTGGACGCACCCGCGCCGAACGTGATGCAGCCAAGGCCGAACGCGACCGCGACGCAGCCCGCCTGGACGGTCACAAACTGGACGACGACGCCGACGCCTAGACCGTCACGACACCTGGGCCGAAGCGCGCTCCAGCAAGGCGGCCGGCGTTTCATCCGGCTGCATCTCGGCGACGCCGACGTCGAGCTCCACCACGAAGGGCGAGCGGTTCGGCCCCGCGTCGAAGGCGGTGCAGGCGATCACCGCCGCGATCCGTTCCGCCGTCAGCCGCGCCGCAGCGTGATCCGTCGCGGGCAAGGCCAGGGCGAAGGTTTCCGACGACAGACGGGCGGCCGTGTCCTCCACCCGCACCAGGCGCGACACCATGGCGCCGATCTGGGGCATGGCCCGCTCCAGCCAGCCGCCCGCACGGACCGCCGCCATGGTTTCGCTATTCGGCACGCGCAGGACGCACACGGACAGGCGTCGGTTCCGCTCACGCGCGCCCTTGGCGATGCGCGCCAAATGCGCCGCGAACAGGTCGCGACTGAACAGTCCGGTCTCAGGGTCCATCAGGTCGCAACCGCGTACGGCGTCCAGGGCCCGTCTCAAGCCCTGCCGACGGCGATGATTGCGCGCCAGGGCCAGCACCCGCTCGGCCGCTTCCTCCTCTGAAGTCTCTGCGGCGGCGACGTCTGCGAAGCCTCGTTCAAACAAGGCAGCCAGATCAGGCTCGACCTTCTCGCGCAGATAGAGGGTCAGGGGGATATGATAGAGGCGCGTGTTGCGACGCATGCCCGCCGCGATCGACAAGGCCGGCGCATGGTCCCGATCGCCCCACAGCACAGCGGCGTCGAACGCTCGCTCATGCAGATAGTCGAAGGCCGTGTAGGGAGTCGGCGCCGCCACAGCCTCTGCGCCCGCCGCCGCAAGGGCGTTGGACAGGGCCAGGAAACGGCGGTCGGCCGCACCCGCCGTCAGAACCTGCAACGGCGTGTCGCCCATCGTCGGCTCAGGCAGGTCGACGCCGTGCCCTGCAAACGTCGCACGACGCAGCCTGAATTCTTCCTCGGCCACCGCCGCGCGCGTCAACTGCTCCAACCGGAAGGCCGTCTGCAAAGGATGCGGATGGGTCGACACAACCAGATCGCATCCATCGCCTCCAGGATCTGACGCAGCGCCCAGACCCAGGATCGACAGATAACGCGGGGCGGCGGCGCTGCGCAGGCGCTCCAGCCCGCCTTCAGCCAGGCTCTTCAACTCGACCACGGCCGCATCCACAGGCAGGTCCGACACCGCCAGAAGCGCTGCATTCAGCGAGCGCGCCGTCACGGTACGCCATCCTAGTCGGTCCAGTCCTTCGCAAAGCGAGCCAAGCTGATCGTCAGCGTCGGCGACGACCAGAACGCGCGGATCAGATTCCAAACACTGTCTCCTTGGCCTGGGCGGCTCGCCCCCGCGACCGCTCCAGAACCGCCATGATACCGGCGCCGACGAGGCCCGCAATGGGCAAGGCTGATCATCCGATGACGACATTGGGACTTCTCACCTTGCTGCGAATGGGGTTAATCCGCCCCCTTCGTTGACGATCGAGACTGCCGATTGACCTTTTCCAAGCCGATCACGGCCCAACCCCGGCTCTGGCTGCGCCTGATGACTCGGGCTTTCAGCCGCAGTTGGGGTCGCGACGTCATGCTCTATACGGGCGGCGTGTCCTTCTTCGCCCTGCTGGCGTTGTTCCCGGCCATCGCCATCCTGATCGGCTTCTACAAGGCCGTTCTGACCATCGGACAGGTCAGCGAGCAGGCCGCCGCCCTGGCGGACGTCATCCCTTCGGCCGCGCGCACCCTGTTTCTGAATGAGATCGATCGCCTGGCGAACGCCTCGGCGCGCACCGTCTCGGCCCAGAGCGCCATCGCCCTGGTGATCGGCGCCTATGCGGCGCACCGTGGGTTCAAGGCCCTGCTGGCCGGATTGAACCTGATCCACGACGAGACCAACCCGCTCGGCTTCTTCAAGTTCAACATGCTGGCCTTCCTGGTCGCGCTGGCCGCCTTCGTGCTGTTCACCATCGTGTCGGGCGCCGTGGTGACGTCACGCCTGATGGAGCACGCCTATGCCGATCAGCCCGTCGGCTGGCTGGCCCTGCCGCTGGACGGCCTGTGGCCCGCCCTGGGTCTATGGCTGGGGCTGACCATGCTCTACCGCTACGCCATGGCCCACGCCAAGCGCGTCGCCTGGAAGGCGGCGATCATCGGCGGCCTGGTGGCCACGGTCATGTCCACCTTCTTCTCCTGGCTGTGCACCATCTATGTCGAGCAGATCGTCCACCTGGGCGCGACCTACGGCTCGGTCGGCGCCGTGGTGGTGCTGCTGATCTGGCTGTCATGGAACGTCAACGCCGTCTTCTACGGCGGGGCCTTCGCCACGGAACTGGAGATCGAATGGGAGACCCGCGCGGTTCCGCCCGAGCCAGCCGCCCTGCCCGAGACCGTCGTCAATCTGTCAGAGCGGCGCCAGTCTCGACAGTGATGCTCAGGACGCCGTCCGTCTCGTCGATCTGAACCACGCGGCCGCCCAGGTCCTGCATCAGGAACGGCACGTCGATCCGCGCCATGGCGTCCGTGGCCAGCAGGGTCAGCCGGACGCCCGCCTCTCGTCCCTCCAGCGCCTTGCGTAGGCGCAGGCTGGGCACCGGGCATTTGTGGCCACGCGCGTCCACCGTCATCACAGCCTCGCTCATTCCGACACGGCGTCCGTCAGCAGCCCCAGGGCCGTCCGCACGCTTTCCAGCCGGATCGCGTCGCGGCCGATGTCGCCGAAACGCTTCTCCAGATGCACGGTGCGGCCGTTGGGGCCGTGCGCAGCGAAATGCACCAGCCCTACCGGCTTCTGCGGCGAACCGCCCCCAGGGCCCGCGATGCCCGTCACAGACACGGCGATGGAGGCCCGCGAGCGCGCCACGGCGCCTTCAGCCATGGCGCGGGCCGTCGATTCGGACACGGCGCCGAAGCTCGCCAACAGATCGCTGCCCACGCCCAGCATCTCGACCTTGGCCTCGTTGCTGTAGGTGACGAACCCGCGGTCCAGCACGGCGGACGAGCCTGCAATCGCCGTCAGCGCGCCCGACACCAGCCCGCCCGTGCAGCTTTCAGCCGTGGCGATCATCAGGCCCTTCGCCTCCGCCCGACGGATCACAGCCTCGGCGATCGCCTCGATATCCTGCGGCAACATAGGAATTCGCTCCGTCCACGAGTCGTCATAGCCTCACCGGACGGAATCAGCCGCCCGACGTCGAAAGCAGCGAATGACCGATCAAACTCTGACGACGGCGCATCGCAAGGTCGATGCGATAACACCTGCGGCCTTCGCCGTCGCCGTCTTCACCTCGGCCAGCCTGGTATTCGTCGTTCAACCGATGACGACCAAGCTGGTGCTGCCGCTGCTGGGCGGGTCGCCGTCGGTGTGGAACACCGCCATGGTCTTCTTCCAGGCGGCCCTGCTGGCGGGCTATCTCTACGCCCACCTGCTGCAACGCATCCCGTCGATACGGGCGCAGGCGGTGATCCACCTGGTGCTGTTGGCGGCCGCAGCCCTCTTCCTGCCGCTCAGCATCACCCAGGCCCTGGGCGATCCTGACCCGGCCGCGCCGATCGGCTGGCTGCTCGGCGCGCTGGCGTTGTCGGTCGGCGCCCCGTTCGCCGTTCTGTCAGCCACGGCGCCCCTGTTGCAGGCCTGGTATGCGCGCGTCCGTGCAGGACGCCCCGACGGCGCCAACCCCTATGTCCTGTACGCCGCCTCCAATCTGGGAAGCTTCCTGGCCCTGTTGGCCTATCCCGCCCTGATCGAGCCGCTGGCCTCCCTGTCGGGACAGAGATGGGGCTGGACCGTGGGCTATGGCGTCTTCGCCATCATGCTGGTGGGCCTTGCGATCCTCATGCCGCGCGCGGCGAGCATCACTCAGCCCCAGAAGGCGGCTGAACGCAGCCCGCCCATTCCCTGGCGTCGGAAGGTGGTGCTGGTCCTGCTCGCGGCCGCTCCATCCAGCCTAATGCTGGGCGTCACCGCTCACCTTTCGACGGACGTGGCCTCCGCTCCCTTCCTCTGGGTCGCGCCCCTAGCCCTCTATCTGCTGACCTTCGTCATCGCCTTCCAGGCGAAGCCGTGGATTCCCCTGCACATCACCCTGATGCTGCAGGCCTTCCTCACGGTGCTGATCGCCGCCCTGGTCGGGATGACGACCGGCCAGTGGCTGGCGCTGCTGGGCCTTCACCTTCTGGGTTTCTTCTTCACCGCCCTGATGTGCCACCAACAGATGGCGGCGCGACGGCCAGCGCCGGACCGCTTGACGGAATTCTACCTGTTGCTGTCGCTGGGCGGCGTGTTGGGCGGCGCCTTCACCGCCCTGATCGCGCCGGTCGTGTTCGAGACGGTGTTGGAATATCCGCTGGTCATGGTGTTGGTCTGCCTGGCCCGTCCCTGGCTGGGCGATCGTCCCGCCAAACATGAAATCTGGCTGATGGCCGCCGGTTTGGCGACCGCCGTCTTCGTCCCCCTGCTGTTCGAGATGCTGCGCTACAACCCGTCTCTGAGAACGGCCTTCAGCGATTTCGGCCTGACCACGACGGCGCAGATCATTCTGGGCGTCGCCGCCATTCTCGCCTTCGTGGTTCGGGATCGAGTGCTCATGTTCACGGCTGTCGTCGCGGCCATGACCCTGTCCGCCCACTACATCGGCCGCGGCTATGACTGGAGCCTGTCCGAGCGCAGTTTCTTCGGCGTCATGCGTGTGGCGGTCACGCCCGACCCCAAGCTGGGCGGCGACATCCATGTGCTGATGCACGGCACCACCTTGCACGGCGCCCAGGCCCGCCATCCGGACTTCGCCTGCGCCCCGACCATGTATTACGCCCGCACCACGCCCCTGGGCCAGGCGGCCGAACTGATCCAGGCCCGCGGCCCGGCCGCAGTCATCGGCGTGGTGGGCCAGGGCTCCGGCGCCATGGCCGCCTACAAGCGCGCCACGGATCAGATGTCCTTCTTCGAGATCGACCCCATGGTCGACCGCATTTCGCGCGATCCGAACTGGTTCACCTTCATCTCGGACTGCGCCGACGGGCCGATCCGCACGGTGCTGGGCGATGCGCGGCTGACGCTGAACAAGGAGCCTCGCCGCACGTATGACCTCCTGGTCATCGACGCCTTCTCGTCCGACGCCGTGCCGACCCATCTGCTGACCCGCGAAGCGATCGAAGGCTATCTGAAGCTGCTGAAGCCCACAGGCGTCGTTGTGCTGCACCTGTCCAACCGCAATCTGGAGATCACCCTGCCTGCCGTCGCGGCCGCACGCGAACTGGGCGCAGCCGAACTGCATCAGGTCTATATTGAGAACCCAGAGGCCGCCCTGATGGCCGAAGCCTCGACCGAGGCCCTGGTCATCTCGCCAACCGCCGAGGGGCTGGCTGACTTCAAGGCTGACGGCCGCTGGCGCAAGCTGGAGCCGACCAAGGTGCGGCCGTGGACCGACGACTACGTCAACCTGTTCGACGCCCTGATACGCAGCATGAAGGCCCGCGTCGGCTGAGGCGCGGGGGCTAGGCCGCCCCCGCCACCCGCGCCAGGTCGGCGGTGATTCGCTCGGCGACCTTCAGTCGATCCTCCGGCGTGGGCCAATCGCCCTTCACCACGATCTTCTGATCCGGCCGGATCTTCCAGAAGGCGTGATTCTTCTGGATCAGGCCCACCAGCCCCATCGGGTTGGGGAAGGTGTTGTTTCGCAGAGTCAGCACTGCGCCCTTAGGCCCGATGTCGATCTTTTCGATCATGGCCGTGCGGCAGTTGGCCTTGATCCCCACGATCCGCAGAAGCTGCTGCGCCTCGTCCGGCAGGGGGCCGAACCGGTCGATCAGCTCGGCGGCCATGGCCTCGCGGTCCTCCATCTTCTCGGCGTCGGATAGGCGGCGATACAGGCTCAGGCGGACGTTCAGGTCTGGGACATAATCCTCTGGAATCAATACGGCCGCGCCGACGTTGATCGAAGGCGACCAGCCACGATCCGGCGCCGCCTCGCCCTGCTCGCGCAGTTCGGCGACGGCGTCTTCCAGCATCTGCTGATACAGTTCGACGCCAACCTCGCGGATGTGGCCCGACTGTTCGTCGCCCAGCAGGTTGCCGCCGCCGCGCTGGTCCAGGTCGTGGCTGGCCAGTTGGAAGCCCGCGCCCAGATTGTCCAGCGACTGCAACACCTGCAGACGGCGTTCCGCCGACAGGCTCAGCGGCTTGGTCGGATCGGTCGTCAGATAGGCGAAGGCCCGCGCCTTGGACCGGCCGATCCGGCCCCTGATCTGGTGAAGTTGGGCCAGACCGAACATGTCCGCGCGATGCACGACAAGCGTATTGGCTGTCGGAATGTCGATGCCGCTCTCGACGATGGTGGTCGAGACCAGCACGTCATATTCGCCATCATAGAAGGCGCTCATGACCGCTTCCAGCTGGGTCGGGCTCATCTGGCCGTGGCCGACGACGAACTTCACCTCAGGCACCTGTTCACGCAGGAACCGCTCGATGTCGGGTAGATCCTTCAGGCGCGGCGCGACGTAATAGGCCTGACCGCCGCGATATTTCTCGCGCAGCAGGGCCTCGCGCACCAGCACCGGATCCCACGGCGTGACATAGGTCCGCACCGCCAGACGATCGACCGGCGGCGTGGCGATGATCGACATCTCGCGGATGCCGGACAGCGCCATCTGCAGCGTGCGCGGGATCGGCGTGGCCGTCAGGGTCAGCAGGTGAACATCGGCCCGCAGGGACTTCAGCTTCTCCTTGTGCTTGACGCCGAAGTGCTGCTCCTCGTCGACGATGACGAGGCCCAGATCCTTGAAGCCGACCTGATCGGCCAGAACCGCGTGGGTGCCGACGACGATCTCGAAACTGCCGTCCTTCAGCCCCGCGCGCGTCTCGTTGGCGTCCTTGGCCGTGACCATGCGCGACAGGTGGCGCACCTTGATCGGCCAGCCGGCGAAGCGCTCTGAGAAGGTCTTGAAGTGCTGACGCGCCAGCAGGGTCGTCGGGCAGACAATGGCGACCTGTTGGCCAGTCATCGCCACAACGAAGGCGGCGCGCAGGGCGACCTCCGTCTTGCCAAAGCCGACGTCGCCGCAGATCAGACGATCCATCGGCGTGCCCTTGCCCAGATCTTCCAGCACGTCGCCGATGGCGTTCAACTGGTCGTCCGTCTCCTCATACGGGAAGCGGGCGCAGAACTCGTCGAACAGGCCGGCGGGCGGCGTGATGGCGTCGGACACGCGCAGCGCCCGCTTGGCGGCCAGGGCGATAAGCCCCTCAGCCATGGCGCGCAGGCGCTCTTTGGCCTTGGCCTTGCGCGCCTGCCAGCCCGCGCCGCCCAGACGGTCCAGCTGAACCCCTTCGGCGTCCGTGCCGTAGCGGGTCAGAAGGTCAATGTTTTCAACCGGCAGGTAGAGCTTGCTCTCACCCGCATAGAGGAGTTCGAGGCAGTCGTGCGGCGCCTCCTGGATCTCCAGCGTCCGCAGGCCCTCATAGCGGCCGATGCCGTGATCCAGGTGAACCACCAGATCGCCCGCCGTCAGGGCCGAAGCCTCGGCCAGGAAGTTGGACGCCCGCCGCTTGCGCTTAGGCCGTGCTAGGCGGTCGCCCAGAATGTCGGTCTCGGAGATGACGGCCAGATCGTCAGTGACGAAGCCATGCTCGACCGGCAGCACCGCGCGCAGATAGATGCCGTCCGGCGCGCCCTGCACATCATCCCAGTCGCGCACCGCCACGACGTGCGTCAGGCCGTGATCGCCCAGCATGGCGGTTAGGCGTTCGGCCGAGCCTTCGGACCATGAAGCGAACAGGACGCGCTTGCCCTGCCCCTTCAGCGCCTCGGCGTGCTGAGCGACGGCGGCGAACAGGTTGACGCTATCCTGCGACCGCTCGGCGGCGAAGCTGCGGCCTAGTCGACCGCCTGCGTCTTCGCCGGAACCGGCAACCAGGGGCGACAGGCGGCGCACGGCGCGACCGGCCAGGGCGCTGTTCCAGTCGCCCTCATCCAGATAGAGCCGCGCGGGCGGCAGGGCGCGATAGGCCGCCCCGCCCTTGCCGCGCGCCGCCTCCTTGCGCGCCTCATAGGCGTCGACGGTCAGATTCCAGCGTTCTGCGCGCGCCTGGTCCGTCTGGCTGTCGAGGAAGACCGGCGCCGCATCCGGCAGATAGTCGAACAGCGTATCCAGCCGGTCGTAGAACAGCGGCAGCCAGTGCTCGACGCCCTGACGGCGCGCACCCTCGCTGACGGCGGCGTACATGGGCTCATCGCCCGGCGCGCCGAACAGGTTCAGATAGCCGCTGCGGAAGCGCGAGATCGAATCTGCATCCATCAGCACTTCGGACACGGGCGATAGAGAGACAGCCTTCAACTGGCGCGTCGAGCGCTGGGTCTCGGGGTCGAAGGCGCGGATCGATTCCAGCTCGGACCCGAACATGTCGAGGCGCACCGGCTCCTCGAATCCCGGCGGGAAGACATCGATCACCCCGCCGCGAATGGCGTATTCGCCGCGCTCCGACACGGTCGAGGCGCGTACATAGCCGTTGGCCGCAACGTAGCGCTCGAGAGCGGCCGTATCGAGATCTGCGCCGACCTTGGCCGCGAAACCGGCGCCGGTCACGGCGCTGCGCGGCGGCGTGCGCTGGGCGGCGGCCGCGACCGTGGCGACCACCAGCAGCGGCGTTCGGTCCGCTGGATCGCGCGTCGCCAATCGGGTCAGAGTCGCCATGCGCTGGGCGGCGACCGAGGCCGTCGGGCTCAGCCGGTCGTAAGGCAGGCAATCCCACGAAGGATATTCAAGAACTTCAATATCCTTGGCGAAGAAGCGGAATGCCTGGATGAAATTGCCTGTGCGCTGATAATCGCGCGCGATAAACAAAGCGGTCCCGCCCTGGGCCTTGATCCGCTCGGCGACGATCAGGGCGTCCAGCCCTTCCGGCGCGCCGCCCAGTTCTGCGTCAGTCCGCGCCAGCGCCGCGTCCATCAACCGATGCCCTTGGCCACTTCGGCGGCGACATGGGCGCGCATGAAGGCGCGGATGCGGGCCATCATCGGGCCGTCGAACTCAGGCGGGGTCGGTTCGCGCTCGATGATCCAGGCGTAGAGATACTGATCTTCTTCATCCAGCAGGCGCTCGAACTCGGTCAGTTCGTCGTCTTCCAGCGTCGGCGCGATCTGATCGGCGAAGGGCCCCAGCACCATGTCCGCCTCGCGGAAGCCCCGGCGCCAGGCGCGGAAAGCGATGCGGCCCAGGCGCGTCTTGCGGTCGTCAGAGTTCAGGGCGTCCTCGGGACGTGCGTCGATATCGGCCACGCGGTTTCCTTGCCTGTCCGTTCACTTCGGTAAGAGGCCGATCAGATAGCGTTCCAGACGCCGCTTCGCCAGCTATGCTGTCCAATGATGAGGCCCGAGATTCTCTTTCCCCTGTTCGCCGACGTCTCCACGCTGAAAGGCGTAGGGCCGCGCAGCGCGCCTCTGGTGCAGAAGGTGGCGGGTCCGCTCGTGCGCGACGTGCTGTTCCTGTCGCCCAGCGGCGTGATCCAGCGCCGCCGCACCACGGCGATGGAGGCCGTCGACAGCGAGATCGGCGTCTTCGAGGTGACGATCGACCGCCTGATCCCGCCGCACAAGCACGGCGCGCCGATCAAGGTGCGCGCCATCGACGACACCGGCTTCATCCACCTGATCTGGTTCGCCGGATCGCCGCGCCATATCGAGAGCCTGGCCCCTCGCGGGTCGCGCCGTCTGGTGACGGGCAAGGTCGAGCGCTTCAACAGCGAAGTCCAGATCGCCCACCCCGACTACATCCTGCCCATCGAGAAGGCGGATGAGATTCCGCTGTCCGAACCCGTCTATCCGGCGACGCAGGGACTAACCTCGCGGCAGATCCGCAAGCTGGCGCAGGGCGCGCTGGCGCTCGCCCCCGAACTGCCGGAATGGCAGGAGCCGAACTGGCTGGCGGCGCGGCGCTGGGTCGGCTGGCGCGCGGCGCTGGAGGCCCTGCACGCCCCGACGAACGAGGCCGATCTGACGCCGGATACGCCCGTGCGCCAGCGTCTGGCCTATGACGAACTGTTCGCGCACCAGCTGGCCTTGGCCCGTCGCCGCCGCGCTCGCCAGATCACGCCCGCCGCCCGCATCATGCCGGGCGATGCGTCCGCCCTGTTGCTGGCCGCCCTACCCTTCACTCTGACCGGCGCGCAGGAGCAGGCCGTCGCGGAAATCCGCGCCGACCTGACTTCCGGCGAGCAGATGGGGCGGCTGCTGCAGGGTGATGTCGGGTCGGGCAAGACCGCCGTCGCGGCCCTGGCCCTCGCCGATGCGGCGTCCAATGGGTTCCAGGCCGCCCTGATGGCGCCGACCGAAATCCTGGCGCGCCAGCACTACGACAAGCTGTCGCCTTTGCTGAACCAGGCCGGCGTCCGCAGCCTGCTTCTGACCGGACGCGATACCACGGCCGAACGGCGCGGCAAGCTGGCGGCCCTCTCGTCCGGCGAGGCGCAGGTCGCCATCGGCACCCACGCCCTGTTCCAGGACGCGGTGCAGTTTCACCGGCTGGCGCTGGCCGTCATCGACGAACAGCACCGTTTCGGCGTGCGCGAGCGCCAGCGGTTGCAGGCCAAGGGCGATCCGGCTCTGGGCGGCGTCCATCTGCTGACCATGTCGGCGACGCCGATCCCGCGCACGCTGGAACTGACCCAATATGGCGAGCTGGAAGTCAGCCGCCTGATGGAGAAACCGCCGGGCCGCACGCCCGTCACCACGGCCGTCCTGCCGCTGGCGCGCATCGGCGAGGTGGCGAAGCGTCTGAAGGCGGCGGTTCAGGCAGGCGCCCAGGCCTATTGGATCTGTCCTCTGGTGGCGGAATCCGAAGCCATCGACCTGGCCGCCGCCGAGGATCGGGCGGAAGACCTGCGTAAACTTCTGGGGACCGAGGTCGGTCTGGCTCACGGCCAGATGCCGGGCGCCGAGCGCGAAGCGGTGATGGCCGAGTTCGCGGACGGCCGCCTGCCTGTCCTGGTCGCAACGACCGTGGTCGAGGTCGGCGTCGACGTGCCCAACGCCTCGATCATGGTGATCGAACACGCCGACCGCTTCGGTCTGGCGCAGCTTCATCAGCTTCGCGGGCGCGTGGGGCGCGGGGCCAAGGCCAGCTCCTGCATCCTGCTGTACGGCGGCGAGGATGGCGCTCTGGGCGAGACGGCGAAGGAACGGCTGGAGACCCTGCGCCGCACCGAGGACGGCTTTGTCATCGCGGAAGAAGACTTCCGCCTGCGCGGCGGCGGCGACCCGCTGGGCCTGAAACAGAGCGGTTTTCCGGCCTATCGTTTCGCCGACCCGATCCGGCATCGCTCGCTGTTGCTGGCGGCAGCGGACGATGCGCGTCTGTTGCTGGGCCGCGACCCTGATCTGACCAGCGAGCGCGGGCAGGCCGTGCGTCTGCTGGAGGCCCTGTTCGACTGGAAAAACGAACGCCCCTCAGCGGACTGAGGGGCGTCGTAAAACTCAGCGAGGTTTCGAAGCGATCAGCCTGCATTGCGGGCGATGCGTTCGACTTCCTTTCGGACCTGCGCCTCTACGATGGCGGGCAGGTTCGCGTCCAGCCAGTCCTTCAGCATCGGGCGCAGCATTTCGCGGACCATGGCCTCGACCGTATTGCCGCTCATGAAGTTCATGTCGGCGGCCGAAGCGACCGGCGCAGGCTCGGGCTTCTGGAAGCTGGCGGCCAGACCGGCGAAGGCCGAGGCCGCGCTGGCTGCGGCGGTTTCGCCGACCAGGGTTTCGGCCTCCGCCGCAACGGCCGCGGGTTGCGTCGCCGCCGGCGCGGGTTCGGTTGGGAACGGCGCAGCGTCCGCCACGTCCAGATCGCCGATGGCTTCGGTTGCCGGCGCCTCATAGGGCTCGGTCAGTTCCAGCACCTCGTCTTCGATCGGCGCGGGCTCGGGCGCGGGGACGACGGGTTCTGGTTCCGGCGCGGGCTCGGGAGCCGCTTCCGCCACAGGGGCGGTTTCGGCCGGAGCGTCGTCTTCAGAGATAATCCGGCGGATCGACGCCAGAATCTCTTCCATCGTCGGTTCCTGGGCGGCTTGTTCGGTCATGTCGGAACCTCAACCTGGGCGCTCGAACGGGGACACTCGCCAACCGATGCGGACTAGGCAGGCGACGATGGGGACCGAGCCGTCAGACTCGCCTCCCCCTTGAATCCTGTCGTCGCATCAACGCCCGTCGGAATCAACGGACGTTTTGTCGATCAGCCTTCAGCCCTGGGGAGCAGTGCGAACGACTTCACCCTTCAACTGACGATCAACAGGCGCATCTTCCACATCGACGGCGGGCGTCGTCGCCGGGGCGGCGACGCGGTCGATGGCCTCGATCACGCCATCCCAAGGCAGGGCGCCGCGATTGCGTACCGCCCGATAGTTGTCAGACGGATCATAGGCTTCGATCGTCGGATCCAGGTTGGGGCCGCCCAGACGGCCCATGGCCGCCAGAAGCTGGGCCTGGGCGACATACTCATTACGACGGGCGCTGGTCAGGGCGACTTCCGCGCTGCGCAGTTCAAGCTCCTGGTTCAGCACGTCCAGGGTGGTGCGCAGGCCGACCTGAGCCTCCTGGCGCACACCCTCGGCCGCCACCGAAGCGGCGCGCACCGCCTGTTCGCCAGCCTGAACGCTGGAACGCGCCGAAGCGCTCTGGGCATAGGCCGAGCTCACCGATTGCAGAACCGTACGACGTTCACCCTCGACGTTGATCTGGGCGGCGTTGGCGCGCTCCAGGGCCTGGGCGACGCGCGAACGGTTCAGCCCCCCGGTGAACAAGGGCACGGAGACGGTTGCGCCGGCCGTAAAGCTGGTGCGATCGCCCAGGTCCAAGCCCGACAGATCATTGGCCGTCCCGCCATAGGAGGCGTTCAGGCGCGCCGAAGGCAGATACTCCGCCCGCGCCGCCGCCACATTGGCCTCGGCCGCGCGCTGGGCGTGAACAGCGGCGAGCACGCCGGGGTTTTCGGCCAGGCCGACGTCCATCGCTGCGTCGAAATCGGTCGGCAGGCCCGGCAGCGTCGGCAGCGTCTGCAGGTTGGACGGCGCCTGTCCCACGACGGCGGCGTAGGCCGCGCGCGACACGGACAGTTGCGCCTGAGCGCTGGCCAGATCGGATTCCGACTGCGCCAGACGAGCTTCGGACTGCGCGACGTCAGTGCGGGTGATTTCGCCGACCTCGAATCGAGCGTTCGATTCATCCAGTTGGCGACGTAACACCTTCAGGTTCTCCTGGCGGATGCGCAAAATCTCCAGATCGCGGGTGACATCGGCATAGGCCTGAATGACCGTCACCATGACCTGCTGCTCGACCTGACGCAGATTCTCACGGCCGGCCAGGACATTGGCTTCGGCCGCAGAAATGCCGTGCGACACGCGTCCGGCCGTCCAGATGTTCTGCGTCAGACTGACGCTGGCGCTGGCGCCGTCGCTTTCGATCGTCCCGCCGCTGGTGCTGCTGCTGCCCGGCAGCGTGCCGGTGGCGTCAGGCACGCCGTCGCCGTTGGTGTCGATCGGGAAGGTCTGACCAGGGATCGTCGTCGTCACACGATCGGTGCGGGTGCGGCTGTAATCGACACCCGCCGAAGCGTTGATGGTCGGCCGCAGGCCGGCGCGCGCCTGGACGATGCTCTCATCCAGAGCCCGTTGATTCGCCCGCTGCGCCAGCAGGGTCGGGTTGGTGCGATAGGCCAGACCGATGGCCTCCTGCAACGACTCGGCGAAGACCGGCGTCGCCCCCATCGTCAATGCGACCAGTGCGACCGAAGCGAGCGCGCGCGAGCGTTTCAACATGAACCTGTCCCTGCCTGACGCCCCCATCCGGCGCGCCTGTAGTGCCTTGTATCCGCGTAGTTGGAGGCTAGGCCCGCCCGACGCCAGTTAAGTTTTTTTCACGCAGCGCGACGCCCCTTCCGTCGCCACGAATGGCCTTAGAGCGCAAACGCAGGCGCCGGGACCATTTCCGCCAGCAACTCAGGCGCAGCGTCGAACAGCTCGCGCCGCGAAACGCCTTCACGACCGCGAACATAGAGCACAGCCGCGCCGCTGGCGCCGTCGCGCTCCACCACAGCCAGACGACCGCCGGGACGCAGGGCCGCGATCCAGGATTCGGGACGCTCGATCACGGCGCCCTCGCTGACGATCAGGTCATAGCCCTCACCCTGCGGCTGGCTCAGAGGCGCAACCACGGTCTCGACCCCAGCCTCGGCCAAGGCGGCGCCGACCACATCGAACACGGCCGCGTCGGATTCCTGAGCCGTCACCGACAGGCCCATGTGCGCCAGAACGGCGGCGGCGTACGGCGCGGCGATCGCCAGGGCCCTTTCACCGGCGCGGGCGTCCAGGCCCTGCAACAGCTTGGCCACATCGCGCGGCAACATCAGACGACGGTCGCCCGCGATTTCCGGCTCAACGTCGGCATAGGCCGAGAAAGCGCGGTCGGCGGCGCAGAATCGCTCGCGCTCCACAGCGCCGATGGCGGCGTGCAGTTGGCGGTCGGTGACGTCGTTCACGCGGACCTGCGAGTCCAGCATCACCTTGCGGGCGGCGGCGAAATCCATAATCCGAAGTCCTTCAGGTCGGCTCAGGCGAAGAAATGTGACGCGCTTATAGGTCCGTGCGTTGCAGCGGACAATCCGATCTGATAGCTGACGGCCCTCGCGATGGCGGGGCCCCACCGATACGGGGTCACGGCCTGATGGCGGAGTGGTGACGCAGAGGACTGCAAATCCTTGCACCCGGGTTCGATTCCCGGTCAGGCCTCCATCGCGATGAACATCGAGAAAGCCGCCCTTCGGGGCGGCTTTCTTGTTTTCGGACCTAATCCGCTCCCGCAGTCGTCAGATGATGCAGGGCGACAGCGCTGGTCGCAGCCACGTTCAGCGAATCGAATCCCCCCGCCATCCGGATGCCCACCGGACGACAGCGCGCGATGATGTCCCGCGGCAGCCCCGGCCCTTCGCTGCCCAACAGAAGGGCCGTGCGCCTGCCCGGCTTCAGTTCCGCCAGCGTCTGTTCCGCAGAGGGCGCCAGAGCCAGCACCTCGAACCCCTTGCCCTGCAACAGGTCGACCATGGCTTCGGCATCCAGCCCCGTCGCCATCGGCGTCCGCAGCACGGCGCCGACCGAGACCCGGATCGCCTTGCGATAGAAAGGATCGCAGCAGGTCCGATCCAGCAGCACCGCTCCGACCCCAAAGGCGGCGGCGTTGCGGAACAGCCCGCCCATGTTGTCGTGATTGCCGATTCCACACGCCACGACCACCACGGCCTGCTCCAGCAGGTTGTCCAGCAGAACGTCCGGTTCGACGGGCTCAGGCTTGCGTCCCAGGGCGAGGACGCCTCGATGCAGATCAAACCCCGCCACGGCGTTCAGTACCGCCTGCGACGCCACATGAACCGGCACGTCGCCCGGCAGACGCTCCAGCACCTCCCGCAGCTTCTCCAGGCGCTTCTCGGCGATCAGAATGGATACGGGCGTGCAGCGCGACGCCTCGGACGCCAGCACGCGCAACACCACCTCGCCCTCAGCGATGAACAGACCGTGCCGCCCGGTCAGATCGCGCTCCTTCACATCGCGAAAGGCGGCGATGCGCGGATCATCAGGGTCGTTCACATGGATTGGAGTCATGCGGAGCCTTGTAGCGCAGGGCTTTGCGAAAAAATTTGGCGATTTCTGTCTTTTACCAGTTGCGTGAATCGAAAAGGCGCTGCTATACGCCGGCCTCCCCCGAGGGGATGTTCCGCGGTAGCTCAGTGGTAGAGCAGCCGACTGTTAATCGGCTGGTCGTAGGTTCGAATCCTACCCGCGGAGCCATTTCTCATTTTCGGGCAAATCGCCCGTTTCCCCCTTCTTTGGGAGGGTGGATTGGGCGATGGTTTCCGACAACAAATCAAATGGTTGACGGAACTTTGCCGTAAGCTCTCCATGGGCCCAGGAGCAGTTCGAAAGTACGAGATTCAGCACCCTTCGCTTCTCTGAAGCGGAGGCCCGCTCGAAGAGATCGTGTGCTTCCCGTCCGAGACGGATCAGCGCAATCCCGTTATCGATATACTCGTCATCAGCGCTATGGTGCCGCTCAATGTCCTTCAGGCAACGATCCCGCTCCTCGCGCCATACGATTTGCATCCGGCGATAGAAGTCGTCGGAGATCACCCCGTCGAGTTTGTCTTCGTACATTCGCTCGATGCGAGCCTGTAGCCGATCGGCCTCGCCGCGGAGCCGCTCAATCGCCGCCCTACGCTCGCGGGTTTCATCCTGGAGACTTTCGCGCAAGGCGCGTTGGATCAGTTCAAAAGCAGCATCATCGAATCGCAGTTGCCGCAACAGTCCGGCGAATCGCTGCTCCAGCACCTCCTCGCGGACATACGGCTCGCCGCATTTTCCTTTGAAGCCCGTGCAGTGGTAATAAATGTATCGCTGCTTTTTGATCTCAGCGACCATCGCGCAACCACAATGACCGCACGTCATCATGCCGGTGAACGGAAAGTCGTTTACGCTGGCGCGAATGTTGGCCGCCTTGCGCCCATCTAGGACATCCTGGACCGCGCCCCAAAGGTCCTCGGAAACCAACGGCGCGTGGGAGCCCTGATAGACCTTGTCCAGCCATTCGAAGGCGCCGGTATAAATTCGGTTCCGCAGGATCGTATGGACCGTGCTTACGCCTATGGGAGCGCCACTCTTCCGGTAGGTCAGGCCAGCCTGCCGAGCCTTCTTGGAAACGTCCTTTAGCGAGTATTGGCCCGTAGAATACCACTCATATAGGCGCTGAACGAGCGGACCGAGCGCCGGATCGATGGTGATGATCTTCTTACCGTTCGGACCTTCGACGTTCAGGTAGCCGATCGGTGCGACTGTCGGCCACAGGCCCTGTTCGGCCTTCTCCAACATGCCCTTTCGGGTTTCTTCCGACAGATTGTCGATATAGTTTTTCGCCATCAGCACCTTGATGCCGTGCATGAACTTTTCTGAAGAGCGGGAGTCCTGCGAGAGGACGACGCCCTCTTTTACGAAATGAATTTCGATGTCGAGGTCGTCGACCGTCACCCAATCCTTGAGATTGCGATAGAGTCGGTCGGTCTTTTCGACCAGAAGCGTCCGAACTGTAGGGTGCCGGCGAACGTATTGCAGCATTTCGTTGAAGCTGGTGCGCCCGCTCTTCTTGGCGGTTTCAACGTCGACAAATTCCCGCGCCACCTGAATATCGTTGGCATCGGCGTAGTCTTTCATCAGCTTGGTTTGAGCCGGGATGGAAAATCCTTCCCGATCCTGCTCCTTCGATGAAACACGAGCATACATAACAGCCCGTCTTATCTCGATAACTGGTGCAGAACGCGCGACTTTCCGACTGGCCATATCTGTCTCCCGCTAAGGTCGCCGAGCAAAGGCGATAACGGCGCGGCAACGGCTCAATCCAGAAAGGAGCATCAACAACGCCGGACGCAGAATCCTAGCGACCCAGCAGAACCAATCAAGCAAATAACTCACAAACCTAAGAATGTTGCTATACATTTCAATTACATGCGAAAATTTACTGCAACGCGACACCAGGGCGTGATCCGTCTCATCACTCCTTCTTGCGTGACTTTGGAATAGACCGTCCAGGCTTTGCTCTACGCTTCGAATCCCATTCGATCAGGATACGAAAGAAGTCCGTCAGATCGGCGAGCATCGCCCGCGCCTCGACTTCTGAAACTTCCCCTATCGACTGCTTCTGGAAGTGCGCTTGCGCGTCACGCGCGAGATCCGCGGAAAAGTGGCCGCCGCGCCGCGACGGACGAACGTCTTTCTTCGGGATGGACGACACAGAGCGGCGGTCAGGGTTCATCGTCCCAATCCCGCATCCGGTGCTGGCGGCTGCAGACCAGCTCGGCGGTGGCGCCGTCCGGCGCTGGAAACAGGGTCGCACGCTTCGGCTCCGACCAGGGGTCGTTCAACCGAACGCGGAGATAGTCTCGCGGATTCTCTCCCCGCGACGTCGCTTTCCAGGCCTCGCCGACGCGCGACCAGCCGAGCATGACGACATAGTCCGGCGAGTTGTCGTTTCGACGGTCGTCGTTCGGAACGAACCTGATTTTCCGGTCGATGAGGAGGGTTTCGATGCGGCCTTCCCAGCCGCCCTGCTTGGTCGGCTTGAACTTTCCGATGACGCCCATCTCAGCCTCCCTTCGCCTTCAGCGCCTTGGCGAACTCCCTGTCGCCGGCGAGGAAGACTTCGAGCATCGCCGGGATAAGGTCCGCGGTTTCGGCTTTGTCGCCGTATGCCTCGCGATAAACGGCGGCGTAGTCGGCCAGCGACCGATGAAGGTCCGGCGTCACGGTGATGGTGAGCTTGATCGGCGTCCGATCAGGCAGTTTGCCGAGCTTCAGCATTGGGTCTCTCCTCTCAGCGGGCCCACGGACGCAGCACGAGATCCTTGTGGACGATCACGCGCAGTGGAAATCCGGGGCGGATGGTGATGGTGGGTTGGACGTCGAGATTCCGGGTGACGATCTGTTGCCCGGCCTGACTGCTGGACTGCTGGGTCGACTCGCGGATGGCCCGGACGAGGTCGCTCTCGCCGTCGATGGTCAGCTCCGTTCCGACCCCGAGCAGGGTGGAAAGCGCGACGCCCTTGAGGAGTCGCCATGTATGGAAATCCACCTTGTCGGCGAGCCCGGCGTAGCCCGCGGCATCCGTCGCAGGGAAGTTGTCGAGCTGAATCGAAGCGCCGTCAGGCAGGATGATGCGCTGCCAGACCAGAAGCGCCCGGCTCTGACCGAAGGCCACGACGCTGTCATAGGCGCCGATCAGCCGCGCGCCTTGTGGGATAAGCAGGATGCGGCCTGTCGCGGTGTCATAGACGTTCTCCGTGACCTGGGCGGTGACGAAGCCAGGGAGATCGGAGCGCAGACCCGTGACAAGACTGGCCGCGATGACGCTGCCGGCCATGATCTGATAGGGCGAAGCCGGCTCCTGAATGCGATGCGGGTTAATCGTCGAGGACGGCCCTTGCGCCACGAAATCGATCTTGCGCTGCTGGCCGTTCGGATCGCGTTGGGGATCGATGCCAGGCTGTCCCTCCCCTGCCCCGGCGGGGGCGACCGCCGTGACCGCCCCCATCTGGGCGGCTTCTGCCGTGGCGGGAGCCTGACGCGCGAGTTGCACCATCACGCCGGACTCGCGGGCCTGGCCCGCCTGCGCCGCCTGACGCTGACGCTCCGCCTCCAGCGCCTGTTCCTCCGCCGATAGCGGCGGCGCTTCCTCATCGAGGGACGCGCGGCCTCCCACGCGCTCGTCATCAAGGATCGCCCGTCCGAGGTCGCCCGGAAGCGGCGGCCCGAGTTGCGGTATGGAGCCGTAGTCGCCTGGGAGGTCCGCGACGGCGTCGGCGGTTGCGCGGCGATCCGTCACGACCGGCTCGTCAACGGGCTCTGCGACCCGAAGCGTCGCTGGCCCCAGCGCGAGCCAGGCAACGCCGGCGATCACCGCCGCCCCGGCCGCGGCGCCGCCGATTACGACGCTGCGTTTGAACCGGACGATGCGGCGCGGCGCGGCGCGCAAGGTAAAGGCGTCGGGTGACGACTTGGGCGCACCTTCACGAGGCGGGGTCGCCCGGGGCGTGTCGGGCTCGTCGATCATCGCGACGCCCTCCGGCCACGCCGCTGATCGCCATCGGTTCGGGTAATCCGCACGACCTCCTGCGGCGCTTCGCCCATGCGCAGTTCCGCCGCAGCGAACAGCCGGTCGACGATGTAATGGTGTCCGCTGACCCGGTAATTCACGAGTTGGGCGTCGCCGAGCGGGCCGACGACGAACAGCGGCGGCGCCTCGCCCTGATCGAGTCGGGCCGGAAATTCGATATAAACCTTCGCCCCGTCGTCCCAGGCGCGGAGCGGCCGCCACGGCGGCGCATCGCCGGTGATTGCATAGCGGAAGTGCAGGTTCTCGACGGCGACAGCGGGCGCGATAGTCTGCGCCGCCGCGGCCGCATCATTTCGCCGTTGCAGCGCCAACAACCGGTCCTGCGGATAGGTCCAGGAGATCGCCGCCATCGCGGTCGCATCGGTGCTTTCGAGCGCGAGGTGATAGGCGCGACGCGTCGTGGTGATGACCATGTTGGTGTGCAGCCCTGCCGCGAAGGGCTTGACCAGAACATGCACCCGCCGACGGTCGCCGGCCCCGCTCACCGTATCGCCGATGACCCAGCGCACAGTGTCGCCGGCGGAGACCGCGATCAGCTCCTCGCCCGGCTGAAGCGCAATGTCGCTGACTCGCTCCGGCGCGGCGTAGAGCCGGTAGAGCGCCCCCTCGGTCCAAGGGTAGACTTGCACGGCGTTGACGTAGCCCGCGCGCGACGGCTCCTGCGTCGCGGCGCGGTTTGCGGCCTCGACGCTGGCCGTGGGCGAGCCGGTCTCGCGGCGCGCGGAAGGCGCAGGCTGTAGTTGGCCCGGCAGCGGCAACGGAACCGGGGTTTCTACGATCTCGACCGGGGTCGGCGGTTCCGCCGCGACGACGGCGGGCTGGAAGTCGACGGGGTCGTAGGCGATGGCGGGCGGCGGGGTCTTCCCCGCGCACGCGGCGAGCGCCAGGGCGGAGACCCCTGCAAGCGGCAAACGGATCACGGCGTATCTCCTTCAGGGGCGGCGATGGAAGGGTTGGGAAACGGCGCCGCTCCGACCGGCGACTGCGTCGCCGCGGTCGTGTCGAGTTCGCGGGACCAGTCGATCGCGTTGACGAACAGACCAAGAGGGTTCTTGCGAAGCGCGTCCGCTGTCTTCGGCGCGCGAAAGACCGTCGTCAGGATCGCCGTCCAGCGCTCGGTCCTGGCAAGACTGCCCCGCTCATAGGTCTGCTCGACCCATTTCACCTGGAACGACGAATCCGATGCGCGCACGACGCTCGTGACCTGCACCGACACGCTGCGCTCGCCGATCATGGCGAACGGGTCGTTGGTGCGGGCGTATTCATTGAGAAACCGCGCCCCGCGGTCCGTGGCGAAGTCGTACGCCTCCAACCAGTTCTGCTTGACCAACACCGGATCGGTCGAGACGGAACGGACGTTGGCGACGAAGCGCGCGAGGTGCCAGATGATCTGGCCATCGGTCGGACGATAGTTCTGGACGGCGGGCGCGACCGACCGCGCCTCGCCCAGCCGATCGACTTCCACCACATAGGGCGCTACGCGGCTCTGGGTCGACTGCCAGACATTGCCGGCCGCGAGGCCGCCGCTGATCACGAGGCAGCCGAAGGCCATCAGCCTCCAGTTGCGGGCCTGAACGCGGGCGGAGCCGATCCGGTCGTCCCACATCTGACCGGCCCGTTGGTAGGGCGTTTCCGGCTGCGGTGTCCGGCCATAGCGTTGGATGGGGCGCTTGAATTTCATGCTAATCGTCCTTCTGACTGAGGTCGGGATTGGCGGGCGCGCCCGGACGGTCGCCGTCCTTCACGGCCTGCGCGATCATGTGCCTTCGGTGACGGGACGCCTGTTCGCTACGCATGCGCTGCGCCCAGGCCGGAGCGCTGGATGTGTCGGCATGAGCGCCGGCGCTCCCGCCTGGGACGGCTGCGCCGGAGGCGGAGCCAGCGGGCCGCGCGCTGTTCATCGCGTTCCACGCCGCGTCCTGCCCCCTCTGGGCGCTCTCGCGAAACGGCTGCGAAAGGCGCGATCCGGCGTTCCGGGCGCCCTGCCTCAGCGCTCCCGCCGCGGCGCGAGCGACGCCTGACGCGCCCGCTCCGATGGTGGACTTTCCGGCGGCGTTCTGACCGAGTTGGTAAGAGGCGCGAGCCGCCGAGCCCATTGCGGTTCCCGCGCGAAGGCTCGCCATGCCGCCGGACGCCGCAGCGCCGAGCGCCCGTGCGCCGAGCGCGGCGCCGCCGGCTCCGAGGAGAGCGGCGCCCGCGACCGTGCCGACCGCCGCGCCCGCCCCGAGTTGCGGCGCGCCGGACACGAGGCCGGAGGCGACGCCCGGTCCGAAGATGGCGAGACCGAGCAGCGAAAGAGCGGCGAGAACAAGCGTCATCGCCGAAGCCACGTCCGGCTCGTCCGTCCCGGCGGAGAGAAACATTTCAAAGAAGCCGCCGCCGATGCCGACGATGACGGCAAGCACCATGACCTTAAGGCCCGACGAGACGACGTTGCCGAGCACCCGCTCGGCGAGAAAACTCGTCTTGTTGAACAGGGCGAACGGCACGAGCACGAAACCCGCCAGCGTCGTCAGCTTGAACTCGATGATCGTGAGGAAGAGCTGGATCGCGAGGATGAAGAAGGCCAGCACCACCACCAGCCAAGCGACGAACAGCACGAGGATCGACAGGGCGTTGCCGAAGAAGGCGGGGAAGCCGAGCATGTCCTTGATCGCGGTCAGCATCGGCTTGGCGGCGTCGAAGCCTACGGCAGCGAGCTTACCCGGCTTCAGCAAGTCGTCGGGGCCGATCGTCCCGCCGCCCGCGGTGAGGCCGAGCCCGGCGAAACTACGAAAGACGATGTCGCCGAGTTGCTGGAAGTTGCCGAGAATGAAGGCGAAGATTCCGACATAGAGAATCTTCTTCAGGAACCGGCCCAGGACGTCCTTGTCCGCGTCCATCGCCCACCACAGGCCGGCCAGCGTGATGTCGAGCCCGATCAGGATGGTGGTGAGAAAGGCGACGTCGCCGCCGAGCAAGCCGAACCCGCTGTCGATGTATTGCGAGAAGGCCGCCAGGAAGCGGTCGATGATGTTGAGGTCCGGAGCCGGGTCCATAGTGCGCGGCCTATTGCGGCGTATAGGCGGGGCAGGTTCCGATGAACCGCCGGGTCCGCTCGTGGGCCGCTTCCATGACCTGTCGCTGGCGCGCTTGTTCGATGGCGTCGGCGCGATACTGCGCAGCCATCATCGACTGAAGCTGAAGCTGCTGACGGGCGACGAGCGCCGTCAGTTGATTGCCGGCCTGCTGCGCCTGCAAGCCGCCGGTCGCGGCCTGGCTTTGCGCGACGAGATCGGTGAGCAAGGCGCCGTCGGCCCGGACGTTCTCGACGACCTGGGCCTGAACGCGCATCGTCTGACGATAGCCCTGCAAGGACGACTGGAGCCGGGCGCGCGCCTGCTGGACGATCTGGTCGGTGCTGAGGCTTCGATCGAATGTCTGCGGAAACTGTTCGCGCAGCGTCGCGTCGGTGGCGGCGACGTCGAAGGCGATGCCTTCGGCGCGAGCCATCAGGCCGTCGATGCGCTCGATGGAACGCGTGAGCTGGTCCAGCGAAGAGAAGTCCAGACGCTGGAGCTGGCGCGCCTGGTTCTGCAACATGGTCGCCTGGTTCTGAAGCGCGGTGATCTGGTTGTTGATCTGCTGGAGGGTGCGCGCGGCCGTCAGAACGTTCTGGCTGTAGTTGGTGACGTCGAAGACCTTGAGCTGGGCGTGGGCCGGCGAAACCGGCGCGAGCGCGCCGCCGGCGGCGACGGTCGAGGCCAGAACGGCGGCGATGAGGGGGCGGGAATTCATGAGGTCGGCTCCTTCTGCTGGTTGAATGGCTCGGCAGACGCCGCGCCGGGATAATCGCTGAGGAGGTCGGCGGCCCACGGAAGGCCGCGCTCGCGCAGGAAGGCCGCGCCGAATGCCTCGGGTCCCGCGTCTTTCAGGGCCGCGTCGCTTACTAGAGCGTCGATCAAGGCCTGGGTCGCGGGGTCGGACGCGCCGCAAAGCGCGAGCGCGACCGGGCCGAGCGCGAGTTCGAACAGCCGGTTTCCGCCGCGCGACTGGAGATAATAGTGCCGCTTGGGCGTCGCCCGGGCGATGAGTTCGACCTGACGCTCGTTCAGGCCGAAGCGTTCATAGGCGGCGTGGGACTGCGGCTCGACGGCCCGGTCGTTCGCCAGGAAAATGCGTTGCGGGCAGCTTTCGATGATGGCCGGCGCAATGCTGCTGTCGGCGATGTCAGCCAGAGACTGCGTGGCGAAGACGACGCTGACGTTCTTCTTTCGGAGCGTCTTCAGCCATTCGCGGATGCGTTGGGCGAAGGTCGGATTATCGAGATAGACCCAGGCTTCGTCGAGGATGAGCAGGGTCGGACGACCGTCGAACCGGGCTTCCAGGCGGTGGAAGAGATAGCTCAGCACCGGCAGGACAAGGCTGGGCGTGTCCATCAGGGTTTCGGTCTCGAAACACAGGACGTCGGCGAGGGTCAGCCGGTTTTCGGCGGCGTCGAGCAGTCGTCCGAACGGCCCTTCCAACGTCCACGGCGCGAGCGCAGATTTCAGCGCCTGCGATTGCAGCAGGACGGACAACCCTGTCAGCGTCCGCTCTTCCGGCGGCGCGCTGGAAAGGCTCGTCAACGCCGACCAGAGCATTTCCTTCAGCTCGGGCGTCACGATCAGTTTCTCATGGCTGAGAAGTTCGGCGATCCAGTCGGCGGCCCACGAGCGTTCAGCGTCGTCGTCGATGTTGCAGAGCGGCTGGAAGGCCAGCGCGTCCCCCTCCCCGAGCGCGATATGGTCGCCGCCCATCGCCAGCGTCGCCGCCCGCGCCGACAGCCCCTTATCGAAGATGTAGACCTGCGATCCGGCGTAGCGGCGAAACTGTAGGGCGAGCAGCGCCAACAGCACCGACTTGCCCGCGCCGGTCGGCCCGACGATGAGCATGTGGCCGACGTCGCCGATATGGGTCGACAGCCTGAACGGCGTCGCTCCGCGGGTCTCCGCATAGAGAAGCGGCGGACCGTCGAGGTGGACGTTTCGAACGGGCCCGGCCCAGACCGCGGACAACGGCATGAGGTGGGCGAGGTTCAACGTGTGGACGAGCGGCTGACGGACGTTGGCATAGACATGGCCGGGGAGGCTTCCGAGCCAGGCTTCGACCGCATTGACGGACTCGCGGATGCAGGTGAAGCCGAGCCCGTTGACGATCCGCTCGATGATGCGGACCTTATTTTCGACCGCGCCGCGATCGACGTCGGACACGGTGACGGTCGTGGTCAGATAGCCGAAGGCGACATGGTCGCCGCCAAGCGCCTGCAAGGCAAGGTCCGCATCGACCACCTTATTGTCGGCGTCGGTGTCGGTCAGCGGGACCGGCTCGTTGGTCATCACCTCGCGCATCAACTGCGCGATCGACTTGCGCTTGTTGAACCATTGGCGCCGGATCTTGGTCAGCGCCTTGTTCGCCTCGGTCTTGTCGAGACAGATGAAGCGGGTCGCCCAACGATAGGCGAAGTCCTGATGATTGAGCGCGTCGAGCAGGCCGGGACGGGTCGCGTTGGGAAAGCCCAGGATCGTGACGGTCCGCAGATGCTCGTCGCCCAGCATCGGCTTGATGCCGCCCGACAGAGGGGTGTCGACGAGAAGACCGTCCAGATGCATCGGTGTCGACGGTGCGGCGATCGGATGCCGCCGCGTCGAGATCGTCGCGTGGAGAAATGACAGCGTTTCTGCGTCATCAAGGCCACGCACCATCGGCATGAAACCGGAGAGGAGATCGAGGACGCGATCGGTCTCGGCGACGAACGCCCGCAGCTCTTGAAGCCAATCGCGGCCGACGTCCGGGGTGTCCCGCTCCAGAAGCGCGCGCTCCGCGCGATTGACCTGATCGGCGGGCGGCAAGTAGCAGAGCGTGAGATGAAAGCGGCTCTCGAAATGCTGCCCGCGCCGTCCATCGAAATGCGCCCGCCGCTCTTCATCCACCAGCCAGGACGCCGCATCGGGAAAGGCGCTGTCGGGGTAGCCGAGCGCTTCGACGCGGACCGCATCGAAGAACAGCGCCCAGCCCGAGCCAAGCCGGCGCAAGGCGTTGTTCGCCCGTGCACAGACCGAAACCAGTTCGGCCTCCGTCGCGGATTCGAGATCGGGACCTCGAAAGCGAAAGGTGCGCTGGAACGCCCCATCCTTGTTGAGGACCACGCCGGGCGCGACCAGGGCCGCCCAGGGCAGATGATCGGCGAGAAGGTCGGCGGTGCGGCGGTATTCTCCTAGGTTCAGCATGACCACCACCCCTTCTGCCGAAGGTGGCGGACGCCGACGGCGGCGAAGTCCGGGTCCCGCTTGGCGGCGAAAACTGCGAGGCTGTGTCCGACGAGCCAGATGATGAGGCCGGCGATCCACTGCTGGAGACCGAGCCCGATCGCGGCGGCGAGCGTTCCATTGAGGATCGCCACGCCGCGCGGCGCGCCGCCGAGCAGGATCGGTTCGGTCAGCGCGCGATGCAGCGGAACCTCAAAGCCCTCGACGCTCATGCGATGAGCGCTCCGCCGCCGAAAGAGAAGAAGGACAGGAAGAAGCTCGAGGCGGCGAAGGCGATCGACAGGCCGAACACGATCTGGATCAGCTTGCGGAAACCGCCTGAGGTTTCTCCGAACGCTAGGGCGAGCCCGGTCGTGATGATGATGAGGACCGCGACGATCTTGGCGACCGGGCCCTGAACCGACTCCAGCACCTTCTGGAGCGGTTCTTCCCAGGGCATGCCGGAGCCTGCCGCGAGAGCGACGACCGGGATCAGGACCCCGGCCAGGACGACCGAGGCGGACAGGCGCGGATGCACGGTAGGCGTCATGGGAGTTCTCCTCTGAGAAGGGCTTTGAGCTGAGGGGGATTGAGGTCGGTCACGGCGTAGGCCCCGTCGCCGTCGAGGCCGGTCACCTCGGCGACGGTCTCGATCCGCCGTCCGACGCCGCGACCGCGGATGAAGACGACGAGATCGATCGCTTCGGCGATCAGACGGCGCGGCACCGTGACGACGCCTTCGGCGACGAGCTGTTCGAGCCGGTAAAGCGCGGCGTGCGCCGAGTTGGCGTGCAGCGTGGCGATCCCGCCGGGATGGCCTGTGTTCCAGGCCTTGAGCATGTCGAGCGCTTCGGCGCCCCGCACCTCCCCGACTACGATCCGGTCGGGCCGAAGGCGAAGGGTCGAGCGCACGAGTTCGGCCATGCCGACGACGCCAGGTCGCGTGCGCAGCGGGACGGTGTCCGCCGCCGCGCATTGCAGCTCGCGGGTGTCCTCGATGAGGATGATCCGTTCGTCGAGCCCGGCCATTTCGGCGAGCAGCGCGTTCGCGAAGGTCGTCTTTCCTGACGAGGTGCCGCCGGCGATCAGAATGTTCTTGCGGTCCACGACCGCGCGCCGAAGGACGTCGGCCTGGACCGGCGCGAGCATCCCGTCAGCGATATAGTCGATGAGGCGATGGACCTTCACGGCGGGCTTGCGGATCGCGAAACAGGGCGCCGGGGCGATCGGAGGGAGAAGACCTTCGAACCGTTCGCCGCCACTCCCGTCGGGCGACGTCGGAAGTTCGGCCGAGACGATGGGCGCGTTCGGATGGACCTCCGCACGGACGTGATCGGCGACGAGACGGACAATCCGTTCGACGTCCTGCGGCGTCATCCTCACGCCGGTGTCGGTGCGGCCTTCGCCCAGCCGATCCAGCCGCAACGCGCCGTCTGGATTGACCATGATCTCTATGACCACAGGATCGGCCAGTGCTTCGGCGATCGCTGGCCCCATCGCGGTACGCAGCATGGCGCGGCGTCGGCCGAAGGTGACGGGATTGGCGCCGGTCACGCCGCGTCCTCCTGGACGGTCGGCATGTCGCTAGTCTCAGTCCCGGCGATCCGTCGCCCAACCTGATCGATGAATTTCTGGAAGCGTTCGCGCCCGACCGCGCGGGCGGCCGCGTCCGGCTCGGGAATCTGCGCGGTAAGGCTGAACTGGAAGCTGAGGAAGAGCGAGACGCTTTCCAGCAGCACGTTCATGTCGCGGGCGACACGTCGTTGATCGGCCGACATCCGGTCGAGGCGCGCCTTCAGCAGGTCGTCGACCTCGCGCATTCCACGGCGGCGGAAATGCTCGCGCAACGCGCCCGCGACGATGGCCGATTTCGAGGTTCCGGGGGCCTTCGCCAACCGATCGAGTTCGGCAGTGAGTTCGGCGTCGAGATAAACGTGGTGGCGCGGCTTCATGCCCGTTCCACCGGGGTCGGAAACCGGCTGACTTGGGCGCCTTTGGCACGATTGATCATGAGCCTCGTCCGTCGGCCGTCGCGACGCGCGACGGGTCGACAGCGAAGATCAGGCGAGGCGGCTCAGGCCGTTACCCCCGTTATTCTCACTCAAATGCACGGACGCAGTCGATGACAGCGCGCGGGATCAACTCTAGCAACGGGTTTTTCAGCTCACGCAATCATCTTTGACGGAACGCGCGCACATGGCGCGCGCTCCGTTGAGGTCAGCCGTTCAGCTTGTCCTTGACCGCTTTCGCGGGCGCGAAAGTCAGCTTCTTCGACGCGGCGATCTTGATCGTTTCACCCGTCGCCGGATTGCGGCCTTCGCGCGCCGGGCTGTCCTTCACCTTGAACTTGCCAAAGCCGTTCAATGCAATCTCGCTGCCGCCAGCCGCCGCATCGGCGATCGCGGCGAAAACCGCGTCGACGATTTTCCGGGCGTCGGCTTTCGAGGTCCCGTGCTCGGCCGCGATCTTGTCGGCCAGGTCGCTGTTGTTCATTGGTGTCTCCAGAGGATTGTTGAGACGCTTCGCGTAGCGTGACCTCCGGTCATCGTCACGCGTGAAATACGGCGTTCTAGAAATCGGGCAGCAGGTCGTTTCCTTTGCCTGTCGCCTCATTCATCGCGTGAGCGCGAGCGACATTGCTCAGCGCCGTCATCGCGCGCCGATCCAGCGCCGGGTCGCCGTCGTCCTCGCCGGTCGCAGCCGCGTCGTGAATCTCGGGCTCCCGCGTCGCGTCGGCGCCTTCCTCGGCAAGGCCCGGATGCCGTTGCTGTTGAAGACCCCCCTCTCCTGCGATCGCTGCGATCAGTTCGTCCTCATCGGGAGCGACAAGCGCGACATGCGGTTCACGCACCTGACCGCCCCAATCGTCGGAACGCGCAGCGGGGCGGTCGGCATATCCATCGTCCGCGAGTTCGGGAGGGCGCAGAACCCGTGACTTGAAATTCCGGTCCTCATAGTAGCGGAGCTTCTTTGCCCGGATCGGCGCGAGCCCGGACACCATCACCAACTCGTCGGCGGGCGGAAGCTGCATGATTTCGCCGGGCGTCAACAGCGGACGGGCTGTCTCCTGCCGGCTGACCATGACATGGCTGAGCCAGGGTGCGAGGCGGTGGCCGGCGTAATTGCGCTGGGCGCGCAGCTCGGTGGCGGTGCCGAGCGCGTCGGATATCCGCTTGGCGGTCCGCTCATCGTTTGAGCTGAAGGCGATGCGGACGTGGCAGTTGTCGAGGATGGCGTTGTTTTCGCCATAGGCCTTGGAGATCTGATTGAGGCTCTGCGCGATCAGATAGGCGCGAATGCCGTAGCCGGCCATGAAGGCGAGCGCCGTCTCGAAGAAGTCCAGCCGCCCAAGAGCGGGAAACTCATCGAGCATCATCAGCAGGTCGTGCCGCCGGCTCTTCTTCGGATCGCCCTCGAGCCGTTCGGTCAGACGCCGTCCGATCTGGTTGAGGATCAGACGGACGAGGGGCTTGGTGCGGCTGATGTCCGACGGCGGTATGACGAGGTAGAGCGAGACCGGCGCAGCTGCGTCCACAAGGTCGGCGATGCGCCAATCACAGGCAGAGGTCGTCTCCGCCACGACCGGATCGCGGTAGAGGCCGAGGAACGACATCGCCGTGGACAGGACGCCCGAGCGTTCGTTCTCCGACTTGTTCAGCACCTCCCGCGCCGCCGACGCGACGACGGGATGAACCATCGGATTTTCAGGGACGCCGAGATGGTTGGTCTCCATCATCCGGCGCAGGGTGTGAGCGAAGCTGCGCTGAGGATCGGACAGGAAGCTGGCGACACGCGCGAGGGTCTTCTCCTCCTCCGCATAGAGGACGTGGAGGATCGCCCCGACCAGCAGGGAGTGGCTGGTTTTCTCCCAGTGGCTGCGCCGTTCGAGCGCTCCTTCCGGATCGACGAGGATGTCGGCGATGTTTTGAACGTCCCGCACCTCGTCGGGACCTTTGCGGACTTCCAGCAGCGGATTGTAGCGCGCCGAGCGGGGATCGGTCGGGTTGAACATCAGGCAATGCGAGAATTGAGCCCGCCATCCCGCGGTGAGCGTCCAGTTCTCGCCTTTGATGTCATGGATGACCGCCGAACCCGTCCACGATAGCAGGGTGGGCACGACCAGGCCGACGCCCTTGCCCGAACGGGTGGGCGCAAAGGCCATCACATGCTCAGGACCGTCGTGGCGCAGATAGTCGCCGTCCTTGACGCCGAGGAAGACGCCGGACGGCCGCATCAATCCGGCGCGCGCGATCTCGCTGTGCGTGGCCCAGCGGGAGGAGCCGTAGGTCGTGACCTTCCGGTTCTGCCGGGCGCGCCAGAGCGAGCCAGCGACAGCAGCGGCGCAAGCGAGGAAGCCTGAGGCCCCCGCCAGCAACCCCGCCTTGTCGAAGACGTCGGGCGCATAGGCCTCGTAGTGGAACCACCAGCCGAACAGCGCCCAGGGACGATAGACCGGAACATCGAGCAGGGTGAGCATCGGCGGACCGAGCTGCGGCTGATAGCCGAGCATCGCGGCGGCCCATTGCGTCGCCGCCCAGACGCCCAGGATCACCATGCCGAAGCAGACGAGGATTTGGCCGACGAGAAGTTTGGTAGGGGTCACGGCGTTTCTCCGCCGCCGGCGAACGCGCGCGCGGGCGGCGAGGCGAGACTCCCATCATGCGGATCGGATCGTTAGGCCGTTTATCCGCATTCAAGCGCACGGACGCGCCCGGCTGCCCATCCGGTCATGAACCGCTACGATCTCCAAAAGCCCGGCAAGCGCCGCGTGGGCGGCCGCCGGCGCGGCAGGAACGGGAGACGCAAGCAGAGAGGGATAGCGCAGTTCCTGTCTGGAATGGGGAACGTCGAGCGCCTCGATCAAGCGAGCGACTTCGCGGAATCGGAGACGACGCTCCGCTTCGCAAGACTGTCCGCATGGCCTTCTCCAGATTATGGCCGACCGACGACATCAGCCACGCCTCGTCGCAGTCGCTGCGCAAAATCTGGGCCTTGAGCGCCAACTCAAGGGCATGGGCGACGAGGTGCCAGCAGGAGCGCAGATCAGACCGCTTCGCCACGACGACACCCGCTGCCTCGGCATAGTCGCGCGCCAAGGCGAGGTAGGCGCCCGCCCTCTTGCAGTCACTCATCAGCGCATAACCTCCCGTCTAGGTGATCGACGGCCCGCCGCGCCCGCGCCCGATCGTCCAGTTGACGCCATCGCCCTTCATCACGCCCGACACCATGCGGCCGACATGGCGGTCGAGAACCGGCCGCCAGGGCACGAGGGTGAACTCGCGGGACTTTTCGATCAGCGCGACGCGCCCCGACGCCAGGTCGACCGGACGACGGTAGACGCCCTCGATCCAGTCGCCCGACCGGCTCTCGACATAGCCGAGACCGAGTTCGTCCGAGAGGGTCCCGGCGACGCGGCTCATCTCGCGCCGCCTGAGCTGGGCGAGCATGTCGCGGCGATAGACGATCTTGCCCTGATCCTCCTCGGCCAACTGCTGCCTTACGAGCCAACGCATCCGGCGGGCCTTCGCCGCTGCGATCTCCCGCCCGAACCCCGCGTCGCGCGTCGCCTCTGGCGCGGACGCGACCAGTTCGCGGTCGAGCCAAGTCACGCCTTCGAAACCGGCCTGTCGTTCGAGCGGGATTCTGGAAAGCGTGTCGACGACCACCGGCGCCGCCTTGGCGCGCTCGGCTTCGAACGCCGCCGCCCGCGCGACATGATCGGGCGCGATCGACCAGCGGCCGTCGGGTTCGCGCGCGACTCCGGCGCCGGCCTTGCGCATGGCTTCGAGCCGGCGAACATGCGTCTCGGCGAAATCCTGCGTCGCGGACGCGTCGTGACGGAGATGAAGGTCGACGCTGTAGCGGCCTCCGTTCGCCGCGGCGATCTCGGCGACGGTGCGGTCGGCGGCGCGGGCGTCCGTGGGCGTCGCTCGGATGCGTACGACCGCGCCCGCTGGAAGTCTCTCCGTCGTCTCGCCCCGTCCGATGTCGACATAGTGGATGCGGCCGTCGGCGGCGTCGATGATCAGGTAGTGACGATCATTGAGTTCGTCGGACAGGCCGCGTTCGATCACCCGTCCGACGATCGGCTGCATCGAAGACGGCTCGGCGATCACGGCGTCCAGGCCCGGACGTTCGACGCCATGGACGGTGAAGGCGCGCTGCATCGTGCGGATGATGTCGCCGCGTTCGCCCATTCGCCGCAAGGTCTCCTCGCTGTCCGGCGCGAGCGTCCAGCGTCCTGCCCCCAGCTCGCGCGCCAGGCCCAGCCGACCGAGCGTCTGCAATCGGCCCGCCCGCAAGGTCTGCTGGAACGGATCGCGCTCGAACGCGACGACGACGCCCCCGGCGTCGGGATCGCGAAGGAGCCGCCGGTCGAGGCTCGTCAGCCGCTCCTGCGACACCTCCGCACGAAGCCGGTCGGCGATCTCGATGTCGCTGCGCGGACCCAGGTCGAACGAGACGAGTTCGGCGGCGCGCTCGCGCATTCCCTGCGAGAGATAGTCGCGCGCGATGACGAGGTCCTTCCCGCGATCGTCCTTCCCGCGCACGATGATGTGGGTGTGCGGATGGGCGGTGTTGAAGTGATCGACCGCGGCCCAATCGAGCTTCGTCCCGAGATCCATCTCGACCTGCGCCATCAGGCGGCGCGTCAGGGACTTGAGATCGTCGTAGGATGCGCCGTCCTCTGGCGAGACGATGAAGCGCACGTGGTGGCGGTCGCCGTCCTGACGGTCGAGAAAGGCCCGGCGGTCGACACTGTCCGCGTCCGCCGAATAGAGACGGCCCGGTCCCCCGTCCCGCGTGGTTCCGTCGCGTTCGACGTAGCGCAGGTGCGCGAGCGCCGGAGCGAGTCCCTTGGGACCGTCGAGGCGCACGATGCGCGACTTGATGATCACCCGGCGCTGACGCAGCGCCGAAAAGCGGTCGCGTGAGGCGAGGACGCGGCCGACGCCTGCGCCGCGCCCGATCCGCGCGCCGGAGAAACCGCGCCTGCCCCGCCCTGACGCTGCGCCGCCGCGCGCCAGGTTCGCCGCCTTCACGACGCGGCCGACATAGCTTCGCGCCCGCGCCTTCCCAAGCGAGCGGATGCGGCCGAGGCGCGGTTCAAGATCGTCGTCGTTCGACATGGCGGCTCCTTTCGGCGGGCGCGAAACCTCGCCCGAACCCCCGACATGGCGCGGCCGAACGCCTTTGCCTATTGGCGCCATCGCAAAGCCCGGATTTGCGGGCTTTCAGCGCCCAATGGCGCCATCGCGCCGGGCATGGCGCTATTCGGCCCTCGAAAAAACGATGTGCAGACAATCACTTGCAGCGCCATCCCGAAAAGATGGCGCTGTTGTTTTATCTTGCCTTGCACGCCTTGATGCACCCGCGCCGATGAAGGCCGATGCCCCGCCCCGTGCCGTCAGACTGAAATTCCGGGCGGTTGCGGCCGCTTGCCCGAATCCGGCCTTCGCCCCTACGAGGGTTGCAGCATCCTAGGAGGGTAGTCCATTTTTACGCGACGCGAGACATCCCTTGGGTTCCTGGCGGCGGGCATCGCTTCGCTGGCCTGGCCTGCATCAGCTCACGACGGCGGAGTGGCGTCCCGGCTTGCGGAAGCCGCCCTGCCCTTCGATGCGGCCCAAGATCTCGGGCAGGATGCGAAGCTTGTAGAGGCTCTCGCTGCGGTCATCGGGGATCGCGATATCGTCATGCTGGGGGAGCCAAGCCATGGCGACGGCAGTTCGATCCGGCTGCGGGGCCGTCTGGTTGAGCTCCTGCATCGTCGGTTCGGCTTCGACGTCCTCGCATTCGAGGCCGACTTCTGGTCGCTCACCCGCGGCTGGGAAGCGATAAGCGAGCCGGCGCAAATCCGGCCGTTCGCGGACGGCAACCTCTACGATTTCTGGGGCCGCGCCCCGGCCGTCGACGGCCTTTGGACCTATGTGGAAGCCGTATTCGCCAAGGGCGGCCACCTCGATGTGTGCGGTTTCGACTGCCGCTTGAAAGGCGAAATGGCCCGCGAAAACCTGACGGCGGCTCTCCGTTCCACCGTCGGGGCGAACCTCTCCGACGAACAGTTCAAGGCCTTCGCCGACGGCTACGCGGCGCTGCAAACCGCCGAGTTCGCCGTCCCTCCGCCAAAGGAATTGCAGGAGGGCTATTTCGCCTCGATCGATCAGATGATCGCTGCGCTTCAGCAGGAAAACGTCTCGACCGATGCGGTTGAACAGGCCCAAGCCGAGCTGCTCAGTCTGGCGGCCTGGGCCCGGGTGGCTTGGGAGGGCCGCTCGAGAGACGAGGCGATGGCCGCCAACCTGGAATGGCTGGTCACGCAGAAATTCCCCGGCCGCAAAATCATTGTCTGGGCGCACAACAACCATATCCTCAAGGACCCCACGGTCTATCTGGACATTCGCGACCCCGGCCCCGCTCAACAGATCGCGACGATGAGCGAGGCGCAGAAAGCCGCCCTCTCCTACGTCGGCAGCGTCTCTTCCCGAACCTTTCCTGACCGGGTTTGCGCCATCGCCACCACCTTGGGACGAGGTGAAACCAGCGCCCTGTTCTACAAGGCGCTGGAAGGCTCGAAGATCGATTTCACCGTGACCCGCCCCGTGCCCGCCCATGCGTCGGATTCGATAGAGGCCATGCTTTTGGAGAAGAACGCGGAGGCGGCCCTCCTAGACCTGCGCGACCTGTCGCACGAGGACTTCTTCCGATCGCGCCTGATCGATCTGAACTATCCCGCCGACGCGCCATTTGGGCGCGGCTATGACGCCGCCATCTATCTAAGAGATGGGCGCGGGCTCGCCTGACCGGCGCATTCCCGACCCAAGGATCGCGCCGGTCGCTGGCGCGGTCGCAGGGGTCATCGCCCCTGCTCCAGAAGCTTGAGCGACGCCGTTTCGAGCATCGCCCGCTGGGCCTCGGCGGCCTCCAGTTCAGCCGCGATCTGACGCAGTTCGCGCGGATCAAGCACGCCCCTAAGCTCGGCGCGCAGTTCTTCGATATGCTGTTCCAAGGTCATTTGAACCTCCTGTCGAGTGAAAGACAGGTGCGGTTTCCGGCGCGGGGCGGGCCGGGTCAGGGACCGCGAAGCGGCCGCGCAGCGGCGATGGGGGAAACGATTTTTCCCGGCGCGCCCGGCGTTCGATCGGGAAGGCTGACGTCTGTCCGCCGGGAAAAATGGTGGGGCCCCGTCGTCCTTGAGGCGGCCCGCTCCGCGCCGGATGATGGGGGAGTCTGAGCGGACATCCCCCTCTCCAGTACGGGCGCCGCCGCCCTGCTTTATGCGCCGCGCCGAACCACCGTGTCCCTCCAGCCATCCAGCAGCGCGAGGTTCTCGTAGCCGAGCCGATGACAATGCGGCTGGAGCAGCTCGAAGACGGCGAGCGCCTTCTCGAAGGCGCCGGTGCAGCACCACATCACCACCTCGCCCGGCTCGTCGATCACGGTTGAAAGCACCTCGAAGCGATCGACCGGACCCTCTTCGTCGGCATAGAAATATTCTTCAGACTTCGGCATCTCCGTCTCCCTTCGCCGATTGACGGATGCAGCGACCGGAGCGGAAGGGCCGGGTCAGGGACCGCGCAGCGGCCGCGAAGCGGCGATGGGGGAAACGATTTTTTCCGGCGCGCTCCGCGCTCTACGGATGCGCGCCGACGCCTGCCCGCCGGGAAAAATGGTGGGGCCCCGTCGTCCTTGAGTCGGCTCGCCCCGCGCCGGAGGCTGCATCCCATTGTCGACAACCCGATAGCGACGAGGCGCGCCGACCGACGCGAATGGCGTCGCAGTTAAATTCGCGCGCCACCGCGACCCTCCCCTTACGGACGGTCGCCTAGCGGCCGTCGCACCGCGAACAGACTGTCGGACGCCGTCGCCTCCGGCGGGGCGGAGGTCGACGCCTCAGGCCGGACGAGCGCGAAGAACAGGCTCTCGCCGGACAGGACGGCGGGCGGCATCTCGCGTGTCGCAGGCGCGCGGGCGAGCTGGGCGATATAGGCGCGCGTCTCGCCCGGAAGCGGCCGCCCCGTGGCCAGATGCTCGGCGTAGCGGCCAGGACCGGCGTTGTAGGCGGCGAACAGACCGGGATAGCCGAAGCGGTCGTGCATCAGTTTCAGATAGGCGGTCCCCGCCATGATGTTGTCGCGCGGATCGTGCGGATCGGACCCGAGTCTGTAGCGGCGGCGCATCGCGGCGTAGGTGCCGGGCATGACCTGCATCAGGCCCATCGCGCCCGCGCGCGAGGTGATCGGACGCCCGTCGAGATGGGTCCGGCCGCCGCTTTCGGCGCGCATCACAGCGGCGATCCACGCCTCGGGGACGCCGAACCGGCGCGAGGCTTCGCGGATCAGCGGCGTCCAGCGCGCGACGGCGGGCGGTGTCGCGACAGCCGTGGCCGGGGGGACGTCGGGCGCCGGGTCAGCGACGGCGGGCGCACGCGTCATTCCGAGAGCGAGCGCGAGCGCGGCGAGCCTCAGCGCAGCCACAGCGGGGTCGCCTTTCCGATCACGGCGGCGCGCGAGACGGGTCCGAAATATCGGCCGTCGAAGGAGTCCGGCGCGTCCATCAGCAGGAGGACCGCCCCGTCTTTCAGGCGGCGACATCCGCGCCACCAGGGCAGCGGTCGGCCGAGCCGGTCCGCCTCGCGCCGCTTCGCGACGAGACGGGCGTTCACGTAGATCCACGGCCCGAGCGCGCAGACGAGGTCGCCTTCGGCGGCGGCGACGCGCTTGAGCAGCGGCACGTTCGTCGGCAGGTAGCGGCGCTCGGCGGCGAGGCGGCGGACGCTCGCGGGCGTCGCCGCCAGCACCATGTCGCCGACGCCGTAGGCGGCGTGCGGATCGATGCGCCATAAGCCGATCGGCGCGCTGGCTGAGGCGTTCCAGACGAGGCGCGGCGCGGGGCGGACGCCGAAGTCGAACGCGGCGGCGACGCCGATGAGCGCCGCCCCGGCGGCGGCCGCACCGAGCCAGCGACGCGCGCGGC
>NZ_JBRERY010000011.1:0-82996 GCF_052907225.1 Brevundimonas sp. RM1
GATCATGCCGGGCGACAACGCCGAGCTGGACGTCGAGCTGATCACGCCGATCGCGATGGAAGAGAAGCTGCGCTTCGCCATCCGTGAAGGCGGCCGCACCGTCGGCGCCGGCGTCGTGGCCAAGATCGTCGAGTAATCGACGTCAGAATGGGCGAGGGCCTCGGTCCTCGCCAGTTCAACAGTAAGAGTAAGCGTAAGCGTACCGGCCTCAAGCAGCGCGAAAGCGCGGTAGGCCGTAGTAAAGCGTAACAGAGCGGCCCCCGGAGCGATCCGGGGGCCGTTTTGCTTTCAGTCGTTCGGCGCGCCGGTCGCGGGATCGGTTTCCGTGCGGCCGGAGTTGCTGCTGCCCTCGGCGCCCTTGGGCTCCGTAGCTGGGCGAGGCGGACTGCCCTCCTTGTCGGGACGCTGGTTCTCGTTCTCGGTTTCGCGGCTCTTGGGGCGTGGTTTCGTCATATGGACCTCCTGAAGGAGTTCAATGCGGTGTGGGCGGCGAAGCTCCGATCTTTTGTGCAAGGCGCCGAACGCTAACCCGGCCTCAAGGGCTTGGCCGTATGAGCGGGCGTTGGAACGGGACTTGCTGGGAACGTTCCGAAGGGAGCGTCATGTCGGGACCACTATCAGTAGAAATCCGCAACCTCGCCGAGCTGTCGGCCGAGGAGGGCGTCCAATGGAACAGGTGGGCGCGTGCGGACCCGGATCTGAGCAGCCCGTACTTCCGTTGGGAGTTCGCACGGACGGCCGGGCCGATCTGTCCCGGTTCGGCTGTCGCCGTCTTTAAACGGGACGGCCGCGTCGTCGGCTATTATCCGCATCAGCGCCGAGGCGGGACGGTTCAGCCCCTGGCCGCGCCCATGAACGACTATCATGGCGTCATCGGTCCGCGTGACGACAAGCCTTCGATGCAGGAGGCGGCGGCCCTGATCGGCGCGCCGCGCTTCGCCGCCGCCGCCTGGATCGGCGAGGCGCCGCAGACGATGCGGCGCAATCACAGCGTGGTCTCGGTGGTGCCCGAGGAGGGCGGATTCGACGCCTGGTACGCCCGGCGTCGGAAGGCCTTCCCGAAATATTTTAAGGACAAGGAGCGCTCTCGTCGTGGTCTGGACGGTGCGTTCAGAGCGGTCGAGATCGAGATCGGGCTGCATGACCACGCCCTGCTCAAACGCCTGATCATCGAGAAGAGCGAACAGTACCGGCGCACGGGACATCACGACATCTTCGCCTGCGGGTGGACGGAACAGGTGCTTCACGCCCTGATGGACTGCCAGGGCGAGGACGGCTTCGGCGCCTCCATGGCTGTGCTGCGCGTGGACGGGCGGGTTGTCGCCATGGAGTATTCCATGCACGCTGGGCGTCATTTCCACCTGTGGTTCCCGGTCTATGAGCAGGAGGTCGCGCGCTGGTCGCCCGGCATCGTGCTGACGCAGGAGACGATCCGGCTGGGCTCGGAACGCGGCTATCGCATCTTCGATTACGGCGTCGGCGTCGGCGGCAACTACAAGAAATACTACGACGACGGGGGCCTTGTGACCGCCGAAGGCGTTGTGGCTCGACCAGGCGTCGGCAACGCGGCGTGCGCGACGGCCAGCGCGGCCCTGGGCGTGCTCGGTCACGCGCGGGCGGAGCGGCTGCGTCTCAGCACGCGGCGGCGTTGGTCCGTGATCGAGGCGTGTGAGACAAGCCTGGCCGGTCAGGCAGCGGGCGCGCTGCGCGCCGCAGCCGACATGGTCCGGAAACAAAAAGCGGCCGGCTCGGCCGATTGATGAGGAGAGCGGTATGACGGCTTCCATGACGCGCTACGCGGGCCCGATCACCCAGGCCGAGGTCCACCCTCATGCCCTGGTCGCCGACGGATTCGCCGAGGATCAGGCCCTGGCCGAGGTGCTGGACCGCTATCCGGCCGACCTGTTCGACATCAACCTGTATGACTACGACGACGAGGGGCAGGTCAGCCTGCGGACCGGCTCGCGCGGACGCCTGAACGGCGCCGAACTGCTGGAGGCGATCCAGCAGGGCCGTCTGTGGGTCAATATGCGCAAGGTCGAGCAAGGCTGGCCCGAGCTGTGGCGCGCGGCCATGATCGATTTCGACCGCATTCTGGGCGGCTATGGACTGAAGGCGGCCAGCGCCAGCGGGCAACTGATCCTGTCGTCGCCCAAGGCGCGCGTGCCCTATCATTTCGACGCCGGCGGGGTGGTGCTGTTCCACATGCGCGGGCGCAAACGCCTGTTCGTCTATCCGGGCGACGAAGTCCATCTGCCGGAACGCAGCATGGAGCAGGTCGTCACCCGTCAGACGACCGAAGAGATTCCCTATCGCCGCGCCTTCGAGGACGACGCCCGCATCGTCGACCTTGAGCCGGGACAGGCGCTGACCTGGCCCTTCTATGCGCCGCATCGGGTCGAGAACCTGGATCGGTTCTGCGTCTCCCTGTCGGTGGAGTTCCAGAGCTGGCCGTCGCGCATTCGCAACGGCGCCCTCTACACCAACGCCTTCCTGCGTAGCCGGGGAGGGGAGCCGCGCGCCACGGACCGCATGAGCAAGCCCGAGCTGGCCGCACGGTGGGCCGCGTCGGTGGCGCTGAAGCGCACAGGCCTGATGAAGAGCCGCATCGCCACGTTCGAGCGGGATTTCGAACCCGCTCTTGGCGCGACGGATGGCGCCGCGACCTTGGCTCCCGATCGTGCAGACGGTTCCGCCACCTGAGGGGGGCTTAGGTTAAAAGGGGTTCATGACCTCGATTTAAACTGACTTTGCGGGGCGCGGCCCTCAGTTTCTCCTGGACACAGAGACAGGGAGACCCGCTGATGAAACCCGCTGCAATCGCCGCCGCCATGGGAAGCGCGCTGGCTGCATCCGCCGTTCTGGCGGCGCCGGCCATGGCTGAGGACGTGACGATCCGCAACGCGGTGGCGCGCGTCATCGTCATCCCGGAAGACCGTTCCGACGTCGGCGTCGAGATCACGCAAGGCTCGGCCGGCCTGCCGGCGCTTCGCATCGAACGCCGAGGCGCGCAGGTCCGCATCGACGGCGGTCTGGGGCGCGGGCGCGGCATGAGCTTCAACGGCGGTCAGATCGGCTCCTGCAACAACGGTCCCGCAGGCGCGCGCCAGCCGGGCGAAGGCGCGACGGTCGAGGTGCGGGGCAAGGGGCGAATCCGCATGGAGGACGCTCCTCTGATCGTCCTGCGCACGCCGCGCGACGTCGAGGTCAGCGGCGGCGGCGCCATCTTCGGTTCGGTCGGCCGCGGCGCCCGGTCCGTCGAGCTGGGCAATGGAGGCTGCGGTTCCTGGACGGTGGCCAATGTCGACGGCGACGTGGATCTGTCGGTCGGCGGTTCGGGCTCGATCAGGGCCGGCACGTCGCGCAATCTGGAGGCCGCCGTGGGCGGGTCCGGCTCGGTCTTCGCCGGCGCCACGGGCAAGCTGGACGCCAGCGTAGGCGGTTCAGGCAGCATTGATGTGGCGCGTGTGGACGGCGAGACCCGCATCGCCATCGGCGGATCCGGCGACGTGCGGGTGCGCGGCGGCCGCGCCTCGACCCTGGAGGTCTCGATCGGCGGCTCCGGCGACGTAAACTTCGGCGGAACGGCGGGCGACGTCTCGGCGGCCATCGCCGGATCGGGCGACGTGCGTGTGGCCCAGGCCACGGGCGCGGTTTCGCGCTCGATCGTGGGATCAGGGGATCTGCGCATCGGCCGCTGACGCCGAAAAGTCCCTGAAGGAGAAGGCCCGGGAGCGTGGAACCCCTCGGGCCTTTTTCGTGCCTGGAGCCATGAGGGTCCGGCAAACAAAAACCCCGGCGGATCGCTCCGCCGGGGTTTCGTTGATCCGTGCGGTCCGAAGACCGCGAAGATCGATTAGTTGCCGAACAGGGCGGCCACGCCGTTGTGCGTGCGGCCCAGGTTGGCGCCGGCTTGGTCGCGGGCTTGCAGACCGCCGCCGAAGCTGTAGCGCATGCCGATCTTGAAGACGTTGGCGTCGACGTCCAGGTCCGAGGACTTGACGTAGTCGTAGCCGCCGAAGACCGAGTACGGGGTGTCGGCGAACTGGTACTCAGCAGCCACGCCGGCCGACCAGGCGTCCACGTCGCCGGCGCCGATGAAGATGTTGTCGGCGTCGACGTTGGTGTAGGCGGCGCCGCCGCTCAGGCGCAGTTGCGGCGTGGCGTAGAAGGCGGCGTCGCCGGCCACGGTCCAGATGTCGGCGTCAGCCGCGGTGCCGTACGAGACGACGCCCGTCAGGGTGGCGCGGTCCAGGTACTTCTGGCCTTCCAGACCGAAGGTGTTCAGCGTGGTGTTGCCGAATTCCGAAGCGCCGTAGAAGCCGCCGAAGCGCATGTCGTCGATCTTCTTCGACAGGTGCACGGCGCCGGCCAGGGTGGTTTCGTCGCCGGCGTGCTTGACGTCGGTGTAGGCGGCTTCAGCGTTGAAGGTGACGGTCCAGTCGCCGAACACCGACGAAGCGACCGTGCCGTCGATGACGCCGCGGTTGACGTCTGTGCCTTCGACGTCGGCGTAGTTGTAGGCGATGCCGACCGAGCCGATGGCGTCTTGAGCGAAGGCGGGAGCGGCGATCAGGGTCGCGGCGGCGACCGAAGCGAGAAAGACGGTTTTCATTTTTTTGTCCTTATATACTGCCGCCGGGACAGCTTGGCCGCTCCGGCGATGGGCAACATAGGTCGCCCTTTTGCCTTTTGCCGTTACAAACGTGTCATGAACTCGTCGTCATTGGCTGATGTTGCCCAAAAGAGACGCATTAAGGCATAACTGCGTCAGTATACGGAGCGCATTGCGGCGGCGCCTTTCTGCGGCGTTCATCTGGCCGTTTTCCCGCCTCAGACCCTAACGGTCGGCCCGTGTTATGTTGCATTGCAGCGGGCGAAGAGGGGTGTCGGCGGCGTGAGTCGCAAACCCTGACGGGGCGGGGATTTCCGCGCTTGACGGAAACGGAATCGGAAGGCATAAGCACCCCTCTTGTTGGACCGGCTGTGCACTTTCGGGTGCAGACGCGGTCCGCAGGGACGACCTAAGTTACTGTTCTTTGCAGCTTCTTGGGAACTTACGGCCTTCGCGGGGGACTGCGTGGGCCGCTCGTTTTTGCGGATTTGCGTTTCCTGGGGGCGAGTGATCGCTCTGAGGCTTCGGTCTTTGAAATGGTTCACAGGGACGCGGCTCCGGCCGCATGGGAATAACAACCGATATGGATCAAAGCATCCGCATCAGGCTCAAGGCCTTCGATCACCGCGTCCTCGACTTTTCGACGCGCGAAATCGTTAACACCGCCAAGCGCACGGGCGCGACCGTTCGTGGTCCGATCCCGCTGCCGACCCTGATCGAAAAGTTCACCGTGAACCGCTCGCCGCACGTCGACAAGAAGTCGCGCGAGCAGTTTGAAATCCGCACGCACAAGCGCGTGCTCGACATCGTCGACCCCACCCCGCAGACCGTGGACGCGCTCATGAAGCTCGACCTGTCCGCCGGCGTGGACGTCGAGATCAAGATCTAAGAAAGAAAGAGGCGGGATCCGACATGCGCACGGGCGTGATCGCCAAGAAGCTGGGGATGACCCGCGTGTTCGCCGATGACGGCGCACACGTTCCGGTCACTGTGCTCCAGCTCGACGGCTGCCAAGTCGTCGGCCAACGTACCAAGGAGCGCGACGGTTACGTCGCCCTTCAGCTGGGCGCTGGCGTTAAGAAGGCCAAGAACACGGCCAAGGCTCAACGCGAAGTCTTCGCGAAGGCTGAGGTCGAACCTAAGGCCTATGTAACCGAGTTCCGCGTGGGTGAAGACGCCCTGCTGGACGTGGGCGCCGAACTGTCGGCCGACCACTTCCTTGCGGGCCAGAAGGTCGACATCCAGGGCCATACCATTGGTAAGGGCTTTGCCGGCGCCATGAAGCGCTGGAACTTCGGTGGTCTGCGCGCCTCGCACGGCGTGTCGATTTCGCACCGTTCGCATGGTTCGACCGGCCAGCGTCAAGATCCGGGCAAGGTCTTCAAGGGCAAGAAGATGGCTGGCCATCTCGGCCAGGAAGTCGTCACGACCCAGAACCTGACCGTCGTCCGCGTCGATGCTGAGCGTGGCCTGATCCTGATCAAGGGCGCTGTCCCGGGTCACGACGGCGCCTACGTCAAGATCAGCGACGCCATCAAGAAGGCCCGTCCTGCGGACGCCCCGTTCCCGGGCGCCGTGAAGTCGGCCGCTGCTCAACCCGCTTCGACCCCGGCTGAAGCGCCGGCCGTGGAAGCGACCGAAGGCGGTGAAGCGTAATGAAACTCTCGGTCATCAAACTCGACGGCAAGGCTGCTGGCGACGTTGAGCTGTCGGACGCCGTCTTCGGCATCTCCGACATCCGCGGCGACCTGCTGGCCCGTTACGTCAACTGGCAGCTGGCCAAGCGCCGCGCCGGTACGCACAAGGTTCAAACCCGCAACGAGAACTCTCGTACGGGCAAGAAGATGTACAAGCAGAAGGGCACCGGCGGCGCTCGTCACGGTTCGCGCCGTGCGCCGCAGTTCGTCGGCGGTTCGCGCGCCTTCGGTCCGGTTGTCCGCGACCACGGCTACTCGCTGCCGAAGAAGGTCCGCGCCCTGGCCCTGCGTCACGCCCTGTCGTCCAAGGCCAAGGCCGGCGACCTGGTCGTCGTCGACAGCGTCTCGGTCAAGGAAGCCAAGACGGCCTCGCTGCGCGAGACCTTCGGCAAGCTGGGCTGGACCAAGGCTCTGATCATCGCGGGTCCGGAAGTTGAAACCAACTTCGGCCTGGCCGCGCGCAACATCCCGCACATCGACGTGCTGCCGAACGCCGGCCTGAACGTCTATGACATCCTGCGGGCCGACAAACTGGTGCTGACCAAGGCGGCTGTTGAAGCCATCGAGGCGCGCTTCGCTGAGAAGGAAGCCGCATAATGGCCGCCGCTCAACCCACCGCCAAGCACTACGACACCATCCTGGCTCCGGTGATCACCGAGAAGGCCACGATCCTGTCGGAGCAGAACAAGGTCGTCTTCCGCGTCGCCGGCACGGCGACCAAGGACGAGATCGCCGCTGCGGTCGAAAGCCTGTTCAAAGTCAACGTCCTCAAGGTCAACACCCTGGTTCAAAAGGGCAAGACCAAGCGCTTCCGGGGTATCCTGGGCCGTCGCGTGGACATCAAGAAAGCGATCGTGACGCTGGCCGAAGGCCAGTCGATCGACGTCACGACGGGGCTCTAAGAAGATGGCTCTGAAGCATTACAATCCGACGTCGCCGGGCCGCCGCGCCCTGGTGCTGGTCGACCGTTCCGAGCTGCACAAAGGCCGCCCGGAGAAGTCGCTGACCGAAGGCCTGACCAAGTCGGGCGGTCGTGGTCAGGGCGGTCGCATCGCTGTCCGCTTCCGCGGCGGCGGCGCCAAGAAGCTGTACCGCAAGATCGACTTCAAGCGTCGCAAGTTCGACGTGGTCGGGACGGTCGAGCGTCTGGAATACGACCCCAACCGCACCGCCTTCATCGCCCTGGTTGTCTACCCGGACGGCGAGAAGACCTACATCATCGCGCCTCAGCGCCTTCATGCCGGCGACACCATCGTTGCGGGTGAGAAGGTCGACGTGAAGCCGGGCAACGCCATGCCGCTGCGCTCGATCCCCGTCGGCACCATCATCCACAACGTGGAGATGAAGCCGGGCAAGGGCGCTCAGCTGGCCCGTTCGGCCGGCGCCTACGCTCAACTGGTCGGTCGCGACCAGGGCTACGCTCAGATCCGTCTGGGCTCGGGCGAGCTTCGCATGGTTCTGGACGGCTGCATGGCCGTTGTCGGCGCCGTGTCGAACCCCGAGCACATGAACCAGAACCTGGGCAAGGCGGGCCGCAAGCGTCACATGGGCTGGCGTCCGCACGTCCGCGGCGTCGCCATGAACCCGATCGACCACCCGCATGGTGGTGGTGAAGGCCGGACCTCTGGTGGTCGCACCCCGGTTACGCCGTGGGGCAAGGACACCAAGGGCACCCGTACCCGCAAGAACAAGGCCACGGATAAGTTCATCATCCGTAGCCGTCACGTGAAGAAGGCTCGCTAAGAATGGCCCGCTCCTCCTGGAAAGGCCCGTTTGTCGACGGGTATCTGCTCAAGAAGGCCGACGCCGCTCAATCGTCGGGCCGCAAGGACGTGATCAAGACGTGGTCGCGCCGCTCCACCATCCTGCCGCAGTTCGTCGGTCTGACGTTCGGCGTCCACAACGGCCAGAAGCATGTGCCGGTGTCGGTCTCCGAAGAAATGGTCGGCATGAAGTTCGGCGAGTTCGCCCCGACCCGGAACTTCCCGGGCCACGCGGCGGACAAGAAGGCCAAGAGGAAGTAATCCATGGCCCAGACCAAGAACCCCCGTCGCGTTGAAGCGACCGAGGCCCGCGCCAAGCTGGTCAACGTCCGCATCAGCCCGCAGAAGCTGAACCTGGTGGCCGCGTCGATCCGCGGTCTGCCGGTCCAGAAGGCGCTGAACGAGCTGGAATTCAGCCACAAGCGCATCGCTGGCGATGTCCGCAAGGTTCTGTACTCGGCGATCTCGAACGCCGAGAACAACCACAACCTCGACATCGACAACCTGGTTGTCGCCGAGGCCTTCGTGGGCAAGAACCTGGTGATGAAGCGTTTCGCGAGCCGCGCTCGCGGTCGCTCCTCGCGCATCCTGAAACCCTTTAGCGAGATCACGATCGTGGTCCGTGAAGCCGGCGAGGCTGCCTGATGGGACAGAAAATCAATCCGATCGGTCTGCGCCTCGGCGTGAACCGCACGTGGGACAGCCGCTGGTTCGCCGGCGGCGCTGACTACGCCAAACTGCTCCACCAGGATCTGAAGCTGCGCACGTGGCTGAAGGAACGCCTGTCGGCCGCCGGCGTGTCGCGCATCATCATCGAGCGCCCCCACAAGAAGTGCCGCGTGACGATCTACGCCGCCCGTCCGGGCGTCGTGATCGGCAAGAAGGGCGCTGACATCGAGAAGCTCCGCAAGGACATCTCGGCCCGCACCGAAGGCGAAGTTCACCTGAACATCGTCGAAGTCCGCAAGCCGGAGACCGACGCTCAGCTGATCGCCGAGAACATCGCTCAGCAGCTGGAACGCCGTATCGCGTTCCGCCGCGCCATGAAGCGTTCGATGCAGTCGGCCATGCGCCTGGGCGCCAAGGGCGTCCGCATCAACGTCTCGGGCCGTCTGGGCGGCGCCGAAATCGCTCGTATGGAATGGTACCGCGAAGGTCGCGTGCCGCTTCACACGCTGCGCGCCGACATCGACTACGGCTTCTATGAAGCCAAGACGACCTACGGCATCATCGGCGTGAAGGTCTGGGTGTTTAAGGGTGAAGTGCTCGAGCACGACCCGATGGCCCAGGACAAGCGTTGGGCCCAGGAAGCCTCGGGTCCGTCGTCCAACGAAGGCCGTGAGCGCGGCCCCCGCGGTGATCGCGGTCCGCGCCGTGGTCGTGAGGGCTGATAGGCCATGCTGCAACCGAAAAAGACCAAGTACCGCAAGGCCTTCAAGGGCCGCATCCACGGCTCGTCCAAGGGTGGTTTCTCGCTGAACTTCGGCTCCTACGGTCTGAAGGCCGTCGAGCCGGAGCGCATCACGGCGCGTCAGATCGAAGCGGCTCGCCGCGCGATCACCCGTCAGATGAAGCGTCAGGGCCGCGTCTGGATCCGCATCTTCCCGGACGTGCCGGTCTCCGGCAAGCCGGCTGAAGTGCGGATGGGTAAGGGCAAGGGCGCGGTGGACCACTGGGCCGCTCGCGTGGCCCCGGGCCGCATCATGTTCGAAATCGACGGCGTGCCGGACGACGTGGCTCGTGAAGCGCTGCGCCTCGGCGCCGCCAAGCTGCCGATCCGCACCAAGGTGGTCACTCGCCTGGACGCCGGCATCGTTACGGAGCAAGCCGCCTAATGACCAAGATCGCCGATCTCCGGTCGCAAACCGTCGACCAACTGTCCGACGAGCTGCTGAAGCTCAAGAAGGAACAGTTCAACCTGCGCTTCCAGGCCGCCACCGGCCAGATGGAAAAGACCCACCGGGTCTCGGAAGTGCGCAAGGACATCGCTCGCATCTCGACGCTTCTGCGCGAGAAGCGTGCGGCCTCGTAAGGAAACACCGATGCCCAAACGCATTCTTGAAGGCGTGGTCGTCTCCGACAAGGGCGACAAGACCGTCGTCGTGAAGGTCGAGCGCACCCTGCTGCACCCGCTGCTCCGCAAGACGGTCCGCAAGTCCAAGAACTACCACGCCCACGATGAAGCTAACGCTCTCAAAGTCGGCGATATCGCGCGCATCATCGAATGCGCCCCCAAGTCCAAGTTGAAGCGCTGGGAAATCATTTCCCCGTCTTCGGCTTCGTAAGAAGAAGGATCGGATCCCATGATCCAGATGCAAACTAACCTGGAGGTCGCCGATAACTCGGGCGCCCGCCGGGTCATGTGCATCAAGGTGTTGGGCGGCTCCAAGCGCCGCTACGCCTCGATCGGCGACACCATCGTCGCCTCGGTGAAGGAAGCGATTCCGCGCGGCCGCGTGAAGAAGGGCGACGTCGTTCGCGCCATCGTCGTGCGCACCGCCAAGGACATCCAGCGCAAGGACGGCTCTGTCATCCGTTTCGACAAGTCGGCCGCCGTCATCGTCAACAAGCAGAACGAGCCTGTCGGCACCCGTATCTTCGGCCCGGTTCCGCGCGAGCTGCGCGCCAAGAACCACATGAAGATCATCTCGCTGGCTCCGGAGGTTCTGTAACCATGGCCGCCAAGATCAAGAAGGGCGACAACGTCGTCGTCCTGACCGGCAAGGACAAGGGCCGCACCGGCAAGGTGATGCAGGTTCTGCCGACGGAAAACCGCGTCGTCGTGCAAGGCGTCAACATGGTTCAGCGCCACACGCGCCCGACCCAGGCTGACCCGCAAGGCGGCATCAAGCACAAGGAAGCCTCGCTTCACCTGTCGAACGTCGCGATCGTCGACGCCAACGGCAAGGCGACCCGCGTGGGCTTCAAGGTCGAAGGGGACAAGAAGGTCCGCTTCGCCAAGTCGACGGGAGACGTCATCTGATGGCCGACACCAAGTACACGCCGCGTCTCAAGACCGACTATCAGGACCGCATCCGCGGCGTCCTGAAGGAAAAGTTCGGCTACACCAACGAGATGCAGATCCCCAAGCTGGACAAGATCGTCCTGAACATGGGTATCGGTGAAGCTGTCGCCGACTCCAAGAAGGCCAACGCGGCCCTCAAGGATCTGACGGCCATCGCCGGTCAGAAGGCTGTGCCGACCAAGGCTCGTAACTCCATCGCCGGCTTCAAGCTGCGCGAAGGCATGGTCATCGGCGGCAAGGTCACGCTGCGCGGCGCCCAGATGTACGAGTTCCTGGACCGCTTCATCACGATCGCTCTGCCGCGCGTGAAGGACTTCCGGGGCCTGAAGGGCACTTCGTTCGACGGTCGCGGCAACTACGCCACGGGTCTGAAGGAGCACATCGTGTTCCCGGAGATCAACTACGACCAGATCGACCAGATGTGGGGCATGGACATCGTTGTCTGCACCACGGCCAAGACCGATGAGGAAGCCAAGGCTCTCCTCACCGAGTTCAAGTTCCCGTTCGTGAACTGATCGGGAAGGGAAGAGAACAATGGCTAAGAAAAGCGCCGTAAACCGCAACGAAGCCGTCAAGGCCCTGGTTGCGAAGTATGCCGCGAAGCGGGAAGCCCTGAAGGCCACCGCCAACGACGAGAGCCTGCCGCTGGAGGAGCGCTTCGACGCGCGCCTGAAGCTGGCTGCCCTGCCGCGTAACTCCGCACCGACCCGCATTCGCAACCGTTGCGAAGTCACGGGCCGTCCGCGGGCTTACTACCGCAAGCTCAAGATGAGCCGTGTCGCCCTGCGTGAGCTGGGCAACATGGGTCAGATCCCCGGCCTGACGAAGTCGAGCTGGTAAGGGGAGCGAACAGACATGATGATCAACGATCCCCTGAGCGACATGATCGCTCGCATCAAGAACGCGGCCACCCGCAAGCGTTCGTCGGTGCTCACCCCGGCTTCCCGTCTACGTCAGCGCGTCCTCGACGTGCTGCAGGACGAAGGCTACATCCGCGGCTACTCGCTGGTTCAAAACCCCGGTGAGTTTCCGCAGTTCGAGATCGAGCTGAAGTATTTCGACGGCCAGCCGGTGATCGCCGAGATCGCCCGCGTGTCGAAGCCCGGCCGTCGCGTCTATTCGGCCATCGGCGATCTTAAGCCGGTCAAGAACGGCCTCGGCATCTCGATCCTTTCGACTTCGAAGGGCGTCATGTCCGACGCCGCCGCTCGCGACGCTAACGTCGGCGGCGAAGTCCTCTGCAGGGTCTACTGATATGTCTCGTATCGGCAAGAAAACCATCGCTGTGCCGAAGGGCGTGACCGTCACGCTCAACGGTCAGGACATCACCGTGAAGGGTCCGAAGGGCGAACGCTCCTGGACCGTCGCCGAAGAGATCGAAGTCAAGCAGGAAGGCGACGAACTGTCGCTGACCCCGCGTTCGGACACCCAGCGCGCTCGCGCCATGTGGGGTCTGTCGCGCACCCTGGTCGCCAACATGGTGACCGGCGTGACCGACGGCTTCGAGAAGACCTTGGAACTGGTCGGCGTCGGTTACCGCGCCGCCCTGAAGGGCAAGGATCTCTCGCTGCAGCTCGGCTTCTCGCACGACGTGGACATCGTTCCGCCGGAAGGCATCACCTTCGCCGTGCCGAAGCAGACCGAGATCAAGATCTCGGGCAACGACAAGCAGGCTGTGGGCGAAATCGCCGCCGTCATCCGCAAGATGCGTCCGCCGGAACCCTATAAGGGCAAGGGCGTGCGCTACCAGGGCGAGTTCGTCCGGCGCAAGGAAGGCAAGAAGAAGTAAGTCATGGCTCTCTCTCTTCAACAACAAGCCAAGCGCCGCGCCGAGCGCACCCGTCGTCGCCTCAAGGCGGTGGCCAATGGTCGTCTGCGTCTGTCGGTCTTCCGCTCGGACAAGAACATCTCGGCTCAGATCATCGACGATGCCCAGGGCATCACGGTGGCTTCCGCCTCGTCGCTGGAAGGCGGCAAGGGTTCCAAGGGTTCGGACGTCGCAGCCGCCGCCAAGATTGGCAAGCTGATCGCCGAGCGCGCCATCGAGAAGGGCGTCACGGACGTCGTCTTCGACCGTGGCGGCTACATCTATCACGGCCGGGTCAAGGCGCTGGCGGAAGCCGCGCGCGAAGCCGGTCTGAACTTCTAAGGGAACGGCAAGCATGGCTCGTGAACCCCAACGCGGCGGCGGCGATCGCAACCGTCGCGACAACCGCAACGCTCCCGTTGAAGGTCCGGATTCGGACATCATCGAGAAGCTGGTGCACATCAACCGCGTCGCCGCCACCGTCAAAGGCGGCCGCCGGTTCTCGTTCGCGGCCCTGATGGTCGTCGGCGACGGCAAAGGCCGCGTCGGCTTCGGTCACGGCAAGGCGCGCGAAGTGCCGGAAGCCATCCGTAAGGCGACCGAAGAAGCCAAGAAGACCATGATCAAGGTTCCGCTGCGCGAGAACCGCACCCTGCACCACGACGGCTCGGGCCGTTGGGGCGCCGGCAAGATCATGATGCGCGCTGCCCCTCCGGGCACGGGCGTCATCGCGGGCGGTCCGATGCGTGCGGTCCTCGAAACCCTCGGCGTCCAGGACGTCGTGGGCAAGTCGACCGGCTCGTCGAACCCCTACAACATGATCCGCGCCACCTTCGAAGCTCTGAAGGTTCAGTCGTCGCCGCGCCAGATCGCCTCCAAGCGTGGCAAGAAGGTGTCCGACCTGATGGGCCGCCGCAATGACGGCGCTTCGGCGCCGGAAGCCGTGGAGGGCTGATAGATGGCCAAGACCGAAAACAAGACTGTGACCGTCCGTCAGACGGCGAGCCCGATCCGCCGCAAGTCGGATCAGCGCGCCACCCTGGTGGGCCTGGGTCTCAACCAGATCGGCCGTGAGTCGACCCTGGAAGACACCCCCTCCGTCCGTGGGATGATCGCCAAGGTCGCTCACATGGTGGAAGTGGTCGAGAAGTAAGACGGTTCGCCCTCTCCCGTTCGCGGGGGAGGGCGTTTCGCTTTATGAAGGAAGCATCTTGCGATGCTGACGCGGGTCGCTTAATCAGCGGCCCTTCAATTTATCCAACGCCGAGTCAGGACCGCCTGGCGGACCTGGCGCTAGAACCCGAAAGGATCAGGCAATGAAGCTGAATGAAATCCGTGACAACGAAGGCGCCGCCAAGAAGCGTATGCGCGTCGGCCGCGGCCCGGGCTCGGGCAAGGGCAAGACCGCCGGTCGCGGCGTCAAGGGTCAGAAGTCGCGTTCGGGCGTCGCCATCGGCGGCTTCGAAGGCGGCCAGATGCCGCTATACATGCGTATGCCGAAGCGCGGCTTCAACGTGCCGAACGCGCCGAAGCTGGCTGAAGTCAACCTGTGGCGCCTGCAAGAGGCCGTCGACGCCGGCAAGCTGGACGCCAAGGCTGAGATCAACGGCGCGGCCCTGGTCGCCGCCGGCGTGATCCGTCGCGTCAAGGACGGCGTGCGCGTCCTGGGCGAAGGCGAACTGAAGGCCAAGCTGAACCTGGTCGTGTGGTCGGCCTCGTCGGGCGCCGTCAAGGCGATCGAAGCCGCCGGCGGCTCGGTCACCCAGCAGCGCATCGAAGCCGAAGCCAAGGCTGCGGCTCGCCTCGAAAAGCGCAACGCCGCTCGCGGCAAGGCGCCGGAACCCAAGGCTCCGAAGGGCGACGCCAACAAGATCTCGGCTCGCGCCAAGCGCACCGCCGCCAAGGCCTAAAATCCGATATCGTCATCCCGTCGGGGGCGCGGCTTTCGCGCCTCCGCCGGGATCGTCCGGACCGGGATGACGATTTTCCGAAAGCGGCCCTCGCAAGAGCGCCGCTTTCCGCCTATCTGACGACGGGCATAGTCGTGGGGACCGCCTGATGGCTTCGGCCGCTGAACAACTTGCTGCCAATATGAACATGGGCTCGTTCGCGAAAGCGACCGAGCTGCACAAGCGCCTGCTGTTCACGCTGGGCGCGCTGCTGGTCTATCGGATCGGCACCTATGTTCCGATCCCTGGGATCAACGGCGAGGCCTTCCTGGCCTTCTTCCAGAACCCGGATGGCCAACGCGGCATCCTGGACATGTTCAACATGTTCTCGGGCGGCGCCGTCGAGCGCATGGCCGTGTTCGCGCTGAACGTCATGCCCTACATCTCGGCGTCGATCATCGTCCAGCTGATGGGCGCGGTGTATCCGCCGTGGGAGAAGCTGAAGAAGGAAGGCGGCGAGTCGGGCCGCAAGCAGCTGAACCAGTACACCCGCTATCTGACGGTGTTCCTGGCCCTGGCCCAGTCCTTCGGCATTGCGGTGGGCCTGAACGCCCAGCCGGGCCTGATCGACCAGCCGGGTCTGTTCTTCATTATTTCGACGGTCACCGTCCTGACCGGCGGCACCATGTTCCTGATGTGGCTGGGTGAGCAGGTGACGGCGCGCGGCGTCGGCAACGGCATCTCCCTGATCATCTTCGCGGGCATCGTGGCGGTTCTGCCGTCGACGGTGGCGCGGATGCTGGGCCTGGCCCAGCAGGGGCAGATGTCGGCCTTCACCCTGCTGTTCATCGCCATCATGGCGGTGGCGGTCATCGTCTTCATCGTCTTCATGGAACGCGCCCAGCGCCGCCTTCTGATCCAGTATCCGAAGCGCCAGGAAGGCAACCGCATGACGGGCGGCGAGCGCAGCTTCCTGCCGCTGAAGGTCAACACCGCGGGCGTGATCCCGGCCATCTTCGCCTCGTCGCTGCTGATGCTGCCGACGACGGTGGCCCAGTTCACGGCCAATGCGAACCTGCCGGACTGGATGAGCTGGCTGCCCCTGGTGACGGCTCAGCTGACGCACGGCCAGCCGGTGTTCATGATCCTGTACGCCGTCCTGATCGTCTTCTTCTGCTTCTTCTACACCTCGATCACCTTCAACCCCGAGGACACGGCCGAGAACCTGCGCAAGTACGGCGGCTTCCTGCCGGGCATCCGTCCGGGCAAGCGTACGGCCGAGTATCTGGACTATGTCCTGACGCGCCTGACGGTGATCGGCGCCGCCTACATCACCGCCGTCTGTCTTCTGCCGGAGTTCCTGGTCAGCAGCCTGGGCAACAGCCTGTACTTTGGCGGAACGTCTATCTTGATCGTGGTCTCGGTGACGATGGACACTGTCGCCCAGATCCAGTCGCACCTGCTGGCGCACCAGTACGAAGGGCTGATCAAGAAGGCCAAGTTGCGCGGCCGTGGCCGGGGCGGTTCCGCTCCTGTCCGTCGCTGATCGGGTAGGGGAGCCCGGAATATAAAATGAACCTGATCCTGTTCGGGCCGCCTGCGGCCGGCAAGGGCACCCAGGCCAAGCGGCTGGTCGAAGAGCGGGGCATGGTCCAGCTTTCGACCGGCGACATGCTGCGCGCGGCGATCGCTTCCGGCTCGGAGCTGGGACTGAAGGTCAAGGACGTGCTGGCGCGCGGCGACCTCGTCACCGACGAGATCGTCATCGCCCTGATCGAAGCCCGCCTGCCGGAGGCCGAGGCCGCCGGCGGCGCCATCTTCGACGGCTTCCCCCGTACGGTGGCTCAGGCTGAAGCCCTGGACGCCATGCTGGCCAAGCGCGGCGCCCAGATCGACAGCGTCATCCGCCTGAAGGTTGACGACGCCGCCCTGACCGACCGTATCGGCAAGCGTTTCGCCGAGCAGGGCCGGGCGGACGACAACCCCGAGACCTTCAAGGACCGCCTGGCCGTGTACAACCGCCAGACCGCGCCGTTGCTTCCCTACTATACAGACCAGGGCAAGCTGACCGAGGTCGACGGCATGGGCGACATCGCCTCCGTGGCCGCCGCTATCGACGCGGCGCTGGACGCCTGAGCGGACACGCGGTCTGATCCCCTCGACTTCTGAAGCGTTAGCGTTCGGAAGCCTGCGTGGGAGAGACGGTTGCGGCCGAAACGAATGAAGCAATGGCGCTGGGGCGCAGGCGGGCTGGTGGCCCTTCTGCACCTCGGCGCCTTTGTGCTTTTGGGCGTAGGGCGGCCCGAGGCGCCTTTCGTGCCGCCACAGCCGCTCATCATTGTCGATCTGGTCCGGCCTGAGCCGGTCGCACCGCCGCCGCCTCCGCCAGAGCCTGCGGCGTCCCAGGGCGGCGGCGCCCCAGCGGCGCCGTCGGTCGTGCGCCCGGCGCGTCCTCGTCCTGAACCGCCCAAGCCGGAAGTCACGCCGCCGCCGCGTCCTGCCCCGGAGCAACCGCTGGTGATCGGCGTTGCGCCTGAACCTGGCCCGACGCCTGGTCAGGGGCAGGGCGGGCAGGGGACCGGCAGCGGGGGCGGCAGCGGCTCGGGCGTCGGCTCTGGCGTGGGAGACGGCCCGCCGCGCATCATTCGCGGCCCCACGGTGGGCGAGCTGCGGACGCTGCATCCGCGCGAGGCCTTCCGTCAGCGGCGCGGCGGTCAGGCGACGCTGGCCTGCCGGGTTCGCCTCGACACCACGCTCAGTGATTGCCGCCTGGTCGACGAATCGCCGCCGGGGATGGGATTCGGTCAGGCGGCCCTTGCGGCCTCGCGTTATTTCCGCTTTCGTCCTCCGACGCAGAACGGAGCGCCGATTGATGGTCGAGAGGTCCGGGTGGGGGTCGAATGGCCCTGAGCCAGCCTGCTCACGGCGCTTGCCCGTTGACGCATCGGGAATCCCCTGTATAAGGGCGGCCTTCCGCGAAGGGCGTACACGCTCCTGGTCTGTTGACCGGAGCGGTTTCTGCGTCTGATTAACGCGTACTTGGAGAATTTCGTGGCCCGTATCGCAGGCGTCAACATTCCGACCAACAAGCGCGTTGAAATCGCGCTTCAGTACATCCACGGCATTGGCGCGCACAACGCCAAGGAAATCACGGCCAAGATCGGCATCGAGCCGGCTCGCCGCGTGAACCAGCTGACCGACGCGGAGATCCTGCAGATCCGCGAAACCATCGACCGCGACTACACCGTCGAAGGCGACCTGCGCCGCGAGACGTCGATGAACATCAAGCGCCTGATGGACCTGGCCTGCTACCGCGGCCTGCGCCACCGTAAGGGCCTGCCGGTCCGCGGCCAGCGCACCCACACCAACGCTCGCACCCGCAAGGGTCCGGCCAAGCCGATCGCCGGCAAGAAGAAGTAAGAGAGAGGCCTGACCGATGGCTAAGGAACCGGGTCGCGTTAAGCGCCGCGAACGCAAGAACATCACCTCGGGCGTGGCCCACGTGAACGCTTCGTTCAACAACACCATGGTGACCATCACCGACGCTCAAGGGAACGCGATTTCCTGGTCGTCGGCCGGCCACATGGGCTTCAAGGGCTCGCGCAAGTCGACGCCGTACGCCGCTCAGATGGCTGCGGAAGACGCTGGCAAGAAGGCCGCCGAGCACGGCGTCAAGACGCTGGAAGTGAACGTCTCGGGTCCGGGGTCGGGCCGCGAGTCGGCTCTGCGCGCCCTGCAGGCCGTCGGCATGACGATCACGACCATCCGCGACGTGACGCCGATGCCGCACAACGGCTGCCGTCCGCCGAAGCGCCGTCGCGTCTAAGGTTCACGCCGCCTACCCCTTCTCCCGGCGGCTCCTGTTGTTCTGAACGTGAGAACACGGAGCCGTCGAAACCCGTTCGAGGGACTTTATGATCGAAAGAAACTGGCAAGAGCTGATCCGTCCCGAGAAACCGCAAGTCGAGGGCGGGTCTGACCCGCAGCATAAGGCGCGTCTGATCGCCGAGCCTCTCGAGCGCGGTTTCGGTGTGACGCTCGGCAACGCGCTTCGTCGCGTTCTGCTGTCTTCGCTTCAAGGCGCGGCGGTCACGGCCATTCAGATCGACGGCGTTGTTCACGAGTTCTCGTCGCTGGAAGGCGTTCGCGAGGACGTGGTCGACATCGTTCTGAACATCAAGCAACTGGCCCTGCGCATGCACGCGGAAGGCCCGAAGCGGATGACGCTGCGCGCCACGGGTCCCGGCCCGGTGACCGCGGCTCAGATCGACCTGCCGGCCGACATCGAGGTGCTGAACCCGGATCACGTGATCTGCACCCTGGACGATGGCGCTTCGGTCCGCATGGAACTGACGGTCCAGAACGGCAAGGGCTACGTCGCCGCCGAACTGAACCGCCCGGAAGACGCCCCGATCGGCCTGATCGCCGTCGACGCCCTGTATTCGCCGGTGAAGCGCGTCGCCTATCGCGTCGAGCCGACCCGTCAGGGCCAGTCGCTGGACTACGACAAGCTGATCCTGGAAGTCGAAACCAACGGCGCCGTCTCGCCGGTTGACGCTGTGGCTTACGCTGCGCGCATCCTGCAAGACCAGCTGCAGATCTTCATCACCTTCGATGAGCCGACCAAGGCTGTCGAGCAGTCGGACGGCAAGCCCGAACTGCCCTTCAACCCGTCGCTGCTGAAGAAGGTGGACGAGCTGGAGCTGTCGGTCCGTTCGGCCAACTGCCTGAAGAACGACAACATCGTCTACATCGGCGACCTGATCCAGAAGACCGAGGGCGAAATGCTTCGCACCCCGAACTTCGGCCGCAAGTCGCTGAACGAAATCAAGGAAGTTCTGGCGTCCATGGGCCTGAGCCTCGGCATGGACGTGCCGAACTGGCCGCCGGAAAACATCGAAGATCTGGCCAAGAAGTTCGACGACCAGATCTGATCATCAACCCTCCGCCCAGGTCCGTTGGATCGGTTGGGGCGGTTAGAATGAGAGGCCCCAGGTCTCGTCCGGCAAGTAGGGACGGGAAACCAGGGTTGAGTAGGAGAGACCCCGATGCGCCACGGCGCCGCCTATCGTAAGCTCGGCCGCACGGTCAGCCACCGCCAGGCCATGTTCGCCAACATGGCCGCCTCGCTGATCAAGCACGAGCAGATCACGACCACCCTGCCGAAGGCGAAGGAACTGCGTCCCTTCGTCGAGAAGCTGGTCACCCTCGCCAAGAAGGGCGACCTGCACGCTCGTCGTCAGGCCATCAGCGCCGTTCGCGACGTGCCGCAAGTCGGCAAGCTGTTCGACACGCTGGCTCCGCGTTACGCCGAGCGTAACGGCGGCTACATCCGCATCATGAAGGCGGGCTTCCGTCACGGCGACAACGCCGCGATGGCCGTGATCGAGTTCGTCGATCGCGACGTGGCCGCCAAGGGCCAGGACTCCGGTCCGGTCTTCGCCATCGAGGGCGACGACGAGGCCTGATCGGACCTTTCGGTCTGACCAAGATTGAAGGGCGGCTGGAGCGATCCAGCCGCCCTTTGTCTTGCGCGACGTTCGGCAGCGGCGCCATACAACGGCGCATGAGTGAGCTAGCGTTCCGTATCGTTGAGTTTTCGCCCGCCTATGCCGAGGCCTGGCGCACCCTGAACGAGGCCTGGCTGGCCGAGGGCGGCTTCGCCGTGGAGGCCAAGGACCGCAAGGTGCTGGACGACCCGCAGGGGCAGATCCTGACGCAGGGCGGCCGCATCTACTTCATCGAGCGGGCGGGCGAGGCTGTGGGCTGCTGCGCCCTGATGGCCATGGACGACGGCGGCTTCGAGGTCGTCAAAATGACGATTGCGCCTGCCGCGCGCGGGCAGGGTCTGTCGCGGCGCCTGCTGGAAGCGTGCGAGGCGGCGGCGCGCGAGGTGAACGCGCCGCGCCTTTATCTGGAGACCAGCTCGACGCTGGGTCCGGCGCTAGCCCTCTATGACAGCTTCGGCTTTGTGCGCCTGCCGCCGCGCGAGACGCCCTATGTCCGCGCCGATGTCTTCATGGAGAAGACGCTGGGCTGATCTGACCCTATTCCTTCGACAGATCCTGCCGCTGGAACCACCACAGGGCCAGGAAGAAGGGCGCGAAGCTCCACAGCGCCAGTCCTGTGAGGGCGCGCCAGGCGGCGCCTGCTGGGACCAGCGCGGCCTCCATCCCGCCCTGGACTAGAACCTTCAGCAGCTCATAGCCCTCGCCGGGAAACAGCAGCATGGTCGCCCAGTCGCCCATCTGCCAGCCGAACAGAGGGCTCATCTTGGCCAGGAAGAACTGACCGACGCCGATGACCAGGGGGACGAACAGCGCCGCCAGCAGGGAGCGCGTCACCGTGGCCGCCAGCAGGCTGAGCAGCAGGAACTGCACCGCCCGCACATAGGACAGCAGGGCCAGCAGGCCGAAGCTCCGCGCCTCGTCTCCCCCGAAACCGAAGGCGAAGCTGCGCCCGAAGATCAGCCCCTTGGCGACATCGGCGCCCATGCTGGCGACCAGCAGGAGCGCCAGCCCGGCGAGGGTCAGCAGTTTGACGGCGCCCGCCTTGCCCATGATCAGGTTGGGGCGGCTGTTGCGCGCCGTGATCAGGCGCCAGGTCTCCCAGCGATAGTCGCCGGCGAAAACGGTGGCGGCGCCGATCAGCAGGAAGGCCAGCACGGCTGGATGGGCCAAGGCGCCGGCCGCATCGACCAGCGACTGACCCAGGTCGACGGCGCGGGCGTTCAGCTTCAGCTCGGGCGGCAGGGTTTGAATCGCTCCGTCCATCTTGGACTGGAGGAACAGAAAGCCCCCGATCGCCAGCACGAGCGAGATCACGGGCACGAAGACGATGCTCCAGAACACGGCCGTACGGTTCTGCAACAGGCGCCAGGTTTCGGAGCGGATGGCGTCGGCCAGCATCATGCGCGGCCTCCTGCGGGCGAAGAGGTTTCGGTCATGAAGACGCTTTCCAGATCGGCGCCGACCCAGCGGGCCTCGTCGATGTCGACGCCCTGTTCGATCAGGGCGCGCAACAGGGCAGGGGCCTCGGCGCGCGGCACGGCGGCCATGACGGCGTCGTCCTGAACGCTGCCGCGCTCGCCCAGAACGGCCATGACCTTGGCCAGGGGCGTGGCCGACAGGCGCAGGCGCTCGCCCGAGGCGGTCAGGTCGCTGACCTTGCCCTCGGCCGCCAGCTTGCCCCGATTGAGGATGGCGACGCGGTCGCAGACGCGCTGGACCTCAAGCAACTGGTGGCTGGCCAGGATGATGGTCACGCCGTCGTCGTCGGCCAGGCTGCGGATCAGGGCGCGCATCTCCTGGATGCCGGGCGGGTCCATGCCGCTGGTCGGTTCATCTAGGATGACCAGATCGGGCCGGGTCATAAGGGCGGCGGCGACGCCCAGCCTTTGCATCATGCCGACCGAGAAGCCGCGCACCTTGCGGTCCGCCGCCTCGGTCAGGCCGACGCGCGCCAGCCATCGGTCGGTCTCGGCCTCGGCGCCCATCCCATGCGCCAGCGCCAGCCAGCGCAACGCCTGACGCGCGGTCAGATAGGGCGGATAGCGCGGCGTCTCGATCATCGAGCCCATGCGTCGGGTGGCGGCCGGATCGCCGGTGTGCTGGCCCATGACCCGCACCTCGCCCGCCGTGGGCCGGATAAGGCCCAGCAGGATGCGGAACAGGGTCGACTTGCCCGCGCCGTTCGGCCCCAGCACGCCATAGACCCCCCCGCGCGGTATGCTGAGACTGAGGCCGTCCAGGGCGCGCACCGCGCCATAGGTCTTGGTCAGGCCGTTCGTTTCGATAACGCTGGTCATGAATCACAGCGTGGCCCGTCCGCGAAAAACCGGCAAGCCGTCTTCTGTCTGTCGCGGATTAAGCTTAGGCAACATCCTTGAAAGCCTATGTCGGGAGCCTCTCATGTTTGATCGTCTGTTCGGGCTGGCGCGCGTCGCCGTCCTGACGCTGGCCGTCGCCGCCTGCGCCACCACGCCGCCCGCGCCGCCGGTCGAGACGGTTCAGGCGCCGAACGTCATCCTGATCTCCATTGACGGTTTCCGCGCCGACTATCTGGAGCGCGGGGCGACGCCGGTGCTGGCGCAACTGGCGGCCGAGGGCGCATCGGGGCCGATGAAGCCGTCCTTCCCCAGCGTGACCTTCCCCAATCACTACACCCTGGTCACGGGCCTGCATCCCGATCACCACGGCATCGTCGGCAACAACATGGTCGACGCCGAACTGGGCCGCTTCTCGCTCGGCAACAAGCAGGCCGTCGCCGATCGCCGCTGGTGGGATCAAGGCGAGCCGATCTGGGTCTCGGCCGAGCGGCAGGGCGTGAAGACCGCCACCATGTTCTGGCCGGGATCCGAGGCCGACATCCGCGGCGTGCGGCCCAGCTACTGGACGCCTTTCGACCAGTCGATGCCGGGCGACGCCCGCGTCGATCAGGTGCTGACGTGGCTGGACCTGCCCGCCGCCCAGCGCCCGGCGTTGACCACCCTCTATTTCGACATTGTGGACACCATGGGCCACCACCACGGCCCGGACGGCGCCGAGACGCTGCAGGCCATGCGCTCTGTCGACGCTTCCATCGGCCGCCTGGTCGATGGGCTGAAGGCGCGGGGCCTGTATGAGAACACCGTGCTGGTCGTGGTGTCGGATCACGGCATGGCGGCGACCTCGCCCGACCGCGTGACGGTGCTAGACGACATCGTCGATCCGGAGGCGGTGCAGATCATCTATTCGGGCGCCGTCACCTTCCTGAACCCTGTCGCCGGCCGCGAGGCCGAAGTGGAGCAGGCCCTGCTGGGCTCGCGCCCGCACCTGGACTGCTGGCGCAAGAGCGAGATCCCGGCGCGCCTTGTCCTGGGCTCCAACCCGCGCGTCTCGGCCATCGTCTGCGCCTCCGAGCCCGGCTGGCTGCTGGCGACCCGTGCGCGTCCGGTGACCAAGCCCGGGGGCGCCCACGGCTATGACAACGCCGCGCCCGAGATGCAGGCGATCTTCATCGCCCACGGCCCCGGCGTCATCGCCGGGCGGCGGCTGCAGAACCTGGACAGCGTCGACGTCCAGCCCTTCCTGGCCCGCCTGCTAGGCGTGACGGCGCCGCGCGGCGACGGTGACCCGAACGACACGCTGCCGGTGACGCAGCGCTGAACCGGTCACTAGCGCTGGTCACTCTCGGGCTGCTCCCGAGGGTGACGCGTTGAGGAAAATGATCGCGCGGCCACTCGGCGCCGTCTAGAACGTCGCTCCACCTTCGCGAGCCTTCATGTCCCTGCATCAGCCCAAGGTCCGCCGCGCGGCGATCGCCTTCATCCTCGTGACTGCAGTGCTGGACATCGTGGCCATGGGGATCGTCATTCCGGTCCTGCCGCACCTGATCGAGGAGTTCGTCGGGTCGAACGCGCGCGCGGGCCTGCTGAACGGGGTGTTCGTGGCCCTGTGGGCGGGGATGCAGTTCCTGGCCTCGCCGGTGATCGGCTCGCTGTCGGACCAGTATGGGCGGCGTCCGGTCATCCTGCTGAGCTGCGCCGGGCTGGCGGCGGACTATGTGCTGATGGCGCTGGCGCCGAACCTGTGGTGGCTGGCGGTCGGGCGGTTGGTGGCGGGCGTCACCTCGTCCAGCTTCACCACCATCTACGCCTATATGGCCGACATCACCGAGCCTGAGAAACGCGCTCGCGCCTATGGCCTGATCGGCGCAGCCTTCTCGGGAGGATTCGTGCTGGGGCCGGTTCTGGGCGGTTTCCTGGGCGAGTTCGGACCGCGCGTGCCCTTCTGGGTGGCGGGCGCCCTGTCGGGCGTGGCCTTCCTGTACGGTCTCTTCATTCTGCCGGAGAGCCTGCCGCTGGAGAAGCGGATGCCCTTCAGCTGGCGCCGCGCCAACCCGGTCGGGGCCATGATCCTGCTGAAGCGTCACGCCGAGCTGGCGGGCCTCGCGGTCGTGAACTTCCTGCTCTACTTCGCCCACCACGTGTTTTCGGCGGTCTTCGTTCTCTACGCCGGGCTGCGTTACGGCTGGGGGCCGTGGCAAGTCGGGGCCTTGCTGGCCATGGTCGGGGTGCTGGACATGATCGTTCAGGGCGTGCTGGTCGGACCGGCGTCCAAGCGGTTCGGCGACCGGGCGACCATGATCTTCGGCCTGTGCGGCGGGGCGGTCGGCATCGCCCTGATGGGCTGGGCGCCGACGGGCGTCGCCTTTATCGTCGCCATGTTCCCCAACGCCCTGTGGGGCCTGGCCATGCCGACGCTTCAGTCCCTGATGACCCGCCGGGTGGGCGAGAGCGAGCAGGGCCAACTGCAGGGCGCGAACATGAGCGTCGCCTCCATCGCCGGCGTGGCCTCGCCCCTGTTCTTCGGCTGGATCTATTCGGTTTCGGTGGGCGAGGGCGGGGCTCAGGCCGCCGCCTGGCTGTCCGAGCGGGGGCTGCCCGCGGTGTCCGCTGCGGTGGACGCCCTCCTGTCGGAGCCGGGGCTGGCCTTCTACCTGGCCTCCGCCGTGCTGGCGCTGGGCGCCCTGATCGGCTTCTTGACCGCGCGTCGGGCGGAACGGGACGAGGTCACGTCCGTTTGATCGCCGCCGCGCCCTGGACTGAAAGACGGCCTTGATCCTGTCGAAAAGCCGAGGCGGAATGGATGCAACGCCCAAGCTTGTAGAACCGGGACGAGATGAAGACTTCCAGACTGGCCATCGCCGCCGCCCTGATCCTGTCCGCCTGCGGCCAGCCGCAGCCCTCCAAGGCGCAGGAAGGCGTCTTCGCCGAACAGCCCCGCGTCGCCCCGCGCGACGCCGGTTCGCTGAAGACCAGCTTCGCCCCCGTGGTGCGCGAGGCCGCGCCCGCCGTGGTGAACATCTCCGCGCGGGGCGTTCAGCGCGTGCGCGATCCCTTTTTCGAGCTGTTCGGCGGCGGGCCGCAGTCGCGCGTGACCGGCTCCATCGGTTCAGGCGTCATCGTGCGCCCGGACGGCATCGTGGTGACGAACAACCACGTCATCCAGAACATGCAGGAAATCCGCGTCACCCTGAACGACCGACGCGAATATCCGGCCAAGGTGCTGCTGGCCGACGAGCGGTCCGACATCGCCGTGCTGCAGCTCGAAAACCTGGACGGCGACCTGCCGGTCCTGCGCATCGATGATCAGGAGCAGCAGCAGGTCGGCGATCTGGTTCTGGCCATCGGCAATCCGTTCGGCGTCGGCCAGACCGTGACCAACGGCATCATCTCGGCCCTGAACCGGACCGAGACGGGCATCAGCGATTCCGGTTCCTTCATCCAGACCGACGCGCCCATCAATCCGGGCAATTCGGGCGGCGCCCTGGTCGACATGGACGGCGACCTGATCGGCATCAACACAGCCATCTTCTCGCGCACCGGCTCTTCGACGGGCGTGGGGTTCGCGGTGCCGGCCACCATGGTCAAGCGGGTGGTGGATTCCGCCGTCGGCGGCGCCAAGTCGGTCGAGCGCGCCTGGCTGGGCGTCAAGGGCGACACGGTCAGCTCCGACATGGCCCGCAGCCTGGGTCTGGATCGGCCGCAGGGCCTGATGGTCACAGACGTCTACGCCGGCGGTCCCGCCGCCCGCGCGGGCATCGAGCAGGGCGACGTCATTACCGCCATCGACGGCGCCGAGGTCAACGACCAGGGCGGTCTGAACTTCCGCGTCGGCACGCGCTCGCCGAACGACACCGTGGCCGTGACTGTCCTGCGCGACGGACGGGCGCGGACGCTGAACGCGCGCGTCTCGACCCTGCCGGGCGACGCCGATCCGGGGCAGGGCTCGGTCGTCGGGCAGGGCGCTTTGGCCGGGCTTCAAGGCGTGGCGCTGAACCCGGCGCTGGCCGATCGCCTGGGCGGAGATCCCTTCACCAGCGGCGTGGTGGTCACCGGCCTGCAACGCAACAGCATCCCGGCCCGCATCGGCCTGCGTCCCAATGATCTGGTGGTGCAGATCGACGGTCGCGCCGTCACCACGGTCGCCGCCCTGGGCCGCGCACAACGCGGCTCGGAACTGACCATCGTCCGCAACGGCCGCCGCCTGACGGGGCGCCTGCCCTAAGGCGCGGCGCTCGCTGCAGAGGGGCGATCAGCCCTTCTGCGGTCCGCCGATGCTCCACAGGTGGCCGAACGGGTCGCGGAGCTGGCCGTAGCGGTCGCCCCAGAACTGGTTCTCCAGCGGCATGACCGGGATGGCGCCGTTGACCAGGGCGCGGCCCCACCATTCGTCGGCGTCGTCGACCTGAAGATGCAGGCTGACTCCCACGGGCTTGATGTCGGCCTCGCCGGTCCATTCGGGGAATTCGTCGGCCAGCATGACGCTGCCGCCGTTGATGCGCAGATGGGCGTGCAACAGGCGCTCGCCGTCCTCGGCCGGCATCCGCATGACTTCCTCGGCCCCGAAGGCGCGGGCGTAGAATTCGATCGCCGCGGCGGCCCCCCGCGAGGGAATGGTCAGGTGGGGCGTCACCCCGCCGCGCGGTCCCTGGTCAGGCTTGGCTTCAGTCATGCGATTCCTCCTCAACGAGGCGTTGTAGCGGGTGCAGTCGCCCGAACGAACGCCTATCTAGAGCGTTCCATGACTGATTTGTTCGAAGCCTCCGGCATCCATCCTCCCGACGCGCCCCTGGCCGACCGTCTGCGCCCGCAGGCGCTGGATCAGGTGGTGGGCCAGGACCATCTGCTGGGCGAAGGCGGGCCGATCCGCCGGATGATCGAGGCCGGGCGTCTGGGCTCCATGATCCTGTGGGGGCCGCCGGGCACGGGCAAGACGACGATCGCCCGCCTGCTGGCCAAGGCGGCGGGCTACGAATATCAGTCGATCAGCGCCGTCTTCTCGGGCGTCGCCGACCTGAAGAAGGCGTTCGAGGCCGCACGGATGCGCCGGGCGGCGGGTCAGCAGACCCTGCTGTTCGTCGACGAGATCCACCGCTTCAACCGCGCCCAGCAGGACGGCTTCCTGCCCTTCGTGGAGGAGGGGATCGTCACCCTGGTCGGCGCCACGACGGAAAACCCCAGCTTCGAACTGAACGGCGCCCTGCTGTCGCGGAGCCAAGTCTATGTGCTGAAGCGGCTGGACGACGCCTCGCTGGACCTGTTGCTGGACCGGGCCGAGGCGCTGATGGGCAAGCCTCTGCCGCTGACGCCCGAGGCGCGTCAGGCCATGCTGGCGCTGGCGGATGGCGACGGCCGCTATCTGCTGACCATGTCCGAGGTGCTGTTCGACCTGACGGAGGTCGCGCCGCTGGACGTGCAGGCGCTGGCGGGCGTGCTTCAGAAGCGCGCCCCCGCCTACGACAAGTCGCGCGAGGAGCACTACAATCTCATCTCGGCCCTGCATAAGTCGGTGCGCGGATCGGACCCGGACGCGGCGCTCTACTGGCTGGCGCGGATGCTGAACGGGGGCGAAGACCCGCTCTATCTGGCGCGCCGCATCGTGCGCATGGCGGTCGAGGACATCGGCCAGGCTGATCCTCTGTCCATCCTGGTCGCCAATGCGGCCAAGGACACCTACGACTTCCTCGGTTCGCCGGAGGGAGAGTTGGCGCTGGCTCAGGCCGTGGTCCATCTGGCCACCGCGCCTAAGTCGGTCGGCGTCTATGAAGCCTTCAAGGCGGCGAAGAAGGCGGCGCACGAGACCGGCTCCCTGATGCCGCCCGCCCATATCCGCAACGCCCCGACCAAGCTGATGAAGCAGCTCGGCTACGGCAAGGGCTATCAATACGACCCCGACACGCCCGAGGGTTTCTCCGGCGCGAACTTCTTCCCCGACGAGATGGAGCGCCGCACCTTCTACAAGCCCAAGGGCGAGGGGCATGAGGAGAAGGTCAAGGCGCGTCTGGAGCGCTGGGCGGCGATGCGGGCGCGGGTGAGCAAGGAATAAAGCGCCTACCGCCGTCATCCTCGGGCTTGACCCGAGGATCCAGCCGTCCGCCTGCGCGACGGTAGAGCGGCCGAGCGCACCCTGCACTCGATCCTCGGGTCAAGCCCGAGGGTGACGGAGAGGTTGGAGGTCGGTGAACGATGTTCATTGTCGTAGCGGCCCGTCGGGCGTAGGCTCAGCCTGCAAACTGCGGAGGCGGCGATGGTCGATGTTCTGCGGCGTATGCCGACGCCCTGGCACCTGTGGCTGGTCGGCGTGTTGTCCTTTCTGTGGAACGCCATTTTCGTCTGGCAGTGGACGCTGCAGGTGACGGGCGATCCGGCCTATTGGAACAGTCTGAGCCCCGCCGAGGCGGCCTATCTGCGCGCCGTGCCCTTATGGACCGATGTCGCGGTCGGCGTCGCCTTCTGGGGCGGGCTGCTGGCGGCGGTGCTGCTGCTGTTTCGGCGGCGCCAGGCGACGATGGCGTTCGCCGTCGCCCTGATCGCCATGCTGGCGGACACGGCCTACATCCACTTCATGAGCAATGGGCGCGACATCATGGGGCCGGTCGGCGTGGCGTTCGGCCTGGTCATCATCGCCGTCCTGGTCGTTCAGACCGCCTATTGCGCCTGGATGGGCCCACGCGGCGTGATCGTCTGAGGCGCAAGGCGGAAGCCCTTGTTGCATCGGTCTATTTCGGCGTAGTTTTCGGCTCTCAAGGCCTTTGGGGGGAAGAATGATGGTCGATATTTCGAAGCGTCCGGCGGCGCCGTGGCATCTGTGGGCCATCGCTGCAGCCTCGGTGGTCTGGAACGGCGTCGGCGTCTGGCAGTGGTATCAGAAGGTGACGGGAGCCGCCGCCTACTGGAGCGCGCTGACGATGGAGCAGGTGGCCTATTTGCGCGGCGCGCCGATGTGGACCGATGTGGCCTTCGGCGTGGCGGTGTGGTGCGGCCTGCTGGGCGCGCTGATGCTTTTGCTTCGGCGGAAGCTGGCGTTCAACGCTTTCGTCGCGGGGCTGATCGCCATGCTGGCGCACGCCGTCTATGTGCTGGCGCTCAGCAACGGAGGTGAAGTCATCGGCGCGGGCGGCGTGGCTTTCACCCTGGTCGTCACCGTGATCTTCGTCATCCAGATCGCCTATGCCCACTGGGCGCGTCGCAAGGGCCTGATCCGCTAACCGCGAGCCTGATGGGCATGGCGAAGCGGGGCGCGCTCGGCTAAAGGCTCGGCGGGTGAAAACCCGCCAGCCCGTATCCCTGACCGAAGATGAAATCGCCGCCGTCCGTTCCTGGGTGGTGCATGAAGACGCGCATCTGATCGCCTTCAACAAGCCGTCTGGCCTGTCCAGCCAGGGCGGCCGCATCCAGGCCAACACTCTGGACGACCTGCTGTGGGCCTTCGCCCGCTCGAACGGCAAGCGGCCGGAACTGGTGCATCGGCTGGACCGCGACACCTCGGGCGTCATCCTGGCCGCCAAGACCAAGCCCGCCGCCGGTTTCTTCGGCAAGGCGATGCAGATGCGCAAGTTCCAAAAGACCTATCTGGCGCTGGTCGCGGCCGCGCCGGAGCCCAAGTCCGGCCGGATCACTTCGGCCCTGCGGCGCGAAGAGATCGGCCGCGAAAGCTATATGCGCGTCGTGGATTTCGATGCGCCGGGCGCGCAAGGCGCAGCCAGCGGCTATCGCACCTTGGCTTCTAGTGAAGACGGGGCGGTGGTCGAGCTGTCGCCCGAGACGGGACGGATGCACCAGCTTCGGGTCCATATGGCCTCCATCGGTCGCCCGCTGGTCGGCGATGTCCGCTATGGCGGCGCCCTGACCTTCGCCGGGCGCGCCGCGCCGCGACTGATGCTGCACGCGGCTAAGCTGAGCTTTCCTCATCCCGACGGCGGCCGTGTGACGGTCGAGGCGCCGGAACCGGAGGATTTCGCGGCCCTGCGCGCGGCGGCGGGGCTGTAGGGGCTTCATCCCCTGTTCAGCTTCACCGCGGAACAATCCGGCTCGCCCGTGCGCTGTTCGGGCGTGGGAGACACGCGCATGAAACGCCTCGCCATCGTCACGATCGCCGTCTCGGCCCTGGCCCTTACGGCCTGCGCCAGCCTGGCGCCCTACGGCCGTCAGATGGGCCCGAACGGGCAGGGCTACTCCGAACAGCAGATCGAGCGCGACCGTTTCCGCGTCAGCTACAACGGCGTCGGCGCCCCCGGTCCGGTGGCGGACATGGCGCTGTTCCGTGCGGCTCAGCTGACGACCGAGCAGGGCTATGATTGGTTCGAGGTGACGCAGCGCTGGATCGACGGACGCCCCGACAGCGCGGGCGGCGTGCGTCCCAGCGTCTCCATCGGCGCGGGCACGGGCCGCTACGGCGGCTGGTCGACGTCGGGCGTCGGCGTCGGGCTGGGCTTCGACCTCAGCGGGCCGCAGCCGACCTCGACCACGCTGGAGATCGTCATGGGGCGCGGCCAGCGCCCGGATCGCCCTGGGGCCTATGACGCGCGCGGGGTTCAGGACGCCATCCGCCCGCGTCTGTAGGGCCTAGAACGGCCAACGCGCCATCGCCGCCGCGAAGGCCAGCAGCGGAACCAGCAGCAGAATCTCAAGCCCGACCGCGCGACGCGCCGCGGTCAGCTCGGCCTGAGGCGGAACATAGCCGGGCGCGGCCCGCTCCGCCTTGCGCCACTTCAGGATCGCCAGCGTCGGCCGGATCGAGATCAGGCCGATCAGGGCGAAGGTCGCGATCTTGGCCCAGAAGAAGGGGTGGCTTCATAGAAGGCCCAGCCCTTGCCGCCCACCACCCGTCCGACCCCGACCAGAATGATCAGCAGGGCCGTGACGCCATAGCCCGCGTCCAGTCCGGCCAGTCGCTTCACCGGCGGTTCCGGCGTTCGCAGCAGCGCCAGCTCCGACGCCAGCATGACGATCAGGCCCAGGAACAGCAGGTGATGCAGGATGGCGAGGACAAGGTCGTGCATGGCGGCCTTCGCAAATGAGGTCGGAACAGTATATGCCGCCAGCATGACACGTTTCTTGCTGGTTGCGATCGGCGGCGGCCTGGGGGCGATGGCGCGCTATGGGCTGGGGCTGGCCGTGGGCCGCCTTGCGCCGGGCGCGGCCTGGCCGTGGGCGACCCTGACCGCCAATGTCGCGGGCGGCCTTTTGATGGGCCTGCTGGTCGGCTGGCTGGCGTTGAGGGCGGGCGCGGGGCAGGAGAGCATCCGCCTGTTCGCCGCCGTCGGCGTCCTGGGCGGCTTCACGACCTTTTCGGCCTTTTCACTGGAAGCGGCCCTGATGATCGAACGCCGTGAAATCGTCTCGGCTTTCGTTTATGCGGCGGGTTCGGTGGTTCTCGCCATCGCCGCTCTGTTCGTCGGCCTGATGATCGCGCGCAAACTGTTTACCGGAGTGGGCGCATGAGCCGCGAAGTCCAGACCCTCTATGTCGCCGAGGATGAAGACGACATCCGCCTGGATCGCTGGTTCAAGCGCCGTTGGCCGCACCTGACCCATATCCAGGTCGAGAAGATGGCCCGCAGCGGCCAGATCCGCGTCGACGGCTCGCGGGTCAAGCCGCAGGACCGCCTGACTGCGGGCGCCGCCGTGCGCGTGCCGCCGCTGCCGGACGCCAATCCGCGCAAGCCCGGCGACCTGCACGAACTGAGCGAGCGCGACATCGCCTACGCCAAGTCGCTGGTGCTGTACGAAGACCACATGGTCATCGCCCTGAACAAGCCGCACGGCCTGGCCGTGCAGGGCGGGACCAAGACGACCAAGCACATCGACCGCCTGTTGTCGGCCTGGGGCGAGGGGATGGACCGGCCGCGTCTGGTTCACCGTCTGGACCGCGACACCTCAGGCGTGCTGCTGCTGGGCAAGGGGCCGGAGGCGGCCAAGCGTCTGGCCGGCGCCTTCGCCCGGCGTCAGGCCAAGAAGACCTATTGGGCCATCGTCATCGGCAACCCCAAGCCTTCGGCCGGTCAGATCGACATGGCGCTGAAGAAGACCGGCATCAACGACTTCGAGATGATGCGCCCGGCCGAGCCCAAAGATCCCAAGGGCGAGCCGGCCGAGACCGCCTTCGCCACCATCAGCCGCGCCGCCCACCGCGCGGCGTGGATGGCGTTGCGCCCCTTCACCGGCCGGACGCACCAGTTGCGCGCCCACATGGCCGCCATCGGCCATCCGATCCTGGGCGATCCCAAATACGGCGACGACAAATCGCGCGAACTGTCCGGCCCGCTGAAGCTGCAGCTTCACGCCCGCCGCATCGAACTGGACCATCCTGGCGGCGGCAAGCTGATCGTCGAGGCTCCGCTCAGCCCTGAGATGAAGGCCGGTTTCAACCATTTCGGCTTCTCCGAGGACGAGGCCGACGAAGATCCCTTTGAGGGCGTGCGGCGGATGCGATGAACACAGGCGCGGCGGTCCAGATGCGGCTTCAGCGCGCCCAGGCGCTGGCCCAGCAGGGCGACCTGCCGGGCGCCCTGGCCGTGCTGGAGCAGGCGACGCCGGGCGAGCGGGCCGGGGTTCAGTCGTTTCAGGTCGATCTTCTGAAGGCGTTGGACCGCAAGGAGGAGGCCCTGGTCATCCGCCGCGCCCAGGCGGCCGCCATGCCCGGCAGCGTCGTCGCACAGCATAATCTGGCCAGTTCTCTGGGCGACACAGGCCGCAACCTCGAGGCCGTCGAGGCGGCGCGGCGGGCCTTCGCCAATGGCGGAGATGCGCCTGAGACCTGGTTGGTGTTGGCCCGCGCCCTGTCTGGCTGCGGCCGTCATGACGAGGCGGACGACGCCTATCGCCAGGCCTTGAAGCGTCGGCCCGTTTATGGCGACGCCGTGCGGGAGCTGGCGCAACTGGTCTGGATGCGCGGCGGAGGTCGTGAGGCTGCGGCGGCGCCGGTGCTCGATGCGTTGAAGGCCGCGCCTGGCGACGCCGAACTGCTGACCTGTCTGGCGGTGGTCCTGATGTATGGCGGCGCCGATCCGCGCGAGGCCTGGGGCGAGTTGACCCGTCGCGCGCGTGAGGGTGGCGTGCGGGCCGCGATGGTCGAGATGGCGGCGGGCCAGCTGGCTTTGAAGTTCGATCCGGCGCTGGCCGTGGATCACGCGCGCGCGGCGACGCAGGCGGCGCCGAACACGCTCGAGCCTTGGACCAGTCTGGCCGAGGCCATGATCGCCTCTGGCGACCCCGATGGAGCGCTGGAGATCCTGCGCCAATTATTGGCTGCGCCCACCCCGGATCAGAAGGTTCTGGCCCTGCACGCCACGGCCAGCCGCCTGAAGGGGCAGGCCGACGCCCTGGGGTTGGATGACCTGGAGGGTCTGGTCGGCGCCCTGACCATCGATACGGCGCCCGGCTGGAGCGACTTGGCGGCCTATCTGGCCGACCTCAAGGCGGCGCTGCTGGCGCAACACGCCTATCAGAACCACCCGCTGGGCCAGAGCCTGCGGCACGGGACGCAGACGCCGGTGGACCTGACGCTGGTCGACGATCCGGCCATTCGCGCCTTCTTCACCGCCATCGACGGGCCGATCCGTCGGCATCTGGCGCGGCTGGGGCACGGCGAGGATCCTGTTCGCGCCCGAAACTCTGGAAGCTATCGGCTGAAGGGCTGCTGGTCGGTGCGGCTGGCGCCGGGCGGTTTCCACGAACACCATATTCACCCGAAGGGCTGGTATTCATCAGCCTGCTATATCGATGTGCCGCCGGTGGTCCAGGCGGGCGGGCGCGAAGGCTGGCTGGCCCTGGCCCAGCCGCCGTTCCCGACCTCGCCGCAGCTGGAGCCGCTGCGGTACGAGAAGCCGGAGCCGGGCAAGCTGGTGCTTTTCCCGTCCTGCCTGTGGCACGGCACCGTGCCTTTCAGCGGCGACCAGCCGCGCCTGTCCGTCGCCTTTGACATCGTGCCAGCCTGACATGACCGCTTCCGACGCTCCGCTCGCCGTCTTCGACATCGACGGCACCCTGGTCGACAGCCGGGCCTCCATCCATCGCGCGGCCTGCGAGGCGGCGCAGGCTCTGGGCCTGCCCGAGCCGGAATATGATCGAGTGCGTCAGATCGTAGGCCTGAGCCTGCATCACGCCCTGCACGTGCTGGAGCCGTCGCTGACCGACGCCGAACTGGCCGACTTCGTCGCCGCGTTTCAGGCCAGTTTCCGCGCCATGTATGAGGCGGGCCATGAGGAGCCGCTCTATCCCGGCGTGATGCAGACCCTGCGGCGGCTGAAGCGCGACGGCTGGCGGCTGTCGCTGGCGACCGGCCAGAACCGGCGCGGGGTGGCCCGCAATCTGGCCCGGCCCGAATGGAGCGATCTGTTCCTGTCCAGCCACTGCGCCGAGGACGGGCCGGGCAAGCCGGACCCAGCCATGCTGCGCGCCGCCATAACGGCCTGCGGGGCCGACATCGCCTCGACCGTCATGATCGGCGACACCAGCCACGACATCGCCATGGCCGTTGCGGCGGGAGTGCATCCGTTGGGCGTCGGCTGGGGCTTCCATACGGTGGAGGAGCAGGCGGCGGCAGGCGCGCTGCACATCGCCGACGATTTTCCTGACCTTGAGGCGGCGCTCGATCGTTTCGCCTCGACCAAGCTTTTCGCCTAGAAGTCCGCCATGTCCCATATTCCTTCGCTTGATCCCAACGTCGCCGCCCAGAAGGGCTTTCGCGAGTCCGAGGAACGCATCAAGCGTTTCTGGAAGGCCGCCGAGGTCGAGGCCCGTGACGGCGGCTGGGTCGTCCTGCTGGACGGCCGCGCGCCCAAGACGCCCGCCGGAAACGCCATCGTCCTGCCGACCGAGGCGGCGGCTCGCCTCGTGGCCGACGAGTGGAACGCCCAGGGCGAGCATATGACGCCCGCGACCATGCCCGCCACCCGTCTGGCCTCGACCGCCATCGATCGGGTCAGCCAGACGCGCGGCCCGGTGGCCGAAGAGATCGCCCGCTATGCCGGGTCGGACGTGCTCTGTTATCTGGCAGAGACGCCGTCGGGCCTGATCGAACGACAGCAGGCGGAATGGGGGCCGTGGCGCGAGTGGGCGGCGCGCGACTTGGGCGTCGAACTGCATACCGTCGAAGGGATCGTTCACCGGCCGCAGGCGCCGCAGGCGCTGGCGCGGGTCGAGGCTCTGGCGCTGGAGATGGACGACTTCGCCCTGACCGGGCTGGCGACGGCGGTTCCGCTGTTCGGCTCGGCGGTACTGGGGCTGGCGGTGCAGCGCGGGGCGCTGGCGGGCGAGGCGGCGCTGGACCTGTCGCGTCTGGACGAAGCCTTCACCGAAGAGCGTTGGGGCGTGGACGAGGAGGCGGCTGTCCGCACGGCCGCTCACCGCGCTGAAGCGTTCCTGCTGCAACGGTGGTTTGAGGCGTTGCGCTGAGGCGGCTCAGCCCTTGATCAGCGCCGCGCGCTCGTCCGCCGTCAGCATCCGCCAACGGCCTTCCGGCAGGTCGCCCAATTTCACGGGGCCGATGCGGATGCGATAGAGGTCGACGACCTCCAGCCCGACCAGCTCGCACATGCGGCGAATCTGGCGGTTGCGGCCTTCGCGCAGGATGAAACGCAGGCGCTGCGGCTCCATCTGGGTGACGCGGGCAGGCTTCAACTGGCGACCGTCCAGCTCCAGGCCGTGGCGCAGTTTGGTCAGCTTGGCCTCGGTCACGACGCCAGCGACGCGGACCAGATATTCCTTGTCCAGATCGGACTGTGGGCCGATCACCGCCTTGGCCACCACGCCGTCTGACGACAGCATCAGCAGACCGCGCGAATCCTCGTCCAGTCGCCCGACGGGGGGCAGGGAGGCGTCGCGCGCGGGCGTCTCGCCGTCGCCGACCCGGTTGGCCGTGGTCAGCAGGCGCACGGCGGGAATCTTGCCCGGCTCAGGCTGGCCCGAGACATAGCCGACCGGCTTGTGCAGCAGGATGGCGACGCCCGCCGCCAGCGCCGCCTCGCCCGTGTCGTTCAGCGTCAGGGTCTGGCCCGGCTCGATCTTGCGGCCCGCGTCGCGCACGACCTCGCCGTCAATGCTGACCAGACCGTCGGCGATCAGGCCCTCGGCCTCGCGGCGCGAGCAGACGCCGCTCTGACCCAGCCACTTGTTGATGCGGACGGGCTCTGGGCCGTCATAGGTGCGGGTGAAGGCCATGGCCTGACTTGAGATCTCCAGCGGTGCGACCGGCTGTGTAGGGCCCGCTCGCGCATGGAGGCAAGGGCGCCGCTGTGGCTGGGCGGTTCAGGTGTTCTTAGGTCCGGTTGAGTTCACTTTTGCGTCGTCAAGTTGACCTTGAGCATCATAAGCCTATATCAGCAGTCACCCTGATGTTTTTGCTGCATTCGCTTCCGATTGATTCGGATTGCGACATTTGCCGTGTTTGATCCGGTTGCGGCGTACAGGGCGGGACGGTTTCTTGTAATCGTCCACGAATATTGATCGATAACCTTCGAAGGAGACGTTTTGTACGCTCAACGCAAGACCACGACCGCCCCTCGTTCCCGCCAATACGGCAATCGCCCCGCGCCCGCCCGCCTGCGCTTCGGCCTGATCATGCGCAAAGGCATGGATTTCGGCGAACTGGGCGACATGGAGACCGCCCTGCGCTTTGAGGGCGTGTCGCTGGCCCCGATCTCGACCGGCGAGGGCAGTCTGGTTTCGGGCGGGCTGACCGTTCTGGCTACGGCGACGGCCGACGACATCAGCGGCGGCCGTGTTCAGGGCGTGGTGGTTCCGGGCGGCATGGCGGATGAAGCCGGTCTGGTTCAGGTCAAGGCGCTGGTGAACCTGGCCAAGGCGCAGGGCCTGCCGGTTCTGGCCTTCGCTGACGGCGTGGCTGTGGCGGCTGAAAGCTTTGGCGAAGCGGCCGATGCGCCGGGCGCGGCCTTCCGCGACGGCAAGGTGGCCTTGCTGAACGACCGCGCCGAACTGACAGCTGTGGTCGCCGCCATCTAAACTCGGCGGAAGATCAGGCTCAGATTGTTGGCGGGCATGGCCCGTCGCAGCGTCAGGGCCAGGCCATGCGACCGGGCGAGCGTTTCGACCTCGCCCCGGTCGCGCAGGCCCCATGCGGGATCGCGCGCCTTCAGGCTGTCGTCGAAGGCGGCGTTGGACGGGGCCAGCGGAACCTCGGCCTCGCGATAGGGGCCGTAGAGGTACAGCAGACCGCCGGGGCGGATCAGAGACCGTTCCGCCAGCCGCATCAGGCCCTGGGCCGCCGACCACGGGCTGATGTGGATCATGTTGATACAGATGATGGCGTCCAGCGGCTCCGACGGCCAGCTGGCGTCATCCAGCATGTCGACCGCCTGGGCGGGCCGCAGGTTCGCCGCGCCCGCCTTCATCCGCCACGCCTCAATGCTGGCCCGAGCCTCCGCGCTGGGATCGCTGGGCGTCCAGTCCAGGCCGGGCAGGGCGGTTGCGAAGCGGGCGGCGTGCTGGCCCGATCCGGCGGCGATCTCCAGCACCCGGCCCTGAACGGGCAGATGGGCGCGCAGCACCTTCAGTATGGCCGCGCTGTTGCGTTCAGCCGCAGGCGAGATCAGGGCGCTCGATAAGGCGTCCGGCGTCGACTTTACAGAATCCATCGTCTTCACGCCGAAGGAGATAGCCCTTGAGACGCGCTCTGACGATTTAAATATGCGTGTGGATGGAGCGAGCCGGATAACGGGGGAATGAAACGTGCAGCGGTTGACCTAACGTCCCTCGGGGTTCATTGGCCCCCGTTACACAGCGTGATCAGCTTATTGCGTGACGGCGACGACAGATCGCTGCGCGCAGCTTCAGGAGAGCAAGACGTGACGCAATCGATTCCCGGACTCCATCCGGCGCCGACTGAACACAAGGGCCTCGTCGCCTGGGTGGAGCAGATCGCCGCCCTGACCAAGCCTGACCGTGTTCACTGGTGCGACGGCACGGCCGCCGAGAAGTCCGCCATCGTCGCCGATCTGATCGGTAAGGGCACGCTGAAGGAGCTGGATCAAGCCAAGCGCCCCGGCTGCTACTACGCCGCCTCGGACCCCAAGGACGTGGCCCGCGTCGAGAGCCGCACCTTCATCTGCTCGGAAGACGAGGCCGACGCCGGTCCGACCAACAACTGGTCCGACCCGGTTGAAATGCGCGCCCGTCTGGACGGCCTGTTCGACGGCTGCATGAAGGGCCGGACGATGTACGTCGTTCCGTTCTGCATGGGCCCGCTGGGCTCCAAGATCTCCGCCCTGGGCGTTGAGATCACCGACAGCGGCTATGTCGCCGTGTCGATGGGCGTCATGACCCGCATGGGCAGGGGCGCGCTGGACATGCTGGGCGCCGACGGCGTCTTCGTCCCCGCCGTTCACACCCTGGGCGCGCCGCTGGCCGAAGGTCAGGCCGATGTGGCCTGGCCCTGCAACGACGACAAGTGGATCGTCCACTTCCCCGAGACGCGGGAAATCTGGTCCTACGGCTCGGGCTACGGCGGCAACGCCCTGCTGGGCAAGAAGTGCTACGCCCTGCGCATCGCCTCGATCATGGCCCGCGACGAGGGGTGGCTGGCCGAGCACATGCTGATCCTCAAGCTGACCAGCCCCGAAGGCGTTTCCAAATATGTGGCCGCCGCCTTCCCGTCGGCCTGCGGCAAGACCAACCTGGCCATGCTGCAACCGGCGTTGGACGGCTGGAAGGCCGAGACGGTCGGCGACGACATCGCCTGGATGCGCTTCGGCGACGACGGCCGTCTGTACGCCGTGAACCCGGAAGCTGGCTTCTTCGGCGTGGCGCCCGGCACCAGCCGCAACACCAACAAGAACGCGCTCGAGACCCTGACGCGCGACACCATCTTCACCAACGTGGCCCTGACCGCTGACGGCGACGTCTGGTGGGAAGGCCTGTCGAAGGACGCGCCGGAAGGCCTGACCAACTGGAAGGGCCAGCCGCACGATCCGGCATCGGGCGAGCCTGCGGCCCACCCGAACTCGCGCTTCGCCGTCTGGGCCGGTCAGTGCCCGTCGATCGCGCCTGAGTGGGAAGACCCGGCCGGCGTGCCGATCGACGCCATCCTGTTCGGCGGCCGCCGCGCCTCGGCCGTGCCGCTGGTGACGGAAGCCTATGACTGGGAGCACGGCGTCTTCATGGGCTCGACCGTGGCCTCCGAAGGCACCGCCGCCGCCGAGAACAAGGTCGGCGAGCTGCGCCGCGACCCCTTCGCCATGCTGCCGTTCTGCGGCTACAACATGGGCGACTACTTCGGCCACTGGCTGAAGATGGGCGAAAAGGCCGATGCGTCGAAGCTGCCGCGCCTGTTCTTCGTCAACTGGTTCCGCAAGAACGAGGACGGCCAGTTCGTCTGGCCGGGCTTCGGCGACAACGCCCGCGTGCTGAAGTGGATCGTCGAGCGTCTGGAAGGCCAGGCCGAAGCCGTGGACACTCCGGTCGGCCGCGTGCCGTCCAAGGCCGCGCTGGACCTGTCGGGTCTGACGCTGACCGACGCCGACTTGCAGATCCTGCTGGACGTCGACGCCGACGTCTGGACCGAGGAAGCCGCCCTGATCCCCGCCTTCTACGAGAAATTCGGCGATCGCCTGCCCAAGGCCCTGTGGGGCCAGCACGCCGCCCTGACCAAGCGTCTGGAAGAGGCGCGCGCGGCCAAGCTGGCGGCTGAATAAAAGACCGTCCTCAACGGTTGAAATCGGGGCGCGGGAGGTCGAAGGACATCCCGTGCCCCTTTTTAATTCTCCCGAACCTTCCTTCGACGTCGTGGTCATCGGCGCGGGCGCGCTGGGCCTGTGCGCGGCGGCGGAGCTGAGACGACGCGGACGTCGCGTAGCGGTGGTAGACCCCGGCGGCGTCAACGCTTCGGCGGTAGCGGCAGGCATGATCGCGCCGGCCATGGAATGCGCCATAGACGATCTGTCGCCCGAGGCGGCGCAAGTGCTGCGCAGGGCGCGCGACCTGTGGCCCGCCTTCGCAGAGGCGACGGGCGTGCGGCTGTATGGCGATCTGGCGGGATGGCGCGGCGGCGACGTCGCCGAACTGGCGGCGCGGATGAAGGCGTTGGGCTTTCAGCATCAGTATGACACCGACTCGGCGCGCCTGACGACTCATGAGGATGCGAAGGTCGATCCGCCTCAGGCGCTGAAGGCGCTGGCGCAGGGACTGACGGTGATCAAGGCGCGGGCGCTGCGCATGGCTCCGGACGCGCTCGGCTGGCGGGTCGAGACGACGACGGGCGCCGTGCGCGCGGAGCATCTGATCCTGGCCACGGGCGCCGACCCGTCGCTGGAGGGCTTGCCGCCCGAAGCGCGCACGGCGGTCGCCCGCATCACCCCCATTCGCGGCCAGATCGGTCTGGTGAAGGAGAGGTTGGTCGACCATGTCGTGCGCGGGCCGGGCGCCTATGTCGCGCCGATGGGCGAGGGCAGCGTGATCGGGGCGACGATGGAGCCGGGCGAGCGCTCGGTGACGCCCGACGCCATGCGTTGCGACGCCATGCTGGCCGCCGCATGGAAGGTGCTGGGCCAGGCGCCGCGTCCCTTGACCATCGACTGGCGTGCGGGGGTGCGCGGCACGACGCCGGACGGCCTGCCGATGGCCGGGCAGGTCGCCTCAGGCCTGTATGTCGCGCTGGGGCCGCGTCGCAACGGCTGGCTGCTGGGGCCGCTGATCGGCGCCGTCGTTGCTGATGCGACAGAGGGCCGGCCCGTCGCCGAGGTGACCCTCCATCCCTCGCGGTTCCTTTAGTCCTTGGGCAGATCGAAGCGGATCGCCATGGTGACGCGCGCGCCGTCGACGGCCTGTCCGTCCACCGTGCGCGGGCTGAGGCGGAAGTAGCGGCTCAGGCTCACCGCCGCCCGGCCGAAGCCCTGATTGCCCGGTGTTTCCGAGGTGACCGAACAGCCGGTCAGGCTGCCGTCCACCCGCACCAGACAGGACAGTTCGGCCACCCCGCCGATCCCGCGCGCCTCGGCAGCGGACGGATAGGCCCGCATCAGCTGATCCGCCGTCGGCTTCCGCACCCAGTCGGGCTGGGTGATGACGGGAACGGGTTTCGGCGGTTCGGGCGTGACCGTCGTTCCGGTCGCGGGCTCGGTCGCAGGTTCCGTCAGGTTGATGACCGGCCCGGCGTCATGGCTGACGACGGGGGCGACCGGAACCTCCAGCGGGGCGACGTCGCTGGGCATGATCTGCGTCGGTCGGTGGATCGGCGGTGTCGGCGCGGGCGAGGCCGTCTTCGGCTCGGGCGGTTTGACCCTGGGCGTCAGCTCCACGATCGTCGTGGGCAGGTCTTCCAAGGACGCGGGGGCGTCGGCCAGTTCGAAGCGTTGCTGATACAGCCAGACGCCGGCGCCGACATGCACCAGAGCCGAGGCGGTGATCATCGCCCACACCCATCGGGGCAGGGGCTTCTTGCGTTGCTGGAAGTCGAGGGGGCTGACCACGCCGTGGCCCCCGGCGATACGCATCATCATGACTTACGCGCCTCCTGTCGCAGGCCCTCCCCAGCACTCACGGAACAGAGTTCGCGCTTCGCTTGCGGCCTTATTGTGGCGCTTGGAATTGTTAACGGCAGGGGTGTTGCGTTAAGCTTTCGTTTACCGAGGTTAGCGACCGTTCACACATGACCGTGAAAGCGATTCCATCATCCGGCGGCGTGGAGGCGGCGATCCGGCGCGCCTCGACCTCGACCGGCGTGGACTTCGATTTCCTGATGAAGACCGCGCGTCGCGAAAGCGCGATGAACCCCAATGCGCGGGCGCCCACGTCCTCGGCCTCGGGCCTGTTCCAGTTCATCGAGCAGACCTGGCTGGGCACGGTGAAGCGGCACGGCGCCAAGCACGGCTACGGCCAGTACGCCGACCTGATCTATCAGGGCGGCGACGGGCGCTGGCAGGTGCGCGGCTCGGCTCGCAACGTCGTGTTGGACCTGCGCTTCGATCCTCAGGCCGCCTCGACCATGGCGGGAGAGCTGACGGCCTCCAACGCGGCCTATCTGCGCGGCCGCACGGGGCGCGAGCCGGGGGCGGGCGACCTGTACGCCGCGCACTTCCTGGGTCCGGCGGGCGCGGCCAAGCTGCTGGAGGCGGTGCAGTCGCGGCCGCAGAGCAGCGCGGTGGCCCTGTTCCCCGAAGCGGCTTCGGCCAACCGTTCGATCTTCTATCGTAACGGCCGAGCGGCGACGGCGGCCGAGGTGCACGCCAATCTGCAGCGCACGGCGGGCGAGGCCTTCCCGGCGGTCGGCGTCGGCAGCGGCGGGGCGGCCAAGGCGGCGCCGGAGCTGAGCGAAAAGGACCGAATGCTGGCCGCGCGCATGGACCGATTGAAGCAGGATCAGAGCCTTCTGGCGCTGTTGCTGGGCCAGGACGGACAGGGATCAGGCGGCGGATTCGGGGGCGCATTCGCTCCGCCGCCGGATAAGGTGGCGTGACCACGCTTCCGCCTTATTCCTAAGAGGGTGTTAACTATGTAACGCTAGGGGTGACGATTGATTCCTCGCCAACCCTGAGCCTTCGAGCCATGACCGCCTACCGCGCCAGACTGACGGAAAGCGACATACGGCGCCTGATCAAGTCTGATCTGGAGGACGAGCGCGCGGCCGCCGCTCATAAATTGTGCCGCAGCATCGACCGCATGGCGCTGGATGACGTGGAGCGCGAGGCGGCGCAAAAGATTCTGAGCGTGCTGGCGGCCGATGCGGCGGAACTGGTGCGACGGGCCGTGGCGGTGACGCTGAAGGCTTCGGACATCATGCCGCGCGAGGCGGCGCGCAGGCTGGCCGGCGACGTGGACAGCGTGGCCCTGCCTATCATCAACAGCTGCCCGGCCTTCACTGACGACGACCTGATCGAGATCGTGCGCGCCGGGACGGCGCTGCGCCAGGTGGCGGTGGCGTCCCGCCCGCGCGTGCCGCGCGATGTGGCGTCGGTTCTGGTCGCCGAAGGCAAGCAGGAGGCGGTGGCCGCCCTGGCCGCAAACGACAATGCCGATCTGTCCGAGGCTGCGCTGGGCGTCGCCCTGGATCGATTCAGCGATGCGCCGGAGGTGATTTCGGCCCTGGCCTATCGTCAGGTTCTGCCGCTGTCCGTGACCGAGCGGCTGGTGGTTCTGGCCAGCGAGGCTGTGCGCGAACACCTGATCACCCGCCACGCTCTGACGCCTGAGACCGCTATCCAGTTCGCCGACTTCGCGCGGGAGCGAGCCACGATCGACCTGGTGGACCAGGCCCGCGTGACGGATGACCTGCCGACCTTTGTGGCCGGGCTGAACAGCCGCCGGGTGCTGACGCCGTCTCTGTTGCTGCGGTCCTTGGCGCGGGGGCAGATCGGCCTGTTCGAGCACGCCCTGGCCGAGTTGGCGGGTACGCCGCATCATCGCGCCTGGCTGATGGTGCATGACGCCGGGCCTCTGGGACTCAAGGCCATCTACGACCGTGCGGGCATGCCGCCACGTCTGTTCCAGGCCTTCCGCGCCGGGGTCGACACCTGGCGGGCGCTCCAGGCCGAAGGCGGGGACACCGGCAGCGCCGTCTTCCGTCAACGGATGCTGGAGCGGTTCCTGAGTCAGCGTCCCGACGCCGCGCGTGAGGATTTGGCCTATCTGCTGGAGCGGCTGGACCGCCCGGCTGACGACGGCTGGCGCGGCGCCGTCAGCGCGGCCTGAGCCGCGCCTGATCCATCAGTCGGCTTTAGCCCAGGTGCTCCGCCGCACGGGCTTCCAGGGTTTCAACCAGATCGCGTCCGACGGGATGGTCGTCGGTCTGGATCTTGTCGCGGACCACGGCCTTGATGGCGTCGATGTGGGCGTCGACCACGGCCAGGGGGGCCTGCATCCGCTTGTCGGCGTCGTCCAGCATCCGGCAGAGCGAGGCGGCGATGCGCGTGACCAGCGGGTATTCGTATGTGGTCCCCAGCCCCTTGAGGTCGTGGGCGCGGAAATAGAGGGCCTCAGCCGTTTCGGGCGTGTAGCCCTGGCTGCGGATGTCGGACTGAGCCTTGTCCAGCCTGACCACCTCGTCGTTCAACCACTGGCCGAACTGCGCCGACATGGCCTTCAGCGCCTCCTCGGCCCTGGCGATGGCGTTGGCGTCAATGCCGCCGAAGCCGCCGCCGACCTTGGCGCGCAGGGGATTGGGCGGGCGGATGACTTGGTTGGTCACGGGCGGCTCCTCAACAACAGCGGCCATTTTGTCGCGCAGAGGCTTAAAATCCGGTGACGGCGCCTCGACTATTTTACAGTTCAGGCGGCGAATTGTTCGGCCATGACGCGCTCTTCATATGAGCGGCCTGAATCGAACAGCATGGTCAGGGTGATGTCGCGCCGTTCCCGCACCTCGACGCGCGAGACGCGGCGCACCTCGAAATTGTCGGCGGTGGCGCTGACTGGCCGCTTGTCCGGCTCTAGTACGTCGAAGCGCACCCGCGCCGTGTGCGACAGCAGGGCGCCGCGCCAGCGCCGGGGGCGGAAGGCGCTGATCGGCGTCAGCGCCAGGCTGGGCGCGTCCAGGGGAATGATCGGCCCATGCGCCGACAGATTATAGGCGGTTGATCCGGCCGGGGTCGCGACAAGGCAGCCGTCGCAGGTCAGTTCCTCCAGCCGCACCTTGTCGTTGATGCTGATGCGCAGCTTGGCGCTCTGTCGCGTCTGGCGCAGCAGGGAGACTTCATTGATGGCCAGGCCGATGTGGACCTGGCCGCTTTCGACCCAGGCGTCCATCTGCAGGGGATGAAGGACGGTGCGGTCGGCCTGGGCCAGCCGATCCAGCAGGTCGTCTTCCTCATAGTCGTTCATCAGGAAGCCGACGGAGCCGCGGTTCATCCCATAGACGGGCGTGCGCAGCTGCAGATTGTTGTGCAGGGTCTCCAGCATGAAGCCGTCGCCGCCCAGGGCGACGATGACTTCGGCCTCGGCGGCGGGAACCGAGCCATAGCGTTCGCTCAACCGCTGGCGGGCGGCTTCGGCCTCGGGCCGGTCGCTGGCGACGAAGGTGATGGCGGTGGGGTGGAACGACTGAGTCACGGCGCTACGCAAGCGGAGCGGAGGCGCGCTGTCAAACGGTCGACCCGCCTTCAGGCGCCATCAGCAGACGAAATTCATAGGCCGCCTGTGTGGTCGACCGCTGCGCCGGGCGCCAGGCCTCGCCGTCAGGATCATGCGGCAGGCCGTGGTTCAACCGACGAACCTCGCGCAGCAGGGCGGGGAAGGCGGCGCGATCCAGCCCCGCAGCGGTGCAGGCCAGATACAGCGGTCGGGCGGTGTCGCCGCGCAGGGCGCGCCGTAGAGCCTCGGTCTCCAGACCGCTCAGCATGGTCAGGGCGTGGACGAAGAGGTCGAGTTTCTCTTCCCGCAGCGTCCGCATCAGGGTGGCGGGGCGCAGTTGTCCCGCCGCATGCAGCTTGGCGGCCAACTGGGCGGCGGCGTGATCGGGCGTGGTCTCGGCCGCTTGCTGGGCCGCTGCGGCGACCGCCGTCGCCAGCGTGGCGGCGTCCAGGCTGAAGCGCTGGGAGATGGCCTGCTTCAGGGCCTCGCCGACCCACTGATAGAGACGCAGGGCCAGATCCTCGTTCAACCGGGGATGTCGCGTCAGCGGCGCGCGCAGGGCGGCGATGGACCGCGCCTGCTCCACCAATCGAGCCATGTCGGCGGCTTCCAGCCGCGCCGTCCGGTTGACGGCCAGGGCGGTCAGGACGGCCGGCTCGCCGCGGTCGAGGATGGCGCGGGCGGGCAGGGGGCCGAGATCGGGGCGCAGCGCCACCTGGACCTGATGGTCCAGCGAGGCTTCCTCCAGCAGGGTCAGCAGGTCGGCGTCGAGCAGCAGCGGGCTGGCGGCGATCACCGGGCGGGCGATCTCTATGGCGTCGGCGGCCAGCAGGCGCACCAGGTCCGCCGGCGCCCAGGCGGCGTCCGCCAGACGTTCGGCCAGGGCGCGGCGGATATCTTGCTCGGCGGCGCGGACCATGGCGACGAAGACCTCGGTCAGGGCAGGCGGCGCGCCAGCCTGGCCGCCGACCGAGCAGTAGAGGTCCGCCACGCCCAGCAACAGGCGCTGTTGTTCTTCCGGCGGACGTCCGGCGGCCAAATCGATCAGTTGGTGAAGGCTGGCCAGCGGCAGGGGCTCGCTACGCGGGGAGGGCGCGAACGCCTCGATTGAGTCCACGAAACATCCCCCTGACGATGCGGCCGCGCCGCCGGCGGACAGTGTTCGCTCGTGTCGATGAAAACAGGGTTAATGAAGTCTTCCGTTTCGGTTCTTCGGCGGCGGTCGGCGACTTGACGCCGGGCCGGAGCGGAGAGAGGCTCATCTGAACGCTGATAAGGGGAAGGCCAATGACGGACGCGGCGCGGTCGCTCAAATCCCAGGTTTCCGAGGCGGAGTGGAAGGTGCGGGTCGAACTGGCCGCGCTGTACCGCCTGGTGGCGCTGAACGGGTGGGACGACATGATCTTCACCCATATCTCGGCCCGCGTGCCGGGACCGGAGCATCACTTCCTCATCAATCCATACGGCTGGTATTTCGATGAAATTACAGCCTCTTCCCTGGTGAAGGTCGATCTGGACGGCAATGTCGTTCAGGACACGACCAGCTTCATCAACCCGGCGGGCTTCACCATCCATTCGGCGGTCCATGCGGCGCGCGAAGAGGCGCATTTCGTCATCCACCTGCATACGGTGAACGGCGTGGGCGTCGCGGCGCAGAAGGACGGCCTGCTGCCGATCAGCCAGAACGCCTGCCTGCTGCAGCATCAGCTCGCCTATCACGGCTATGAAGGCCTGGCCCTGAACCACGACGAGCGCGAGCGGCTGGTGGCGGACCTGGGCGACAAGCCGCTGATGCTGCTGCGCAATCACGGCACCCTGGCGGTCGGGAACACGGCGGCGGAGGCCTGGGTTGGGATATTCTTCCTGGAACGCGCCTGCGCCCAGCAGGTCGCGGCTCTGTCGGCGGGACGCGACAACGTTCTGATCGCGCCTGACGCCGCCCAGGCCGAAACCAAGGAGCAGGGCCGAGGAATCGGCTTCATCTCCTCCCTGGCCTGGCCCGGCGCCCTGCGCCAGCTGCAGCGAAAATCGCCCGGTTACGACATCTAGCAAGGGGTGGGGCCGTGCGAGAGAGGGGAGGCGTCGGCCTTTGGGTCGGATTGGTTGCGCTGTCCGGCGCTGAGGCGGCCCACGCCGGCGCCTGGAATCTGCCGAAGGGGCAGGGCGAGATCATCGTCAAATACGAGAATATCCGCGCCGAGGATTATTTCACCTCCGACGGCGGGCGGGCCGACTTGCCGGGCGGGCGGCGCGACATCGCGGCCAGCGTGTTCGTCGAATATGGCTTGAGCGAACGCTTCACTCTTCAAGCCAAGGGCGAATGGCAGGACGGGCGCGACGAGTTCCTCGACTATCAGGGGCTGGGGCCGATCGAGATGGGCGTGCGCTGGCAGGCCTATCGCGACGATCGCAACGTCGCGGCCCTCTATGTCGGCTACGCCGAGGGCGGGGCGGGACGCAACGCCGGCTACGCTCCGCCGGGCGCGGGAGACAGCGACGTCGAGGTGCGGCTTCTGGCGGGGCGATCCTTTGATCGCGGGTTTATTGATCTCCAAGCGGCGCGGCGCTGGCGCTGTCGCTGGAGGCCTCGGTGGTGCGTCGGTTCGGAGACTGGCGGCTGCAGGCTGGCTGGCGACAGGCCGTTTCGGGTCGTGAAATTCCTGCGGGCAGAGGGCCTATCATCGGAATCTGGCGTCGATTTTAGTCCCGATTTCCGCGACGGAATCCGAGGTTCGCCACGTTACAGATACGTTATTTGCGTAACGGCGGTGACCCGTTAAGCGGGGGCGCTTGTTGTCGGGGAGACTGCGTCGCGTGTTCAAACGCCATTTTTTCATTATCGGCGCAGCCTGCGTATTGGGGCTGATGGTCGTGGCGGCGATCATCAAGATAGCGGCCGGGGGCGGCGACGCAGGCCAGCAGCGCGGTCCGGGAGGACCGGGCGCCGGACGCGGCCAGATCGTCGCCGAGGTCGTGGCGGGGCGTCGCGAATTCGCTGACCAGATCCGCGTGCTGGGCGTGGCCCGCAGCCGCCGCTCGGTCAACATCACCTCGAATACGACCGAACTGGTGACCAAGGTCATGTTCACCGACGGTCAGGCCGTGGCCGCGGGGGCGCCTCTGGTTGAGTTGCAAGCGCGTGAGGAAGACGCCGATCTGATCCGCGCGCGCGCCCAGCTGGAGAACGCTCAGCGCGAATATGACCGCTATCGCATCCTGGCTGAGCGCGGCGTGGCGCCGCGCGTCATGGCCGAGACGGCCGAGACGGCGCTGAAGACGGCCCAGGCGGCCATGGCGGCGTCGGAAGCGCGTCGCGGAGACCGTATCCTGCGCGCGCCCTTCGCCGGCGTGCTGGGCCTGACGTCAGTCACGCCGGGCACCCTGATCTCGCCGGGCGCGGTCATCACCACCCTGGACGACACCAGCGGGGTCCGCGTCGACTTCCCCATGCCGGAACGCTATCTGGGCGTCCTGCCCGTGGGCGCGCCGATCACGGCGACCACGGACGCCTTCCCCGGCGAAGAGTTCAACGGCCGCATCGCCTTGCTGGATACGCGGGTCAATGAACAAACCCGCGCCGTCATCGCCCGCGCCGAATTCCCCAACCCCGGAAACCGCATCCGCCCGGGCATGATGATGCGCGTCGCCGTCCACCAGGGGCGCCGCCAGAGCCTGGCCGTGCCTGAGGCGGCTGTTCAGTATGAGGGCCAGGGCGCCTTCGTTTATCGCATCGCGCGCGGCGAAACGGGCACGACCGCCCAGCGCGTGGAGGTCCAGACCGGCGCCGTCGAGAGCGGCTTTGTCGAGATCGTCTCGGGTCTGGGCAACAACGACCGCATCGTCGCGTCCGGCTTGAACCGCATCCAACCGGGCGCCCCCGTCACCGTCGAAGGCGCCGAAGGTCAGCAGCGCGGCGCTCCAGCCAAGGGCGGCGCACGCGCGTCGCAGGCGGCCCGCCCATGATGCTGTCCGATGTTTCGGTCCGGCGCCCCGTCTTTGCGGCGGTGGCGGCCATCGTCCTGTGCGTCATCGGCGCCGCGGCCTTCTTCTTCCTGCCCGTGCGCGAACTGCCGGACGTGGACCCGCCGGTCGTGTCGGTCAGCACCAACTACGCCGGCGCCTCGGCCGAGGTGATCGAGAGCCGGATCACCGAGCCGATCGAGCAGCAGATCGCCGGCATCCAGGGCGTCGAGCGCATCAACTCGACCAGCCGCGACGGCCGCTCCAACGTGAACATCGAGTTCTCGCTGGACCGCAACATCGATGACGCGGCCAATGACGTGCGCGATCGCATCTCGCGCGTGCTGGGCCGCTTGCCGGATCAGGCCGACCCGCCGGAAGTGGCCAAGGCCGATTCCGACAGCCAGCCGATCATGATCATGTTCCTGCGCTCCACGACGATGGACCGAATGGAGCTGACCGACTACGCCCGCCGCTATCTGGTGGACCGCTTCGCCACCGTGCCGGGCGTGGCTCAGGTCAACATCTTCGGCGAGCAGCGCTACGCCATGCGCATCTGGCTGGACGCCGGGGCCATGGCGGCGCGGGGGCTGACCGTCACCGATGTCGAGAATGCGCTGAACAGCCAGAACGTCGAACTGCCCGCAGGCGCGCTGGAGTCGGCGCAGAAGGACTATACCGTCCGCGTGGCGCGCAACTACGCCGACCCGGCCGATTTCGCCCAACTGCCCATCGGCACGCGCGGCTCGGCCTCGACCGCCACGGGCGCACAGGCGTCGGGCACCCTGGGCGCGGCCTCGGCGGCCATGACCAACGGCGTCACCGGCGCCCTGATCGGCAACGCCGCCTACGTCACCCGTCTGGGCGACATCGCCCGGATCGAGGAGGCGCCCGCCGAGGCGCGTCGCCTGTTCCGCGGCAACGGCGTCGATCAGATCGGCCTGGCCGTCACCCGTCAGGCCCAGTCGAACGATCTGCAGATCTCCGAAGGCGCGCGCAAGCTGATGGAGGAGGTCGCCCACAGCCTGCCGCCCGGCACGACGCTGGAGGTCGGCTCCGACAACTCGGTCTTCACCTCGCACGCCATCGACGAGGTGTGGATCACCATCGGCATCTCCATGGCCCTGGTGGCCCTGGTCAACTTCATTTTCCTGGGCAGCCTGCGGGCGGCGATCATCCCGTCGGTGGTGGCGCCTATCTGCCTTCTGGCCACCTTCATCGTCCTGGCGCCGCTGGGGTTCTCGCTGAACCTTCTGACCCTGCTGGCCCTGGTGCTGGCCATCGGCCTGGTCGTCGATGACGCCATCGTCGTGGTCGAGAACATCCAGCGCCGTCTGGATCACGGCGAGCCGCCGTTGGTGGCCGCCGAGCGCGGCGCGCGTCAGGTCTTCTTCGCCGTCGTGGCGACGACGATCGTGCTGCTGTCCGTGTTCGCGCCGCTGCTGTTCTTGCCGGGCTACGTCGGGCGCCTGTTCGTGGAACTGGCGGCGGCCATTGCAGCGGCCGTGGCCTTCTCGGCCTTCCTGGCGCTCAGCCTGTCGCCCATGCTGGCGTCCAAGATCCTGAAGCCGGCGCACACCGGCGGCTGGGTGGCGCGGCGCGTGGATGCGGGCATGGACGCCCTGAAGCGATCCTATGCGGCTTCGCTTGACGCCCTGCTGGGGCGACGCATCGCTGTCGGCGGGGTGGCGGCCGTCATCGTGCTGGTCGCGGCGGGGGCTACAGGCATCTTCCTGCACCTGCCGAACGAGCTTGTGCCGAACGAGGACCGCGGGCGCGTGACGCTTCGCATCGCCGGGCCTGAGGGCACGGGCTTCGACTACACGCGCGAGATCATGCTGGGGTTGGAGCCGATCCTGGCCGAGTATCGTGAGAACGGCGAGGCGGCCAACTTCCTGGTGTCCTCGCCTGGTTTCGGCGGTTCCGGCTTCAGCTCGGGCAGCGCCATCCTGAACTTGTCCGACTGGTCCGAGCGCGACCGCTCGGCCGACCAGATCGCCCAGGAGCTGAACGGCAAGCTGCGCAACCAGACCGGCGCCCAGGTCAACGCCTCGACGCCCGGCGCCTTCCAGCGCGGCGGCGGCAACTCCAACTCGGTCGAGATGGTCGTCACGGGTTCGGAATACGCCGCTATCTACAACTGGCTGCAGCCCATCCTGGCGGCGGCGCAGGAGAACCCCGGCTTCTCGCGGCCGCGCCTGAACTATGAGCCGAACGCGCCGCGTCTGCTGGTCGATGTCGATCCGCAGAAGGCGGCCGCCCTGGGCGTCTCCTCGCAACAGATCGGCCGCACGCTGGAAACCATGTTCGGTTCGCGTCGCGCCACGACCTACATCAAGGGCGGTCAGGAATACGACGTCATCCTGCAGACCGAGCGCGACAATCGCCGCGAAGTGACGGACCTGGAGTCGCTCTATGTCTCGACCGGCACGGCCCAACTGGTGCCGTTGTCCGCCGTGGTCTCGACCAAGACTTCGGGCGATACGCCGGACCGTCGTCGTTTGGATCGCCAGCGGGCGATCACCCTGGCGGCCGACCTTAATCCCGGCATGACCATTGATGACGCGGTGCAGTTCCTGAACGCCGAGGTCGCCAAGCAGCCGCAGGGCGTGACCAATATCCGCTGGGGCGGCGCCGCCCGCGACCAGCAGGAGGCGGGCAGCGCCGTCGGCTGGGCCTTCGCCCTGGCCCTGCTGCTGGTCTTCCTGGTGCTGGCGGCTCAGTTCGAGAGCTGGATCACCCCGGCGGTCATCATGCTGACTGTGCCCCTGGCGGCGGCGGGCGGGCTGTTCGGTCTGTTGATGGCGGGCTCCAGCCTGAACATCTACAGCCAGATCGGCCTGATCATCCTGATCGGCGTGGCCGCCAAGAACGGCATCCTGATCGTCGAGTTCGCTAACCAGCTGCGCGATCAGGGGCGGAGCATCCGCGAGGCGATCATCGAGTCCTCGTCGCTGCGCCTGCGTCCGATCATCATGACCTCGATCGCCACCGCCTTCGGCGCCCTGCCGCTGGTGCTGTGGCAAGGGGCAGGGGCGGGCAGCCGTCAGACCATCGGCGTGGTGATCTTCACCGGCGCCATGTTCGCGACGGTGCTGACCCTGTTCGTGGTGCCGGTGATCTACGGCGTGTTGGCGCGCTTCACCAAGTCGCCGGAATACACCGCCCGCAAGATCGAGGAATGGGAAGCGCAGGAGAAGCGCGACGGCCTCGAACCGGACATGAGCCCGGCGGAGTAGTTTCCTTCTCCCCTTGTGGGAGAAGGTGGCTGCCGAAGGCAGACGGATGAGGGGTTTTGCGACCTCAGATGAAGGGACGCGCGTCAGACGTCCCGCAACCCCTCATCCGACCTCGCTCCGCTCGGCCACCTTCTCCCGCAAGGGGAGAAGGCTAGGCGTTGCTCACTCGCCGGTCGGCTTGAACCCCGTCTCGACCTTCAGGAAGGCGATCACGTCGCGACGGTCCGTGGCGTCGGGCAGGCCGGCGAAGCTCATCTTGTTGCCGGGCAGGAAGGTGCGTGGGTTCTGCAGCCAATGGTCCAGGGTCTCGGCGTCCCAGGTGAAGTCCGCTGTCCGCAGGGCGTGGGAATAGCTGTACTTGTCCCGCGCGCCCGCCTCGCTGCCGAACACGCCATAGAGGTTGGGACCCGTCATGTTCGGCCCGCCCGGCGTGATGGTGTGGCACGAACGGCAGCGGGCGAAGGCGCGGCGGCCGTTCTCCAGATCCGCCTGGTCATAAGGGGCGGGCAGGGAGGCCAGCAGGGCGGCTTTCTCGGCCTCGGTCAGCGCGGGGGGCTTGGGGGCTTCGGCCGCGCCCGTTCCCGAACCTTCGGCGCCTTGGCCGCAGGCCGTGAGGCCCAGAGAGACTGCTAGCGCGGCGGCCAGCACGACGGCCGGGCCGGACGCGCGGCGAATCGTGGGGAAGGACGAAAGACGGAACATGACGCACTCCTTGGCCGAGGGTCATGCTTTAGCCCATGAGGGCGCCGTCGCAATGGACAGCTTGTCCAAGCGAGGGCGTCAGCGCCCGGTGGTCAGCTTCACCACGATGTGGGCGGTGGTGTCGATGATGGCTTCCGGCGTATCGGCGCGGCGCATCAGTTCGAAGCCCGCCGCAACGGATTCCACCAGGTTCGCCGTCTCATAGGAGGTCAGGCGGGGATTGAGCCCCTCGGGATGCAGGCCGCTGGCGTGGGCCTGGGCGATGCGGCGCTCCAGCGCCAGGTGCAGGCGACGCAGGCGGCGGATGCGGCTCTCGGCGAAGGCGGGCTCGCCCATGTCGGCCAGCATGTGCTCGACCCGCAGCACCGGCCCGTGGTCGCTCCACAGGCCCAGAACCTCCAGCACATAGGCGCGGGCGGCCTCGAAGGCGCGCTCGCCGGACCAGTCGGCGTGGATGTGCGCAGCCAGCCGCTGGAAGTCCTCGCCTGCTTCTTCGCACAGCAGCAGCAGGCCTTCCTCGACCGAAGCGAAGTAGGTGTAGAAGGTCGGCGCCGACACCCCGGCCGCCGCCGCCACGTCGGCGGGACGGATTTCGCCCAGATGCTTGCTGTTCAGCAGTCTGCGCAGAGCGTCCAGCAGAGCGCGCCGGGTGCGGGCGCCCCGTGTGCGGATCCTGTGACCCAGCTTGTTGGTCGTCTCGGACATGTGGGAGGCGGCCGAAGTTGCGATGGAAACGGGCCGAAAAGGGGAGAAGGCGAAGGCCTAGCGGCTTCCGCCCTCTGCGACAAGCGCGACCCAAGCAGGAGCGCGGCCTACAGGGTGGCGCAGACCTCGACCTCGTCGCCGAAGTATCCGCCCGTGGGCACGAAACCCAGGCGGCGATAGAAGCCCTCGGGGCTGCCTTCGCCCAGGCCGTAGCTGGTGAAAAGCGTGGCGTAGCCGCGACGACGCAGGCGCTGCTTCACCATCTCGACGACCCGGCGGCCGACGCCCGCGCCCTGGTGCGGACCTGCGATCATCAGGCGCCACAGATAGGGGCCGTCGCAGTCGATGCCGTCGTCCCACTCGTCGCCGTCGTTGACCATGACCAAGCCGACGAGGGTTTCGTCCAGGTAGATCGCCCGAAGCCATGTCGCTTCGGAACAGAAGCCCTCGGCGATGGACACGCCGTTATCGGCGACGACAGCGCGTTGCGCCGGCGACAGAGTTTCGCTCAACTCGCAGACTTCGCTGACATTTTCAGAGGTGATGCGGCGGAAAGAGATTTCATTTTCAGGAGACATGGACGGCATATTGCAAAGCCTCTCCATGCTTCGCCCTGCGACGTATGGACGCCGAACGCCTGAGGCGCGGGAGAGGAGGCGAGGGCCCTCGTCTCGCGGACGCCGTGACGGGCTGTTCGCCGTTCTGCCGGTTTGAAATCAGCGTTCTGCTAGTTCAGAGCGCGGCATTTAGAGGTGGAGTTGTTCATGACCGGGTCGTCGATCATACAGAGGACGTATCGGTCGCCGTTCGTGAGAATGAAAGAGAACGATTCTGTATTGGGGTTGTACATCTCGGTCCGATAGTTGGTATGCGAGATGATCTTCCAGCCTGTATTCAGCAATTCGGTCATTGATTGAGAAAGCGGAACCCAATCCGTAGCGCGGTGCTGGGGATCGGGGTCCGGAACCCTTTGTCGCCGTGCTTGGGCCTCGACAGCCGTCGGAACCATCACGAGCAGAGCGAGCAGCAGGGTGAATTTTCGCATTTTCATCCTTTAGGGCGGCCAAACAACGGGCGGGCGAGCGAAGGCCCTGGGCGTCGAGCGTCGTCGGCGGATGGTAGCGTGAGGAATCGCGATCCGTCGATATGGATACGGCGTCGCATCTCGCGACGTGCGGGCCTGACCATTCCCGGTCTGATCGGGAGAGGGTGGTGCCGGTTGCAGGAATCGAACCCGCGACCTTCGGTTTACAAAACCGCTGCTCTACCAGCTGAGCTAAACCGGCGTGGCCCGCCTTATGCTGGCGGAATCTCTTTGACGCAAGCACACTGATCGAATGCCCTCGCTGCCCTATCTCGCGCCCATCGTCATGCTGGCGCTGTCCAACGTCTTCATGACCTTCGCCTGGTACGGCCACCTGAAATTCGGAACCAAGCCGCTGTGGATCGTGGTCCTGATCAGCTGGGGGATCGCCTTCTTCGAATACTGGCTGGCCGTGCCCGCCAATCGCATCGGCCATCAGGTCTATTCGGCGGCCGAGTTGAAGACCATGCAGGAGGTGATCACCCTGCTGGTCTTCGCGATCTTCTCGGTGATGTATCTGGGGGAGAAGCTGACGGTGAACCATCTGATCGGCTTCGCCCTGATCGCCGGCGGCGCCTTCTTCATCTTCAAGGGACCGCTGTAGGCGGTCAGTCCAGGGCGGCCGCGATCTTCTGGGCCAGGGCTTTCAGCTGTTCGGCGTCGGCCATGGGGGCGTGGCCATGGCCCTTCATCGGGCGATCGGTCCAGCGCGGCACGATGTGGAAATGCAGGTGGAAGACCGTCTGGCCGCCCGCGTCGCCGTTGAACTGCATCAGGCTGAGGCCTTCGGGCTTCAGCGCCTTTTCGACCGCGCGGGCCGTGCGCTGGACGGCGGAGGTCAGCTTGGCCAGGGTCTCGGGCTCGATCTCCAGGATGTTGCGGGCGGTCGACGTCTTGGACACGACCAGGACGTGCCCCTCGGACTGGGGAAACACGTCCATGAAGGCCAGGACGTCGTCGTCCTCCCACACCTTCACGCTGGGCATGTCGCCGCGCAGGATCTTGGCGAAGATGTTGTCCGGGTCGTAGGCGCCGTGAAGGCTCATGGGGGTCTCCTTCGGGGTAGGGCGCTCAACCTAGCAGGCGATCTCGTGCGGCGCACGGAGCGGAACGCCGCGATATGCGCTTATATGGTCAAGGTTCTTCAGTTGGAGGCGTCATGCTGGGTTTCATCGTTCAGGCCGTGGTCACGGCGATCGGTCTGTGGGCCTCGGCCAAGCTGGTTCCAGGGGTGGGGTTCACCTCGACCGGCTCGCTGATCGCGGCGGCGGTCATCCTGGGCGTGGTCAACGCCTTCGTGCGGCCGCTGATGGTGATCCTGACGCTGCCTTTGACCATCGTCACCTTCGGCCTGTTTCTGCTGGTGGTGAACGCCGCCATGATCGGGCTGACGGCCATGTTCCTGGGCGGCTTCGTCGTCGATGGCCTGTGGGCCGGGATCGGCGCGGCCATCGTCACCGGCGTGGTCAGCTGGATCGCCGGCGCCCTGTTCGGGGGCGTGGACGAGCGGAGATAATAAATTACCCGGGCAATATTGACGCGATAATATCATCCGGGTAATTCCGTCCTCAACAAAGCGAGGACGGATTATGACTCTGTGCACGGCCTTCGACGGCCATACGATGATCGCGACCGGGCCGTTGGCTCAGGTCGCGGGTGCGGCGAAGGCCGCGCACGACTCCGGACGGGCGGTTCTGGTCTTTCGGGATGAGGATGCGCAGCCGGTGGACCTGGATTTGCGCGGCGATCTTGCGGCGGTGCTGGCGCGACTGCCGCCCGAGCCGTCGCAGCCTGAACCTGAGAAGCGCGGGCCGGGGCGGCCGAAGCTGGGCGTGACCGCGCGCGAAGTCACCTTGCTGCCCCGCCATTGGGACTGGCTGGCGTCCCAGCCGGGCGGGGCGTCGGTCGCCTTGCGCAAACTGGTCGAAACCGCCCTTCGCGAGGCGGAGGCGCCGGATCGGATGCGTCGCAGCCGTGAGGCGGCCTATCGCTTCATGACCGCCGTGGCGGGCGATCTGCCGGACTATGAAGAGGCCATGCGGATGCTATTCGCGGGCGACTGGACGGCGTTCGACGCCCGAACCGAGGCCTGGCCGGCGGACGTGCGTGATTACGCCCGTCGCCTGGCCGAGCCTGGATGGCGTAACGGCCAGGGACGCTGAATCAGCTGGGGCGGATCACCATGCAGGTGACGCGACGCTCGGACAGGGCCTCGCACGCCGCCTCGGCCGACTGCTGGGTCATGCCGGTGAAGCGCGACCGATACCAGCCGTTCGCCGTCTGCACGTCGCGCTGGGCGCTCGAGAATTGGGTGCGGAAGCGGCGGCTGACGTCGTTCAGCCAGTCGCGGGCGACGGCTTCCTCGCGAAAGGCGCCGACCTGGACGGCCCAGCGGCCGGCCGGAGCCGGGGCGGCGGCGCGCGCAGAGGTGTTGCGGGTCGCGCGGGCCGGCGCCGCCGGCGCGGCGGCCGAACCGCCGTTCAGCGCGGCGGTCAGGCTTTCGGGCGGGCGGTTCTCGGCGCGACGCGCCGACGGCGGCGGCGTCACCTCCGTCGGCAGGTTGCGCGGCGGCGGACCGGCGACATAGGCCACCTCGGTCGAGGAGCCGACGCCTTCGCCGTCCTCATCCGACAGGGAGGCGTAGGCGATGGGCGGCGAGGGATCGGCGCTGATCCCAAAGCCGCGCTGTTCGAAGAAGGCCTGGGCCAGTTGGATGCGCTCGCCCTGGCCGCGGCGACGCTGAACCTCGAAGCCGGTGTCCATCAGTTCGGCGACGTGGTCGTTGCGGCTCTTGGTCGAGCGGCCGCCCATGACGATGGTGATGATCCGCTTGCCGTCGCGCACCGACGACGCCGCGAGGTTGTAGCCCGAGGCGTTGGTGAAGCCGGTCTTGATGCCGTCATAGCCGCGCCCGGTGGCCAGCAGGCCGTTGGTGTTGCGGTAGTCCCGGCCTTTGTAGAACCAGTCATGCAGGCCGAGGTAGCGGTAGTATTGCGGATAGTCGCGCATGACCGCGCGGCTGAGAATCGACAGGTCGCGGGCCGTGGTCGCCTGGCGCGTGTCGGGCAGGCCGTTGGCGGTGGTGAAGCGGGTCTGCTCCATGCCCAGCTCGCGCGCCTTTTCCGTCATCATCTGGGTGAAACGGCCTTCCGAGCCGCCGATATGCTCGGCGATGACCACGGCCATGTCGTTGGCGCTGCGGACGGCCGTGGCGCGCATGGCGTCATCCAGGCTGATCGTCTGACCGGCGGCCAGGCCCAGCTTGGACGGCGGCTGCGACGCCGCGCGCGGCGAAACGGTCAGGTTGTCGTTCAGATTGACCTTGCCCGACTCCAGCGCCTCGAACGCCAGGTACAGGGTCATGACCTTGGTGATGGAGGCCGGATAGCGTCGCGCGTCGGCGAAACGCGAGAACAGGACTTCACCCGAGGCGGCGTCGACCACGATGGCCGCATACCGACTATCGGACGACTGGGCTTCCGGCGGCGCGACGCCGATCGTCGGCGTCAGGACGATGCCCCCCAGGACCAGGGCGGCCAGGAAACGTCGGCGGAATAGGGCGTTCATGGGCAAGCTACTAGCCTCGTCACTGTGGCGCGAAGACGGCTGCGATCACGCACGTTACAAAGGCTAACATCCGCTTCCCCGGTTTCGAGAGGGTTAACGGCGCGTCAACAGACTTGTGATCGCTCTCCGCATCCAGAGGGCAGGTTATCAGCGATCATATTGTGCGTCGCACAAATTTCACTTGAAGTTTCTTCGCAGGTGCACCATATCGCCGTTGTCGCGATGGGCCCGCCTGTCGCCAGAACCCTTTTGCTTCAGGAGACTCCCCATGGCTGACGCCGCTGAGACCGTGAAGAAGACCGTCGAACAAACCGCCGCCAAGGCCAAGGCCCAGGCTGGATCCATCCAGGCCGCCGGCGCCAAGGCGTTCCGTGAAGGCGTCGACAAGTCCGTCGCCTCGCTGAGCGAGCTGAACGCCCACGGCAAGAAGAACCTGGAAGCCGTGGTTGAATCCGCCGCCGCCGCCCAGAAGGGCGCCGAGGCCCTGTCGCAACAGGCCGTGGCCTACAGCAAGAAGTCCTGGGAAGACGGCGTCGCCGCCGCCCAGTCCTTCTCGCAGGCCCGCTCGGTGCAGGAACTGTTCGAACTGCAGACCAACTGGGCCAAGTCGGCCGCCGAGGCCTATCTGGCCGAGTTCGGCAAGGCGACCGAGACCATGACCGCCTCGGTCAAGGACAGCTTCAAGCCGATCAACGAGCGCGTTTCGGCCGCTGTCGAGCAGTTCCAGGCCGCCCGCTAAGGCGCGACTGCACGCTTAATGCGAACGAGGCCCCGGCGGAGACGCCGGGGCCTTTTTCATGGCTTCGCTTCGGCGCTCATGGGCGCGTGGTCGATGCTGAAGGCGCGGGCCAGCCGCCAGCGCCCGTCCGGCTCCAACCGCCACAGGACGGAGAAGCGGGCGCGTCCGACCAGGGTTTCCGGCCCGTCGCCCTGCCGTTCGTAGAACAGGTGGCTGCCTTCTTGGACGGCGCCGACGCCGGGGATGGCGTAGACTCGCATCGTGCCGGGCACGAGTTCGCGCCGTGAGCGCCAGGCGTCAGGGGCGGTCCGCGCCGCGCAGCCCTGGCGATAGTCGTCGATGAAGCGCGCCCGCGTCGCCGTCAGTCCGCCCCGATCGTGATAGAATTCCAGGTCGTCTGTCACCAGATCGGCCAGGGCCTCGGGATCGCATCGGTCGAACATGACCGAAAACAGGGCCGCGTCCTGTTCAGCGATGATGGGGGCGAGGGCGGCGTCATCGGTAGGGGCGGCGGGCGTCTGGCCCAGCGTCAGGGCGACGAACAGTCCGGCGGTCAGGGGCATGGCGGCGGTCCGGGGCAGGGAACGGAAGCGCATTGGTGCGGTTCCTGAGCCGAGATGTCCCGTGAATCTTTGGTCAGGCGACCGGGGTCACGCAGGCTGTGACTGGACGCATCTACAAATCAGGCCATCATTCCCTATCTGATCTTTTGACACTCCCCGATTACGGACCACGAATGCCTAACAGACGGCCAGGTGAACAGGGCGGAGGCGCAGGCGCCGCCGTCGTCACCGAGACAAAGCCGAAACTTCAGCGGCCCTCGCTCTATCGGGTGCTGATCCTGAATGACGACTACACCCCCATGGAGTTCGTCATTTACGTGCTGGAGCGGTTCTTCCAGAAGAGCCGCGAGGACGCGACCCGCATCATGCTGCACGTGCACCAGCATGGCGTCGGGGTCTGCGGCGTCTTTACCTACGAAGTGGCCGAAACCAAGGTCGCCCAGGTGGTCGAGACGGCGCGACGCCACCAGCACCCCCTGCAATGCACGATGGAAAAGGACTGAGAGGAACCTGCCATGCCTTCGTTTTCCCGTCCTCTCGAAGAGACCCTGCACCGCGCGGTCCACTACGCCAACGAGCGTCGGCATGAATACGCCACGCTCGAACACCTGCTGCTGGCCCTGATCGACGATCCGGACGCCTCGGCCGTTATGACGGCCTGCAACGTCGATCTGGGCGCGCTGAAGGCGGCGCTCGGCTCCTATGTCGACACCGATCTAGCCGCCCTGGCCACGGCCGATGGCGACGACGCCAAGCCGACGGCCGGTTTCCAGCGCGTGATCCAGCGCGCGGTCATCCATGTCCAGTCGTCCGGCCGCGAGGAAGTGACCGGCGCCAACGTCCTGGTCGCCATCTTCTCCGAGCGCGAAAGCCACGCCGCCTATTTCCTGCAGGAGCAGGACATGACGCGCTACGACGCGGTCAACTTCATCGCCCACGGCATCGCCAAGAAGGCCGGGGCGGCCGAAGCCCGCTCGGTGCGCGGCGCCAGCCCCGAAGAGGCCGAGGACGGCTCGGTCGTCAAACAGGGCGGCGAGGCGCTGGAAGCCTATTGCATCGACCTGAACGAGAAGGCCCGCAACGGCAAGATCGACCCCCTGATCGGGCGTCAGGCCGAGGTGGAGCGCTCGATCCAGATCCTGTGCCGCCGCACCAAGAACAACCCCCTGCTGGTCGGCGATCCCGGCGTCGGCAAGACCGCCATCGCCGAAGGTCTGGCCCGCAAGATCGTCAACGGCGAGGTGCCGGAAGTCCTGAAGGACGCGACGATCTACAGCCTCGATATGGGTTCGCTGCTGGCGGGAACCCGCTATCGCGGCGACTTCGAGGAGCGGCTGAAGCAGGTCGTCAAGGAGTTGGAGAGCCACGAGAACGCGGTCCTCTTCATCGACGAGATCCACACCGTGATCGGCGCGGGCGCGACCAGCGGCGGTGCGATGGACGCCTCCAACCTGCTGAAGCCGGCGCTGGCGTCCGGCAGCCTGCGCTGCATGGGCTCGACCACCTACAAGGAGTATCGCCAGCACTTCGAGAAGGATCGCGCCCTGGTGCGTCGCTTCCAGAAGATCGACGTCAACGAGCCGACGATCGAGGATACGGTCAAGATCCTCAAGGGTCTGAAGACGACCTATGAGACGCACCACAAGCTGCGCTACACGGACTCGGCCATCCGCACGGCGGTCGATCTGTCGGCGCGCTACATCACCGACCGCAAGTTGCCGGACAAGGCGATCGACGTGATCGACGAGGCGGGGGCGTCGCAGATGCTTTTGCCTGAATCCAAGCGCAAGAAGGTCATCGGCCAGAAGGAGGTCGAGGCCGTCATCGCCAAGATGGCCCGCATCCCGCCCAAGTCGGTGTCGAAGTCGGACACGGAATCCTTGCGCGAGCTGGAGACCGATTTGAAGCGCGTCGTCTTCGGTCAGGAACAGGCCATCGACCAGGTCTCGGCGGCGATGAAGTTGGCGCGGGCGGGTCTGCGCGACCCGAACAAGCCGATCGGCGCCTTCCTGTTCAGCGGACCCACCGGCGTCGGCAAGACGGAGGTGGCCAAGCAACTCGCCTCGACCCTGGGCATCGAGATGCAGCGCTTCGACATGTCCGAATACATGGAGCGCCATACGGTCAGCCGCCTGATCGGCGCGCCTCCGGGCTATGTCGGCCATGACCAGGGCGGCCTGCTGACCGACGCGGTCGATCAGCACCCGCACTCGGTGGTCCTGCTGGACGAGATCGAGAAGGCCCACCCCGACGTCTACAACATCCTGCTGCAGGTGATGGACAACGGGACGCTGACCGACGCCGTGGGCAAGAAGGTCGATTTCAGGAACGTCATCCTGATCATGACCACCAACGCCGGGGCCGCCGACAACGCCCGCGCCTCCATCGGCTTCGGCCGGGGCAAGGTCGAGGGCGAGGACGACAAGGCCATCCAGCGCCTGTTCGCGCCGGAGTTCCGCAACCGTCTGGACGCCATCGTGGCCTTCAAGCCGCTGGGCGCCGAGACGATCCGTTCGGTCGTGACCAAGTTCGTGCTGCAGCTGGAAGCCCAGCTGGCGGACCGTAACATCACCATCGAGCTGACCGACGAGGCGACCGACTGGCTGGCCAAGAACGGCTTCGACGAACTGTATGGCGCACGGCCCCTGGCCCGCGTCATCCAGGAGCATATCAAGAAGCCGCTGGCCGACGACATCCTGTTCGGCCGCCTGACCCGCGGCGGCCACGTCAAGGTCGAGTTGAAGGACGGCAAGATCGCCTTCGACATCACCCCGACCAAGGGCGCGGCGGTGAAGGAAGAGGAAGAAGAGACGGCCTGATCTTATCCTTCTCCCCTTGTGGGAGAAGGTGGCCCGTCAGGGCCGGATGAGGGGTCTTGCGACGTGAAAAAGGGGTTGCGGGATTTGTCGTCCCGCAACCCCTTATCCGTCTCGCTTCGCGAGCCACCTTCTCCCACAAGGGGAGAAGGCCTTGATCAGCGTTTGCGGCCCAAGGCGCCGAGCAGCACCGCCGCGCCGGCGATGATGCCGGTAGTCAGCAAGGGCTTGCGGCGGGCGAAATCCAGACCCTTGCGGGCGGGATCGCGCAGGTCGGCGGGGGCCTTGTCCACCATGCCGTCCAGGCCGTCGATGACGCGGCCATAGGCGTTCTGCGCCTTGCCCTTGAATTCGTTCAGCTTGCCTTCGACCTGAAGCTTGCTGTCGCCGGTCAGGCGGCCGAGGCCGTTCTGCAGCTTGCCGCCCGCTTCGGTCACGGCGCCTTCGATGCGTTGGTCAGTCATGATCAATTCCTGATGCGAGTGAGGAGGAGACTCCGGGAAAAAGCGCATCTGGACGGCGACGGTTCCTGATGTTCTGCCGCTCGCGACGAAATGTCAGGGGTCAGCCCTGACGGTAGGGCGACAGCTCCGCCGCCATGGCGCGCATCTCCGCCTCCACCGCCAGGCGTTCCTGCTCCAGATAGCGGGCGACCGGATCGCGCAGAGCGGGATCGGCGATGAAATGGGCCGAATAGACGGGGGAGGGCAGGTAGCCGCGCGCGATCTTGTGATCCCCTTGCGCGCCCGCCTCGACTCGCGACAGGCCGCGCGCGATGGCGAAGTCGATGGCCTGATAATAGCACAGCTCGAAATGCAGGAAGGGCCGGTCGACCAGCGTCCCCCACTGGCGGCCGTAAAGCGCATCGCGGCCGATGAAGTTGAGCGCTCCGGCCACCGGCGTCTCGCCCTCGAACGCCATGACCAGGGCGATGCGGTCGGCCATGCCTGCTCCGACGCGGGCGAAGAAGTCGCGCGTCAGATAGGGCCGGCCCCATTTGCGGTCGCCGGTGTCCATGTAGAAGGCGAAGAAGGCGTCCCAGTGCGCCTGGGTGATCTCGGCCCCGGTCAGGATGCGGATGTCGAGACCGGCCGGCGCCTCGCGCCGCTCGCGCCGGATGGTCTTGCGCCGGTTGGACGACAGGGCGGCCAGGAAGTCGTCGAAGCTCCGATAGCCGTCGTTGCGCCAGATGAACTGGATGTCCCGGCGCGGCAGCAGGCCCGCCTCGGTCATGGCGCGCCATTCGGCCTCAAGCGGGAAGTTGACGTGCAGGGACGAGACGCCCAGTCGCTGGGTCAGCGTCAGCGCGCCTTGCAGCAGGGCCTCGCGCACCGCGGCGGCGTCGGTTCCCGGCGCGTTCAGGAAGCGCGGGCCGCTCGCGGGGGTGAAGGGCACGGCGCCCAGAAGCTTGGGGTAGTAACGCCCGCCGGCGCGCTGATAAGCGTCGGCCCAGCTGTGGTCGAAGACGTATTCGCCCTGACTGTGGCCCTTCAGATAAAGGGGCATGACGCCGATAACGGCGCCGTCTTCATCATGCAGGGACAGATGGCGCGCCGCCCAGCCCTCGGACGGGACGGCGCTGCCGGACGCCTCGCAGGCGTCGAGGAAGTCGTAGGAGACGAAAGGATCGCCGCTGGGGGCCGCACAGGCGTCCCATGCGTCCCGGCCTATGGCGGCGATCCGGTCGTTTACCTGAAGGGTGAAGTTCACTTCACCTCGATGACGGCGTCCACTTCGACGGCGAAGCCGAGCGGCAGCTTGTAGACGCCGACGGCCGAGCGCGAGTGCTTGCCCGCGTCGCCGAAAACCTGGACCATCAGGTCCGAGCAGCCGTTGATGACGCCGGGGATGGCTTCGAAGTCCGGCCCGGCCTGGACGAAGCCGCCCAGCTTGACGATGCGGACCACGCGATCCAGGTCGCCGTCGACGGCGGCGTTGATCTGGGCCAGCAGGTTGATGCCGCACAGGCGGGCGGCCTCGGCGGCCTGCTCCGGGGTCACGTCCACGCCGACGGTGCCCTTGATGCCGCCGTTGGCGTCGTTCGACAGCTGGCCCGAGATGAAGATCTGCTCGCCCGAGCGGACGTAGGAGACATAGCTGGCCACCGGCTTGGCGGGCTCGGGCAGGGTGATGCCGAGTTCAGCGATGCGGGCGTGAATGCTCATGGGGCGACTCCGTATGAAAGTGTGGAGGGGGTTTAGCGCGGCGCGGCGGCCGCGTCATCCGGGGCGTTCATTTGGTCGCTTCAACGCGCGTCCGGCCACTACGGCGGCGGCTCCGAACTTGTCGCGCAGGGCGTCGATGGCGGTCTCGGTCTTCAGGGCGCGGGTCTCGGCCGTGGCGAACAGGCCGGCGGGCGCGTCCTGAGCGTCGGCGATGTCGGCCATGCCGATGCCGATCAGCCGATAGGGCACGCCCAGTTCCGGTTTCAGCAGGTCGCGCCCGGCGGCGAACAGGGCGCGCGCCGTCTGCACCGGCTCGGCCAGGGTGATGCGGCGGGTGACGATCTTGAAGTCCGTCTTGCGCAGCTTCAGCACCACGACCCGGCTAGCCACGCCGTCGCGGCGGGCCTTGGAGGCCAGCTTCTCGCACAGGGGCCACAGTTCGGCCTCCAGCGCCTCGGCTGTGGTCAGGTCGTCGTTGAAGGTAGTCTCGGCGCTCATGCCGCGACGGTCGTGATCCGGGTTCACCGGGCGGCTGTCGCGCGCGTGGCTGAGGTCGTGCAGGCGCAGGCCCGTCTCGCCATAGCGCCGGACCAGATCCTTGACCTCGGCGGCGGCCAGATCGCCGATCGTTGCGAAACCGTCCGAGCGCAGGGTGCGCCCGAACACCGGCCCTACGCCGGGCAGGGTGGTCACGGGGCGCGGCGCGAGCAGTCCTTGCGCCTCGGCCGCGCCGATGACGGAGAAGCCGCGCGGCTTGTCCAGCTCCGACGCGATCTTGGCCAGGAAGCGATTGGGCGCCAGGCCGATGGAGACGCTGAGGCCCGTCTCGTCCTCGATCCATTTCTGCAGACGCGCCAACTGGAAGGCGGGCGGGCCTCCGTTCAGCCGCTCCGTGCCCTTCAGGTCGATCCACGCCTCGTCCAGCGACAGGGTCTGAACCAGCGGCGTCAGGCGGTGGACGGCGCCGAAGATGCGCTCGCTCTCGGCCACATATTTGCGGAAGTCCGGCTTGATCACCACGGCGTCGGGGCAGGCCTTCAGCGCCTTGAACATCGGCATGGCGGAGCCGACGCCATACAGCCGCGCCACATAGCAGGCGGTGGAGACCACCCCGCGCTTGCCGCCGCCGACGATGACCGGCCTGTCGCGCAATTCCGGCCGATCGCGTTTCTCGACCGAGGCGTAGAAGGCGTCGCAGTCCAGGTGGGCGATGTGCAGATCGCTCAGCTCGTCATGGGCGATGACCCGGCGCGAGGCGCACGACGGACACCGCGCGACCTTGCGGTCGCCGGTCGACAGGCAGTCGCGACAGAGGGCCGTGATGGCCAAGCAAGAACTCCGTTTGTCTCGGCTTCACGTCAACTTAAGACTGCTGCGGTCACAGTGCATCCAAGAAGGCGCAACAGCCCACCGCAAAAGCGGATGAACAAGAGGCGCAACAGCCGGGTGGCGGATGTCCAAGAAAGTCCTCATCGTCGAGGATAATGAGCTGAACATGAAGCTTTTTCATGATCTGCTCGATTCTCAGGGGTATGAAGTGCTGCAGACCCGCGAAGGGCTGCAGGCGCTGGCGATTGCGCGCGAGCACCGCCCCGATCTGATCCTGATGGATATCCAGTTGCCGGAAATCTCAGGCCTTGAAGTCACCAAATGGCTCAAGGACGACGAAGAGCTGAACCATATCCCCGTCATCGCCGTTACAGCCTTCGCCATGAAGGGTGATGAAGAACGGATTCGCCAGGGGGGCTGTGAAGCCTACATCTCCAAGCCGATCTCGGTCATTTCCTTCCTGGAGACGGTGCGCAGGCACCTGGGTCAGGGGGCGGCATGAGTGCGCGAATCCTGGTGGTCGACGACGTCGAGGCGAACGTCCGGCTGCTCGAAGCCAAGCTGACCCTCGAATACTACGACGTGCTCACCTGCCATGACGGCGCGACCGCCATCGCCCTGGCCGACGCCGAGCAGCCGGACCTGATCCTGCTGGACGTGATGATGCCGGGCATGGACGGCTTCGAGACCTGTCGCCGGATCAAGGCGGCGGCGGACACGCGCCATATCCCGGTGGTGCTGGTGACGGCGCTGGACGGACGGCATGATCGGATCAAAGGCCTAGAGGCCGGGGCCGACGACTTCCTGTCCAAGCCGCTGGACGATGTGATCCTGATGGCGCGGGTCCGCAGCCTGACCCGGCTGAAGATGGTCATGGACGAGCTGCGCGAGCGCGAGGAAAGCGGGCGCCGGGTCGGCGTCGACACCGGCGGCGTGGCGCGTCTCAAGGGGTCTGGCGGGCGCGTGCTGATCGTCGACGACAACACGCTTCAGGCCCAGGTGATGGCGCAGGAGCTGTCGCGAGAACACCGCCCCCTGATCGAGCCCTCGGCTGAGGCAGGGCTGGAGACGGCGCGCGGTCCGGTCGATCTGGTGATCGTCAACATCACGTCCGAACGGTTCGACGGCCTGCGGCTGATCGCCCAGCTTCGCTCCAAGGAGCCGACGCGGCGTCTGCCTATCCTGGCCGTGGTGGACACCCAGGATCGGCCGCGCCTGCTCAAGGCGCTGGAGCTGGGCGCGCACGACCTGCTGATCCGTCCCATTGATCCCGAGGAACTGGCGGCGCGGGTGCGGACACAGGTGCGCCGCAAGCGTTACGGCGACTTCCTGCGCGAGAAGCTGGACCACAATCTGGAGATGGCGGTCACAGACCCCCTGACCGGCCTGCACAACCGGCGCTACATGAACGGCCAGTTGGACGCCCTGGTGGCGCGCGCCAATCGCGGCGGCGACCCGGTGGCGGTGCTGGTGCTGGACATCGACCACTTCAAGGCGGTCAACGACAGCCTGGGCCACGACGCGGGCGATGAGGTGCTGCGCGAGTTCTCGGTGCGGCTGGCGACCAATGTGCGGGCCGTGGACCTGCCGTGCCGATTCGGCGGCGAAGAGTTCGTGGTGGTCATGCCCGGCACGACGCTGGAGGACGCCCATCGTATCGCCGAGCGGATTCGTCGGGACGTCGGCGCTTCGGCCTTCCGCATCCTGGGCGGCGAGCCGTTGAGCATCACCGTCTCGGTCGGCGTGGCGGCGACCATGGGGGCGGACGACACGCCGGCCTCCCTGCTGAAGCGCGCCGACGAAGGCGTCTATGAGGCCAAGAAGGCCGGCCGTAATCGGGTGGTGGCCCGCGCCGCCTGACGCGCCTGTGGTCGCATGACGGACAACGAAAAACGCCCGGTCCTGCGACCGGGCGTTTCGATTCTTGCAGATTCAAGCGGAGGGCTAAGCCCTTACTTGATCTTGCCTTCCTTGAACTCGACGTGCTTGCGGACGACCGGGTCGTACTTCTTGACGACCATTTTCTCGGTCATCGTACGGGCGTTCTTCTTGGTGACGTAGAAGAAGCCGGTGTCAGCGGTGGAGTTCAGGCGGATCTTGATGGAAGCCGGTTTGGCCATCGGAATTACCTCTGCGACGGCGAAAGCCGCTTGAAATAAGAGGCGCGGAACATACTCAGGACGGGCTCAAAGTCAACGGTTTCGATGTCGCGTTGAGCGGCGCCGCAGAAGCGTTAGTGTTTCGACATGAAAACGCCCTACTTCAAGCCCGCCCACGCCCTGTCCGTCGCCGTCATTGCGGCCGGATTGACGCTGTCCGCCTGCTCGTCCGAACCGGCGACGCCCGCCGCAAAGCCCGATGCGGCCTCGGCCACGGCGCAGGACGCCTTCTTCGCCAATCTGACCGCCCTTTGCGGCCAGCGCTTCGAGGGCAAGGTCGTCACGACCGAAGCCGCCGACTCGGATTTCGTCGGCAAGCGTCTGCTGATGCATGTGCGCGACTGCTCGAAGGATGAGATTCGCATTCCCTTCTGGGTCGGCGAAGACCGCTCGCGCACCTGGGTCGTGACCCGCACCGAATCGGGCCTGCGGCTGAAGCACGATCACCGCCAGCCGGACGGCAAGACGGATCCGCTGCACTGGTACGGCGGCGATACGAAGAACGAAGGCACGGCCGAGCGTCAGGAATTCCCGGTGGATCAGGAATCCATCGATCTGTTCAACGCTCAGGACGCCTCGGTCTCGACGACCAACGTCTGGGCGATGGAGGTCCATCCCGGCAAGACGTTTACCTATGAACTGCGCCGGCCGAACCGCCATTTCCAGGTTGATTTCGACTTGACCAAGCCGGTCGCCGAATAAGACGCGAGGCCGCTGCGTCAGTCCTGATGGTCGATGACGTGGCGGCCGCGCACCATGTGCACGAAGGGCAGGGGGCGCTGCGGCGTCTCCAGCCGCTCGGCGACCTCGCCCAGCACGAAGCGGGTGATGGCGGGCAGGTCTAGGTTTCGCGCTTCGTCCAGCGGAATCCAGGCGATCTCGTCCAGTTCGCCTGAGCCTTCGATCCGATCGGGATCGCGCAGGGCCTCGACCGGGGCCATGAAGAAGCGGGCGTCGAAACGTCGGGTGCGGCCCGGCGGCGTGATGGCGCGCGCCACATAGGACAGGACCGACAGGTCCGGCAGGGCGCCCGCCTGACGATAGTCCCGCCACGGTCCGGCGACCGAGGCGGCCGGCGCGGCGCGGCCCAGGATCAGCCCGGTTTCCTCAAAGGTCTCGCGCACGGCGGCCAGGGCCAGGGCGCGGGCGCGGCGGGCGGGCATCTCCGCCTGCAATCGTCGCGCGGCGTCATGCGACAGGGCCCCGTCGTCGGCGGCGTTGAAGTCCGCCCGTTCGATGCGTCCGCCCGGAAACACCCACTTCGACGCCATGAAGACGTGGCCCGGCGCCCGGCGGCCCATCAGCACCTCAGGACGCCTGGCGTCGCGGGTCAGGATCAGGGTCGCCGCGTCCTTGGGGCGTTGAGCGCCGCCGACACGGGGCGCGTCGGCCAGATCTTGGGCTGCGTCGAAGGGGAGGGGCTTCACCGCCGCTTGCCCTTTCGGACGCCTTTCAGGCCGCCGGAGGGCTTGGCGCCGTTGCGGGGCTTGGGACCGCCGGGGCGGCCTTTGCCGCGCTTGGGCGGGCCGTCTCCCCCGCGTCCGCGCATGCCGTAGCGCGGGGCCGGGGCGTTGGGATCGCGCGGATCCGGCTCGGACAGCATTTCCAGCACCAGACCGCCGGTGACGGGCGTGGCCTCCATCAGCCGCACCTCGACGCGGCGGCCCAGCGGGAAGCGCTTGCCGGAGCGTTCGCCGACCAAGGCGTGGGCGCGGTCGTCGTGGGTGAAATACTCGTCGCCCAGCGTCGAGACCGGGACCAGTCCGTCGGCGCCCGTCTCGTCGAGCCGGATGAACAGGCCGAAGCGGGTGACGCCGGTGATGCGGCCGCTGAAGGTCGCGCCGACGTGCTCCTCCAGGAAGGCGGCGATGTAGCGGTCCATGGCGTCGCGCTCGGCCGCCATGGAGCGGCGCTCGGTCTCGGTGACGTGTTCGGCGATGCCGCCCAGTTCGGCGATCTCGCGGTCGGTCAGGCCGTCCGATCCCAGCTTCAACCCCCGGATCAGTCCGCGATGGACGATCAGGTCGGAATAGCGCCGGATGGGCGAAGTGAAGTGGGCGTAGCGGTCCAGATGCAGACCGAAGTGGCCGACGTTCTCGGGGCTGTAGATGGCCTGCATCTGGGTGCGCAGGACGACTTCGTTGACGACCTCGGCGTGCGAGGTGTCGCGGGTCTCCTCCAGCAGCTTGTTGAAGCGTTTGGTGTTCGGCGCCTCGCCCTTGTTCCACGGCTTGCCGATGGTGTGCAGGAAGTCGGCCAGGTTGAAGATCTTCTCCTGACTGGGCGTGTCGTGGACGCGATAGATCAGCGGCGTGTGCGTCTTCTCCAGCGTCTCGGCGGCGCAGACGTTGGCCTGGATCATCATCTCTTCGATCAGGCGGTGGGCCTCCAGCGACTTGCGCGGCTCGATGCCGGCGATGCCGCCGTCGGGCGACATGATGATGCGGCGCTCAGGGCTTTCGATGGCCAGGGGGCTGCGGCGTTCGCGGCCCTTCAGCATCGTGCGATAGGCGTTCCACAGCGGATAGAGGATCGCCTCCATGATCGGTCCGGTGACGTCATCCAGCAGGCCGTCGATGGCCGATTGCGCCTGCTCGTAGGACAGCTTGGCGTGGCTGCGCATCAGCCCGCGCGTGAACTTGTGCCCGGTCTTGCGGCCGTCCTTGTCGAAGACCATGCGCACGGCCATGCAGGCGCGGTTCTCGCCCTGCTTCAGGCTGCACAGGCCGTTGGACAGCACTTCCGGCAGCATCGGCTCGACCCGGTCGGGGAAGTAGGTCGAGTTGCCCTTGGCCCGCGCCTCGCGGTCCAGCGCCGTATTGGGGCGCACATAGGCGGCGACGTCGGCGATGGCGACCCAGACGATCCAGCCGCCGTTGTTCTTGGGGTCTTCGTCGCGCTCGGCGTAGACGGCGTCGTCATGATCCCGCGCGTCGGCGGGGTCGATGGTGATGAAGGGGACGTGGCGCAGGTCTTCGCGCCCCTTCAGCGTCGGGACGGCCTGATCCTCGGCCTCGCGCTCGACGGCCTCGGAGAAGCCGGTCGGCACCCCGTGGGCGTGGATGGCGATGATGGAAGCGGCGCGCGGGTCGTCCTCGCGCCCGATGTTCTCGATAATCTTGCCGCGCTTGGGACCGTAGCGATGCTCGCCCTTCTCGACGGCGGCCAGCACCAAGTCGCCGTCGCGCAGGTCCGTCGCCTGGGCGGCGGGCACCAGCAGCACGTCCTTGGAGCGCTTGTCGACCGGCTCGACCCGCGTCTCGCGCCCGCCCTTGCGGATGACGCCCAACACGCGGTTGGTTCCGGCGTCCAGCCGCTTGACCAGGCGCGCCTCCCAGCCTTCGACGCCCCGGCTGAACTTGACCAGCAGGCGGTCGCCCATGCCGGGCGCCGGGCCGCGACCCTCGCGGTCGGGCATCAGGACGGCGCGCGGCGCGTCCTCGCTGCTCTTGACCAGTTCGACGTATAGTTCGCCGTCGGCGTCGCGATCCACGACATCGACCACCCCGACGGGGGGCAGGGCGCCGGCTTCGGAAAAGCCCTTGCGGCCGCGCTTGCCCAGGCGGCCCTCGGCCTCAAGCTCCTTCAGCATGTCGCGCAGGGCGCGGCGCTCGGCGCCCTTCAGGCCGAAGGCGCGCGCGATGTCGGCCTTTTCGGCTTCTCCGGCCTCGCGCAGGAAGGCGACGAGGGATTCTTTGTCGGGCAGGCCCGCGACGGGGCGTTTCGGTGTCTTGACCATTGCGCCCTTTCTAACGCGCTTCGCGGCGAAAGGGTGAAAACTTGCATGAGTTGACCGCGAGGGTCGCGACGCCCAGCTTCCCCCTGAAACCCGTGCAACGGAGCCTGCCTTCATGTCGATGACCGACACCCCTGTTCTCAGCCGTCCGGCCAAGACCCTGCTGGACCTGATCGGCAAGACGCCGATGGTCGAGGTGACGCGGATCGACACCGGCCCCTGCCGTCTGTTCCTGAAGCTGGAGAGCCAGAACCCCGGCGGCTCCATCAAGGACCGCATCGCCCTGTCGATGATCGAGGCGGCGGAAAAGCAGGGCTGGCTGAAGCCGGGCGGCACCATCGTCGAGGCCACGGCGGGCAACACCGGCCTGGCCCTGACCCTGGTCGGCAAGCAGAAGGGCTACAACGTCCTGCTGGTCATTCCCGACAAGATGTCGAAGGAGAAGATTCAGCACCTGCGCGCCATGGGCGCCGATGTGCGCCTGACCCGCTCGGACGTGCCGCACGGCCACCCGGAATACTACACCGACATGGCCGAGCGTCTGGCCCAGCAGATTCCGGGCGGCTATTTCGTCAACCAGTTCGCCAACGACGCCAACTCCGAGGCCCACTTCAAGACGACCGGCCCGGAAATCTTCGAACAGATGGACGGCGACATCGACGCCTTCGTCGCCGGGATCGGCTCGGGCGGGACGATCACCGGCAACGCCCGCTATTTCAAATCGCAAGGCTCCAAGGCCCAGATCATCCTGGCCGACCCGGTCGGCTCGGCGCTGGCGGGCCTGATCAACGAGGGCGTGGCCGGGCCGGACGGCAGCTATACCGTCGAGGGCATCGGCCAGAACTTCATGCCCGAGACGACCGATCCCGAGCTGATCGACGTCGCCTATTCCATCCCTGACGCCGAGGCGATCGCCACGGTGCGCGAACTGCTGCTGAAGGAAGGCATTCTGGCGGGGTCGTCGTCGGGCACCCTGATCGCCACGGCCCTGCGCTGGTGCCGCGAGCAGACGGAGCCGAAGCGGGTCGTGACCTTCGTCTGCGACACCGGCGCCAAATACCTGTCCAAGGTCTACAACGACGCCTGGCTGGCCGATCAGGGCCTGGCCGAGCGCGAACTGCACGGCGACCTGTCGGACCTGATCAACCGCAAATACGCCGCCGGCGACGTGGTGGTGATCGGGCCGGAGGATACCCTGGACACCGCGTTCAAGCGGATGCGCGGCGACGGCCTGTCGCAACTGCCGGTCATCCGGGACGGCCGCCTGGTCGGCATTCTGGACGAGAGCGACATCGTCCACATCATGAACACCGACGAGATCACGCGGAAGGAGCGCTTCGCCAAGCCGGTCGCCTCGGCCATGACGCGCGATCTGGACACGCTTCAGGTGACGGAGTCGCTGGACGCCCTGATCCCGGTCTTCGATCGCGACCGCGTCGCCATCGTGCTGGACGGCGAGGCCTTCGTCGGCCTGATCACCCGCACCGACCTGATCAACCACCTCAGCCTGAACCGGTAAGCCCATGTCTGAACTGAAGAACCGCCAGGGCTTTTCGACCCGCGCCATCCATGCGGGCCAGCAGCCGGACCCGACGACGGGCGCGGTGATGACGCCGATCTACGCCACCTCGACCTACGCCCAGGAAAGCCCCGGCGTGAACAAGGGCTATGAATACGCCCGCGGCAAGAACCCGACGCGCGAGGCCTTCGAGGCCTGCATCGCCGATCTGGAGGGCGGGGTTCAGGCCTTCGGCTTCGGCTCGGGCATGGCGGCGACTTCGACGGCGCTGGAACTGCTGGACGCCGGGTCGCACATCATCACCGGCGACGACCTGTATGGCGGTTCGTGGCGGCTGTTCGAGCGGGTGCGCCGTCGCTCGATGGGGCTGGACTTCAGCTACATCGACCTGACCGACCTGGCGGCGGTCGAGGCGGCGATCACCGACAAGACGCGGATGCTGTGGGTCGAGACCCCGACCAATCCGCTGATGAAGCTGGCCGACATCGAGGCCCTGTCGAAGATCGCCAAGGCGCACAAGCTGATCCTGGTGGTCGACAACACCTTCGCCACGCCGTGGAGCCAGCAGCCGCTGGCCCTGGGCGCCGACGTGGTCATGCACTCGGCGACCAAGTACCTGAACGGCCACTCCGACATCGTCGGCGGGGTTCTGGTCGCCAAGGACGCCGAGATGGCGGCCCAGCTGAAGTTCCTGCAGAACTCGATCGGCGGCGTCATGGGGCCGTTCGACGCCTTCCTGGCCAACCGGGGTCTGAAGACCCTGGGTCTGCGCATGAAGGCGCACAATGAGAACGCCCTGGCGGTGGCCCGTTGGCTGGAAGACCGGGCAGGGGTCGCCAAGGTCATCTATCCGGGTCTGGTCAGCCACCCGCAGCACGAGCTGGCCGCGCGCCAGATGAACGGTCGCTTCGGCGGTATGGTCACGGTGCTGATCGACGGCGATCTGGAGCGCACCAAGCGTGTGCTGGAGCGGGTGCAGGTCTTCACCTTGGCCGAGTCGCTGGGCGGCGTGGAGAGCCTGGTGAACCACCCGGCCATCATGACCCACGCATCCGTGCCCAAAGAGGTGCGTGAGGCGGGGGGCGTCACCGACAACCTGATCCGCCTGTCGGTCGGGGTCGAGGACATCGACGACCTGATCGCCGACCTGGATCAGGCTATCGGCTGAGGCTGATTGAGGCGCCGGGGTTCAAATCCCCGGCAGCCCTGCCTAGGCTGGGCCCATGTTTGATTTCATCGCCATGCGTGATCGCCTGGCGGAGTTCCCGACAGCGGAGATGCTGATCGGGCTCTGTCTTCTCGTCCTAGTCGCCTTTATGGCGGACTTTGTGGTCCGCCGCATCCTGACCCGACTGATCCTGCGGATCGTCGGGCGGGCGGTGCATGATCTCGACGTGCTGCTGCGCCCTGTGGTGCGCAGCTTCACCCGCGTCGTTCCGGCCGTCATCATCCATCAGGGCATAGGCGGCGTGCCGCATCTGGCGCCCGGCTTCGTCACCCTGGTCCAGAACGTGGCCGGGGCCTTCATGATCGTGGCCGTGGCCATCGGCATCGGCGCGGGTCTGGACATGGCTAACGCCCTCTACGCCCGCTCGCCGCGCGCGCATCGCCGCAGCATCAAGGGCTATCTGCAGGTTCTGAAGATCGTCATCTACGCCATCGCCACCATTCTGGTGATCGCGGCCCTGATCGACCGATCGCCCTTGCTGTTGCTGTCAGGCCTGGGTGCGCTGGCGGCGGTGCTGATGCTGGTGTTCAAGGACACCATCCTGTCGCTGGTGGCGTCGGTTCAGCTGAACTCCAACGACATGCTGCGCGTGGGCGACTGGATCGAGATGCCCCAGGTCAACGCCGACGGCGACGTCATCGACATCGCCCTGCACACGGTGAAGGTCCAGAACTGGGACAAGACTATCACCACCATCCCAACCTGGCGCCTGATCAGCGAATCCTACCGCAACTGGCGCGGGATGCAGGACAGCGGCGGGCGCCGCATCAAGCGGTCCCTGCTGATCGACCAGACCAGCGCGCGCTTCCTGACCGACGCCGAGCGTGAAAGGATGCGGCGCTTTCTGCTGATCGACGACTACCTGGCCGACAAGAGCGCCGAGATGGCCGACTGGAACGCCAAGCTGGTCGAGGCCGGGCGCGACCCGGTCAATATGCGGCGCTCGACCAACATCGGCGCCTTCCGCGCCTATGTTCAGAACTATCTGGAAAACCATCCGCGCATCCGTCAGGACATGACGCTGCTGGTGCGCCAGATGCAGCCGACGGAGACAGGGCTGCCGCTGGAGATCTACGCCTTCACCGCCACCGTGGCCTGGGCCGAGTATGAGGCGATCCAGGCGGACATCTTCGATCACCTGCTGGCGATCCTGCCTGAGTTTGACCTGCGCCTGTTCCAGTCGCCCAGCGGGGCGGACTTCGTCCAGCTGCGGCGGCCCTCGCTGGCGGCCTAGGGCGCAAAAAGAAAAGCGCGCAGAGGGCGACCCCTGCGCGCTTTAAATCCTGTCATCGTCGGCCCGTCATTGCTGACGTAGCCGGCGATGGAGCCGGATCAGCCTTCGGTCTTCAGTTGACCAGCCGATTCCTTGCCCGAGCGACGGTCGCGCTCGATTTCGTAGGAAACCTTTTGGTTTTCGTCCAGGCCGCGCAGGCCGGCTTGTTCAACAGCCGAGATGTGGACGAAGACGTCCTTGCCGCCGTCGTCCGGCTGGATGAAGCCGTAGCCCTTGGTGGAGTTGAACCATTTAACAGTGCCGGTAGCCATTTTCAGGACCTCCGCTAGAAGTTGGCCTCAGAGAACGTCCCTGAAGACCTGTCGGGTCTGTATGGATCGGCTTAGACCTCGGTGCGCGGGGCAGAAGGCAGAGCGTGACGCAGAGAGATCGACCCCTCTAAGGTGGACGCTCCGGTGTCCTAATGCAAGAGCCGGGGCGTCAGGGCTCGGCCGTTTCCGGCGGCGAAACCCAGTTCTCCTGACACAGCTTGCGCAGGGCCGAGGTGATGGTCGAGCCGTAGAGCGCATCCTGAATCCGCTCATAGCCCTCCATCTTCAGGGCTTGCTTGACGTCGCCTACCGTCCGGCAGCCGCCGCTTTCGGCCAGTTGATACGCACGTTCCAAGGTCGTCGGTCGAAAAGTCATGACCGTAGCCTAGGCCCTTTCGGGCCAAAGGTGAAACCGGGCGCCCGAAACGCGCCGCGCCCGGATCAGAAGGAAACGCTGATCCCGGCGACCAGGGCGTCGGCGTACTGCTCGCCAGGAACCTTGGCGTTGGTGCCGTGCCAGCGCAGATCGGCCTCCAGATTGCGGGTCAGGGCGTAGGATGCGCCGATGTTGTAGCCGGTGTAGTCGACGCTGTTGTCCTGCTCGCGGCGGCCGATCTCGGCCGAGACGTTCAGCTTGTCGGTGAAGTCCCAGCCGCCGCGCACCGCGACCCAGGTCCAGGCTTTCACCGAACCGGCGCCGTCGGGCGAGTGCTGCAGCCGCAGGCGCGCGCTGGCCGGGCCGATCGACCGCTTCATGTCGGCGGTGAACTCCCAGGCGTTGGCGTCATAGCCGGGGTTGGCGTCCAGCCGCCACTTGTGCGCGACGTTCAGGTCGAAGTCGAAGCCGGCCCATTGGGGACGCACGCCGCCGGCCAGTTCGACCTCCAGCTCAGAGCCGCCGCTCTTGATCGTTTCGGCGGCGGGGCTGACGTAGAAGAGGCCGCTGTCGCTTTCCCATTCCGCTGCGCCCCAGACGAAGGGATCGCCGTCCGACTTGGAGGCGTCCTTGGAGCGGTTGTCGCTGGCGGCGCCGGCGCTGAAGCTCCAGCGGCCGGGCATGTCCTGCGCCTGTGCTTGGGCCGTCGAGGCCAGGATCAGGAGCGGGGCGGTCGCCAGGACGGTCGTCTTCAGGGCGGTCGTCAGGATGCGCATGGTCGGCCTCGATAGGGGAGTGTCGAGGCCGCTTCCTAGAGGCGCTTCTTGTCGAATTTATCACAGGCTTGCGAAAACTCGTCCGTTAGCCGAGCGACAAGCTGAGCCGTTGTCGGCACGTCGTGGACGGCGCCTGACCCCTGGCCCGCCGACCAGATGGTCTTCCAGGCCTTGGCCTCCTCGCCCATGTCCAGCTTGTGCTCGGGCAGGGATTTGGGGTCGATCTTGTTCTCGACCAGGGAGGGGGTCAGGAAGTTGGCCGGAATGCCCGACACGGCGGGCGTATAGGTGATGTCGGCCGAGCCCGACTGGACGATCAGCTCCTTGTAGTGGGGCTGGGCCGCGCTCTCGGTCGTGGCGATGAAGCGGGTGCCCATATAGGCGAAGTCCGCGCCCATCATCAGCGCCGCCGCCACGTCCTGGCCGGTCGAGATGCAGCCTGCCAGGATGATGGTCCCGTCAAAGAAGCCGCGCACTTCGTTGATCAGGGCGAAGGGGTTCACCACGCCCGCGTGCCCGCCCGCGCCGTTGGCGACCAGGATCAGCCCATCGACGCCCGCCTCGGCCGCCTTGCGCGCATGACGCACATTGGCGATGTCGTGGAAGACCACGCCGCCATAGCCGTGCACCGCATCCACCACGTCGCGCACGGCGCCCAGCGAGGTGATGACCAGCGGCACCTTCTCCTCGACCGAGACCATCATGTCGGCCATCAGGCGCGAGTTGGTCGGGTGGATGATGTGGTTGACGCCGAAGGGGGCGGCGCCGGGCTTCAGCCGCGACTTGATCTCGTGCAGCCACTCCCGATAGCCCTCGGTCGTGCGCTGGTTCAGCGAGGGGAAGGTGCCGATCACGCCCGCATTGCAGGCCTCGACCACCAGATCCGGCCCGGACACCAGGAACATGGGCGAGGCGATCACCGGCAGCTTCAGGCCGGACTGCAGGGAAGCGGGAATGGCCACGGGTCGTCTCTCCTGAAGGGATAGGTTGTTTTAGGCCACGCTAACCGGGTGTCGTCGGGGAAGGCAATGCGGTTCGGCTCCCCCCGTCAGGCGCAGGCCGCCGAGGCCTGTATCGCCCTGAGCCGCTTTCTGAGCCGGGCGCGCGCATTAGCGTAGGGAGAGGACGTGTTGAACTGGATCATCCGCCCCATGGTCCATTTCCCGTCGACCCAGCAGCGCCCGTACAAGGTGTCGTCCGAACGGCTTTCGATCTCTGATACGATGCGGCTCTTGGCGGCCTCCAGCCGCTGGAGGAGGGCCGGATAGGGCAGGGCCTCATAGTCGCGATAGAATTTCTGGGCGAGGCGACCCAGTTCGCTCCACTTGAACCCGGTTTCCGGGAAGTCGACGGGCAGACCGGCCTTGTCGCGGTCCAGCCATTTGAGAACCAGCTCGTTCCATCCGATCAGATAGGAGACGAGGTTGGCGATGCTCATGCGCGTTCCGGCGGCGTGACCGTCCAGGCCGCAGTCGTCCGCCAGGTCGAGCGGAACCGCACGAAGGTCAGTCATCAGCTTGTCGAAGCTGACCTCGATCGCGCTCAACAACTCGGTCTTGCTCTGTGGGACGGCCATGATCCCGATCCTTTCCGCTTGACGTCGAGCGATCGACCGATCCGGCGACGCGCGCATTGATCTTCAGCAATCGAGGTCCGCGACGGCGCGTCGGTCTCGAGAAAAAACAGAGTCCAATTCGTCTGAATCGTCTGAAATCCCCCAGCGTCGGACGGCCGCTCTCCCCTCGGCCGCAGGGCAGTCTAGCACAGCGGCGACAGGGGGATGGCCGATTGCGGCGGGGGCGGCGTTTTCTTTGGCGGGCCGAACGCCTAAATGGCGGGCATGACGCACTATACCGACAGCCTCAGCCAACTCGGCGTCCAGACCGCCGCCCCGACCAACCCGGAAGAGGCGGTGCTGGAGCGCGTGCCCAATCCGCACGCCGACACCCTCTATGTGGCGCGCTTCACCGCGCCGGAGTTCACCAGCCTGTGCCCGGTGACGGGCCAGCCCGACTTCGCCCACATCGTCATCGACTATGTGCCCGGCGACTGGCTGGTCGAGAGCAAGAGCCTGAAGCTGTACCTGACCAGCTTCCGCAACCACGGCGCCTTCCACGAGGACTGCACCGTCGCCATCGGCAAGCGCCTGGCCGAACTGCTGCAACCGAAATGGCTGCGCATCGGCGGCTATTGGTATCCGCGCGGCGGCATCCCTATCGACGTCTTCTGGCAGACGGGCGCGCCGCTGGAGGGCGTGTGGCTGCCGGATCAGGGCGTGGCGGGGTATCGCGGGCGGGGGTGAGGCTAGAGGGTCACCGTCAGGTTCGGGAAATAGGTGGAGATGGGGGTGTCCACCACGTAGTCGGCTTCAAGTGCGCGCCGGACTTGGTTCGCTACTTCGGCACGATAGGAGTCGATGCGGGGAACCAAAGAGTAGATATCGGTCGTATCGATGGATATAGTCCGCATTTGATTTACGTCAAATGGTAGTTTGTCAGTTGAGCGAATAAGTTGAACGATGGGTAGTTTGATTGCGTGTCTTAGAGCTAGTTCGTAGAATACATTTGGATTGTGAAACGATAGGTCTGCGATTACCAATCGAGATCTCATTATGTAGTCAATGATTTGTCGGGTGATGATGCCTGGCTTGTCGATAGAATCGGCCCGGATCACTTGAAGACCAAATGTCTCTAGGGCGGGTTCTACAATGGACCCGAGGAAGAGATCCGAATGCTTACGTGGTTCGGAACCCTCGTCACCGATCGGCGCAATGTAGAAGCAGGTGCTTTCGAACTGTGCATGCTCAGATGTAATTATGCTGCCAGACGGTACTGACGGACTTGATGATGAGCTTGGTGATGATGCCGCTGGCAACTCGCTCAGAAGCATATCCAAAGAAATGATACGCTCTGCGCCGGACAGGGTTTTAAGAAGTCCGGCAAAGCGTAGGTTGACGACGAATGTATCGACGGCTTCGGCAGCATGTTCAGGCTCGATCCCGGCATCTTTCGCGGCGTCGATCAGCACCGCATGAGCGGGAAGCTTATTGCCTACAAATTTATCGTATAGTTTCTGGAATGGCTCAATCCTCGAGATTGCCAGTTCTGTCCATACGCGGGCCTGCTCACGCCTCGTCACTTGTTCATCGACGGCCTTCTGCCCTTCGGGCGTCAATTCGATGTTGTCGGCTTGAACGCCTCCGCGCGTGAGGCCGTACTTCCCGGCGTTCACAATCAGTTGGCGAGACCCGCCACTTTCCGGCGATTTCCCGAGTTGATCGAAAAGAGTGAGCCGCTTCACGGGCTGCCCGCTCCCGATACGGAATATCGCTCTCGCAAATTCTAAGGGCTCTTCAAACGTTGAAGCCGGAAAGGACCGCTGAGATCGCTTTTTTCTGAGTGCTGTCTCGGCCTTCGAGGTTGGCTCAACTTCCGCCGGGGTCTTTGCCTTGGGGGTGCGCGCCATTGATCTTCTGTGCCTCCTTGGGCGTTCCTCGATTGCCGTTATTCCAATGTAGGCGGGCATGTGGTGCGCGGCAACGCTTGGGCGAAGAATACTTCTCCATTACGTGCGGTCATCCAAAGGACGCAGGTAGCTCGAATAGTTCAGAATCCGGCTAATCTTCTTTCATGACCCCATCCTCTCGCCTCCCGCTCGAAGTCTGGGGTCGCCGCCTGATGACCCGCGCGGAGGCGTGGGCCGACCGCTCGCGCCTTCGCCGTTACGCCTATGAGTTCCTGTGGTTCGGGCTGAAGCAGGGGTGGGCGTGTCTGTTCGGCGGGGCGATGCTGGCGCTGATCCTGGGGACGTTTCTGTTCTGGCCCGTCTTGTGGCCTGAAGGTGGGGCGCCGCTGGCGCGCTATGACTTTCTGGTGCTGGGGGCGCTGGGGATACAGGCGCTGATGCTGGCCTTTCGGCTGGAGAGCTGGGAGGAGGCGCGGGTCATCTTTCTGTTCCATGTCGCCGGGACGGTCATGGAACTGTTCAAGACCTATCACGGGTCGTGGATCTATCCGGAAGAGTCGGTGCTGAGGATCGGCGCCGTGCCGCTGTTCTCGGGCTTCATGTATGCGGCGGTGGGCAGCTACATCGCGCGGGTGCAGCGCATCTTCCATATCCGGGTGCGGAACTATCCGCCGCTGTGGACGACGTGGGTGCTGGCGGCGGCGATCTACGTCAACTTCTTCGCCCATCACTGGCTGCCGGACGTGCGGCTGGCGCTGTTCGCGGCGACGGGGCTGCTGTTCATGCGGGGGTGGTTCTACTTCACCGCCGACCGGACGCGGCGGTCGATGCCGCTGCTGCTGGGCTATGGGCTGGTGGCGCTGTTCATCTGGTTTGCGGAGAACCTGGGGACGTTCGCGCGGGCCTGGGTCTATCCGGGGCAGGAGGGCGGATGGGAGATGGTCAGCCTGAACAAGCTGGGGGCGTGGTTCCTGCTGATGATCATCTCGGTGGTGCTGGTGTCGATCGTGCACCGGCCGGAGGAGGAGGGGCGGTAGGGCGCCCTTCTCCCCTTGCGGGAGAAGGTGGCCGAGCGCAGCGAGGTCGGATGAGGGGTCTCTCCGTCGTTGCAAAACCCCTCATCCGTCAGCCTTCGGCTGCCACCTTCTCCCACAAGGGGAGAAGGGAGCGTTACGGGCGCGCCGTCACCTTGTGCTCCAGATTGGGGCGAGGGCGTTCCAGCGGGGGCTCGGACAGGGAGCCGACGTGGATGAAGCCGGCGATGCTCTCGCCGTCCTCGACGCCGAACAGGGCGACGGCGGCGGGGTCGTAGGAATACCAGTCGGTGATCCAGCTGGCCGAATAGCCCAGGGCGTTAGCCGCGTGCTCCAGGTTCATGCAGACGGCGCCGGCGGACAGCTGTTGCTCCCAGACCGGCACCTTGTGGCCCTGGATCGGGGTCGAGACGACCATGACGGTCAGCGGCGGGTTGGCCAGCTTGGCCAGGGCGGCGATCTCCTTGCCGGTGCGGTTCTGGGTTTCGCCCAGGGCGGCGAGGGCCTCGGACAGTTCGGCGCGACTGCGCGGACCCAGAATGACGAAGCGCCAGGGAAACAGCTTGCCGTGGTCCGGCGTGCGGGCGCCCAGCAGCAGCATCTGCTCGATCTCGGCGTCCGAGGGGCCGGGCAGGGCCAACGACTGGGCC